>NZ_JBMSEF010000005.1:0-296759 GCF_049446235.1 Enterovirga sp. CN4-39 | reverse complement strand
GAGCCGGCCCCGACGGTTCGCCGCCGCACGGTCGTGCGCAGCTATTCGGAGCCGGATAGCGTGACCGTCCGCAGCCGGCGTGTCCGCAGCTACGATCGCGACAGCGTCTCCGTCGGCACGCGCGAGCGGACCGGCGTCTCGGTGGGCGTCCGCACCGGCACCCGCAACGAGGTGAACACCCGGAGCGACGGCGGCAGCCGGGAGATGACCTCCGGCGCCCGTGGCGGCAACCGCATGGATTCGACCGGCAGCGTGTCCGGCCGGAACGGCGGCGGCGCCTCGGTCGAGGGTAGCGGCTCCGGCTCGGCTGCCGGCGGCGCGGCCCGTGCCTCCGGGGCCGGTCGTGCCGGCGCCGGTGCTGGTGCCACGGGCGGAGCCTCGCCGGCCCAGCAGTAAGGCGATCGCCGCGGGGCCACGGCCTCGCGGCTTTCTCTCCCTGAACTCCCTGGCACGGGGCGGCGTTGCCGCCCTGTGCCGTGGCGTGCAGGGAGGAAACGATGGCGATGGTGAGCGACTTCTTCGTCGGGCGACTGAAGGAATGGGGCGTCACCAGGATCTACGGCTATTCCGGAGACGGCATCAACGGCGTCATCGGGGCCCTGCAGCGGGATGGCGGGATCGAGTTCATCCAGGTCCGGCACGAGGAGATGGCGGCCTTCATGGCGGTCGCCCACGCCAAGTTCACGGGCGAGATCGGCGTCTGCCTCGCCACCGGCGGGCCGGGCGCGACGCATCTCCTGACCGGCCTCTACGACGCCAAGCTCGACCACGCCCCCGTCCTCGCGATCTGCGGCCAGGCCGAGGCCAGCGTGCGGGGCGGCAGCTACCAGCAGGAGCTCAACCTCGACCGCGTCTTCGCCGACGTCTCCGAATTCGTGCAGGAGGCCGGGGCGGCCGCGCAGGTCCGGCTCCTCGTCGACCGGGGCATCCGCACCGCCATCGCCCGCAACGGCGTCGCGACGATCGTCCTGCCGAAGGACATCCAGAAGGAGACCTACGAGGATCCGCCCGTCGCCCACGGTTTTACCCGCACGGGCGTGGGGTATTCCCGGCCGCGGGTGATCCCGCGCGAGAGCGACCTCGCCCGCGCGGCCGAGGTGCTGAATGCCGGCTCCAAGGTCGCCATCCTCATCGGGGCTGGCGCGGCGGGCGCCGCGCCGGAGGTGGTCCAGACCGCTGAGGTGCTGGGCGCCGGCATAGCGAAGGCGCTTCTCGGCAAGGCCGCGCTGCCGGACGACCTGCCCTTCGTGACCGGCGCGATCGGCCTTCTCGGCACGCGCCCCTCCTCGGACATGATGAACGGCGCCGACACGCTGCTGATGGTCGGCACGGGCTTTCCCTGGGCCGAGTTCCTGCCGCCGGACGGGCAGGTGAGGGCGGTGCAGATCGACATCGAGCCCTCGATGCTGTCGCTCCGCTACCCTTGCGAGGTGAACCTGCACGGCGATGCCGCCGAGACCCTGCGGGCGCTCATCCCGATGCTGAAACACAAGGAGGACCGCACCTGGCGCGAGGAGATCGAGGGCAACATCCGCGAGTGGTGGGGCGTGCTGGAGGCGCGCGCCATGACGTCCGCCAATCCCGTCAACCCGCAGCGGGTCGTCTGGGAGATGTCCCCGCGGCTGCCCTCGAACGCGATCGTCACCAGCGATTCCGGCTCATGCGCCAACTGGTACGCCCGCGATTTCAAGGCGAAGCAGGGCCAGATGGCCTCGCTCTCCGGCGGGCTCGCCTCCATGGGCGCCGCGGTGCCCTACGCGATCGGCGCCAAGTTCGCCCATCCGGGCCGGCCCGTCGTGGCGCTCGTCGGCGACGGCGCCATGCAGATGAACAACCTCGCCGAGATGATCACGGTCCAGAAGTACTGGAAGCGCTGGCGCGACCCGCGCCTCGTCGTCTGCGTCTTCAACAACGAGGACCTGAACGAGGTCACCTGGGAGCAGCGCGTGATGGACGGCAACCCGCGCTACGACGCGAGCCAGGACATCCCGAACGTGCCCTATGCCCGCTTCGCCGACCTGATCGGCCTGAAGGGCATCTATGTCGATGATCCCGAGAAGCTGGGGGAGGCCTGGGAGGAGGCGCTCTCGGCGGATCGTCCCGTGATCCTCGAGGTGAAGACGGACCCGGAGGTCGCGCCGCTTCCGCCCCACGTCACCCTGAAACAGGCGAAGGCGTTCATGACTTCCATGACGAAGGACAGCCGTGCGGGCCGCGTCATCGGCACGACGGCGCGGCAGATCATCAACCAGGTGCTGCCGGGCAAGGGCGAGTAGCCGGCCCGATCTCCCGGCCGCGGAGCCGGCGGGCAGTCGACAACCTGTCCAGCTTGTCGCATGAGCTTCGCCCGTAAGCTTCGCTGTTGAGGGCTCCGGCGGCACGAAACCCGCCGGGCCAGGGAGGATCCATGTTCACTCGGCGCCACGCCGCGCTTGTTCTCGGCACTGTCTTGTCCGGCCTCGCGGCCACTTCCCCCGCGACGGCCCAGAATTACCCGACCCGGCTCGTGAAGCTCGTCGTGCCGCAGGCGGCCGGCGGGACCACGGATGTGCTCGCCCGGGCGATCGGCGAGAAGCTGAGCAAGCGCTGGGGCCAGCCCGTCGTCGTCGAGAACCTGGCCGGCGCGGCCGGCAATGTCGGAACGGCGAGCGTCGCGAGGACGACGCCGGACGGCTACACGCTGCTCGTCACCTACGAGGGCTCGCAGGCGATCAACCCGCACCTCTACGCCAACCAGAGCTTCGACTCGGTGAAGGACTTCCAGCCCGTCGCGACCTTCTCGCGCGGCGCCTTCTACGTGATCGTCAGCCCCAAGCTGCCCGTGGCGGATTTCCGCGAGTTCCTGGCCAAGGCGAAGGCGAGCCAGAATCCCTTCAACTACGCCACGTCCGGCGTCGGCTCGGTCAACCACATCATCGGCGAGATGATCAAGCAGGAGGCCGGCCTGAAGATGACGCATGTCGCCTATCGCGGCATCGCGCAGGCGATCACGGACATCTCGGGCGGCCATGTCGAGGCCGGCGTCGCGGCCGTGCCCTCCGTCATCGGCCAGGTCCAGGGCGGCCAGGTCCGCGCGCTCGCCGTGACCAGCGCCGAGCGGACCTCGGTCACGCCCGACGTGCCGACGCTCAAGGAATCGGGGCTGCCCGGCATCGACGTGAACCCCTGGTGGGGCATGCTGGCGCCCGCCGGCATCGACCCGGCCATCGTGAAGAAGATCAACGGCGACGTGAACGAGATCCTGAAGGAACCCGACATGATCGCCTTCATGCGCAAGATCGGCGCCGAGCCCTACGCCACCACGCCGGACGAGTTCCTGGCGCTCCTCAAGACCAACGTCGAGCGCTGGGGCGAGATCGTCCGCAAGACCGGCGCCAAGCCCGAGTAGGCCCCATGATGCTGTCCCATCCCGGCGCGATCTACACGCGCATCCCGGCGGCCGACCCCGAGCTGGTCGCCGAGGCCGGACGCTATGCCATCGCGGACCTGCACGAGGCCCTCGGGTCGGTGGCCGGCCGCATGGCCCTGATGAGCCCGCGTATGCGCCCCACCGCGCCCGGCCATCGCATCGTCGGCCAGGCCGTCACGGCCTACAACTTCCCCGGCGACAACCTGATGATCCACAAGGCTCTGCAGCTCGCCCAGGCGGGTCAGGTCCTGGTGCTCACCAATGGCGGCGGGCAGCATGGTGCCCTCTGGGGCGACGTCGCCGGCACCTTCGCCAAGAAGAAGGGCATCGCGGGAATTGTCGTGGACGGCCCGGCCCGTGACATCGACGAACTGCGCGCCATGGAGCTGCCCGTCTGGGCGACCTCGATCTCGCCCTCCCACCCGCAGAAGCGCGGCCCCGGCGCCGTGAACGTGCCGGTCGTCTGCGACGGCGTCCTGGTCAATCCGGGCGACATCATCGCGGCCGATGGCGACGGCGTCCTCGTCATTCCACGCGAGCACCTCCAGGCGGTCGTCGAGGGCGCGCGTGCCCGCAGCGCCAAGGAGGCCGAGATCCGCCGCCGGGTCGGCGCCGGCGAGTCGCTGTTCGACATCCTCGGAATGCAGAAGCTGATCGACGCTGCGGGCATCCCCGAGCGGGACGAGGTCTGGCCGGGCGCCTGAGGATAGCGCCGGATCGCTTCGCGCCGCCGGGCTCCGGCGTGCGCGAGGTGTTCGGCGCTATGGACCGACGATCCCGAGGGCGCGCCGGTTCGCCTCGAAGGCCCGGTCGTATTCGATCAGGCGCGCGACCTCGTCGCGCGCATCGGTCCCGTAGATCCTTCCGATCAGATAGAGCGTCCCATCGATTGCGAGCGAGACCCCGCCGCTCGTGACCACGCCGCGATCCTCGACGATGAGCGCTGCTTCCGGCTCTGTGGTCGGGGCCAGGCTCCTCAGGGTGTCCAGCGGGGAAGTGGCTTCCGAGCCCGCCGCCCGACGCCGCGTCGTTGCGCGGGTATCGTCCAGGATGCCGGCGGCCGCGAGGATCAGCGCTCCCGTGCACACGGACGCGACCTGCTCCCTTGCGCGGGAGCGCAGGAAGCCGAGCATCGCCGCGTTGGCAATCTGTTCCCGCCATCCCGGTCCGCCGCAGACCACGAAGACGTCGCAAGGCGGACAGGTCGCGAAATCCGCCTCTGCGAGCACGGTGACGCCTCCGGCGAGCCGAACCGGTCCGGCCTGCTCCGCCACGAGGACGCTCGAGAGATGCGGCAGCATCCTCGACGCCATCGAGACGACACCGGCCGTCCCGCCGAGGTCGATGGGCTCGACGCCCTCGTAGAGGACGATGCCGAGGCGTGCGGGCTCGGAAGGCTGTTTCATGGAGTGTGGCGCCCCTGCGCCGGACAGGGCCGCAAATTCCGGGCGAGGGCTCGGCAGCCATGTCGGGCGGGCACGATGATGGCGAACGGCGTGGCGGCCGGCAAGGAACTTACCCGAGGCCACCCGGCCGGTCCGGCAAGCTCATTGCTTTGCTCTCTCCGGGAGGGCGCTCGATCGCCGAACTCCCACCTGCAGGGGGAGCTCGATGACACGTCGCTTATTCCTCAAATCCGCCGCGGCCCTCGCCGGGAGCATGGTCGCCGCTCCGGCAATCGCCCAGTCACTGCCGCAGATCCGTTGGCGCATGACGTCGAGCTTTCCGCGCAACCTGGACATCACCTATGGGGCCGGCGAGCGCTTCTGCCGGGCGGTGGCGGAGCTCACGGAGGGGCGCTTCCTCATCCAGCAATTCTCCGCAGGCGAGATCGTGGGCGGGCTGCAGGCGCTCGACGCGGTCCAGAACGCGACAGTGGAGGCGGCCTATACCGGGCTCCTCTTCTATGTCGGCAAGGATCCGACCTTTTCCCTCACGGCCGCCGCGCCGTTCATGATGAGTCCGCGGGCACAGAACGCCTGGTATTACTACGGCGACGGGCTGGCCATGACGAACGAGTTCCTCAAGAAATACAATGTCGTCGGCTATCCCTGCGGCAATACAGGGATGCAATGGGGCGGGTGGTTCAAGAAGGAGATCCGCAGCGTCGACGATCTGCGCGGCCTGAAGATGCGCATCGCGGGGCTCGCCGGCACGATCGCCGCGCGCGTCGGAGTGGTGCCGCAGCAGATCGCACCCGGCGACATCTATCCCGCTCTCGAGCGCGGGACGATCGACGCGGTCGAGTATATCGGCCCCTATGACGACGAAAAGCTCGGCTTCCAGAAGGTGACGCAGCGATACTACTCTCCTGGCTGGCAGGAGGGCGGCACGATCTTCCACACGATCTTCAATCAGGCGAAGTTCGCCGAGCTGCCACCGTTGTACAGGAAGGCGATCGAGGTGGCCGCCCAGGCGACGACCCTCGACATGCTGGCGCATTACGACATGAAGAACCCGGAAGCGCTGATGCGGCTTGCATCCGCTGGGGTCACCATCTCCATCTTCCCGAACGATGTCCTCACGCGCCTCTATGAAGAGTCCGAGGCGTATTACAAAGGTATCGTCGGAACGAGCCCCGACTTCGCTGCGATCTTCAACAGCCAGCGTGAGTTCATGAAGAAGAGCAATACGTATCAGCGGCTGGCGGACTTCCAGTACGACATGATGATGTACCGGTTCCGACCGTGAGCGGGGAGGAGGCGAGCAGCATGACCGTGTTCGATCCGGCGGCCGTCAGCTTCGTCGATTCCATGGAGCAGGTGCGGTCGCGCCATCCCGCGGCGATGTCGCGTGCGACCGACAAGGTCCTGAAACGGCTGGACCGGCATTGCCGGGCAATCCTCGAGCGGTCGACCTTCTGCATCATCGGCACCCACGGCAGCGGCGGGGCCGATGTTTCGCCACGAGGCGATCCGCCCGGCTTCGCCCGCGTGCTCGACGACCAGCACGTCCTCATCCCGGACCGGATCGGCAACAACCGCTTCGACAGCTACGCCAACATCCTGGAGACTGGCTCCGTCGGCCTCCTCTTTCTCGTGCCGGGGATGGGAGAGACCCTCCGGATCAACGGCCTCGCCCGCATCACCGACGATCCCTCTCTTCTCGCTGGCTCGGCCGTTCAGGGGCGGGCGCCGATCATGGGCCTCCTGGTCGAGGTCCGCGAGGCGTACCTTCACTGCGCCAAGTCGATCAATCGTGCTGGCCTGTGGGACCCGGCTCGGCGGATCGATCGCGACGAACTCCCGAGCTACGGCGATATGCTGACCGACCATTGCGCCGGGCTCACGCGCGAGGAGAGCGAGCGGCAGGGACTGGAGATGGCGCGGCGCGGCCTCTACTGAGCGGCCCCGATCACCGGGCGTTCTGCCTCGCGCCGTAGACGGCACGGGGCAGGGCGGCCATGATCGGATCCCAGCAAGGAATCGCGCATGGGCACACCGAACCCGAACCAGCAGATCCGCTCCGATCTCGGCGTCGTGGAGACGATCGAGTCGGACAACATCGTGCGCTGGGATGGGCAGCGGCTTTATGTCGAGCAGGACGTCTACCACAACGGCCAGCTCGTCCACCGCAAGTACCGCAAGACGGTGACGCCCGAGGTGGCCCGGGCTCTCCAGGCGCTGCTCGCCGCCTCGACCCACTAGACGGGGCAGGGCGGCCCCGGGCCGTCAGGCCAGGACGACGACCTTCGTCCCGAGGGGCACGCGGCCGTAGAGGTCGATCGCGTCCTGGTTGATCATGCGGATGCAGCCGGACGAGACCGAGGTGCCGATCGTCTCGGGCTCGACCGTGCCGTGGATGCGGAACAGCGTGTCCTTGTTGCCCTGCCAGAGATAGAGCGCGCGGGCGCCGACGGGATTGTTCGGGCCACCCTTCATGCCGAGGCCGCTCTGGAGCTTGCTGAGCTGCGGCTTGATGTCGGGCCGGCGCTTGATCATCTCCTTCGGCGGGTACCAGTCCGGCCATTCCTGCTTGGAGCGGACATCGGCCACGCCGGACCAGCCGAACCCTTCCTTGCCGACGCCGACTCCGTAGCGGCGGGCGCGTCCGCCATCGCCGACGAGGTAGAGGAAGCGCGCCTTCGGGTCGACGACGATCGTGCCGGGCTTCTCGCGGCCGTCATACGCCACCTCCTGTCGAAGGAAGGCGCGGTTCAGCGTGGCGTACTCGACCGCGGGCACGGGGAACTTCTCGCCCTTCACCTCGGCGTAGATGGAAGGATAGTCGAACGGCGTGGAGCCGGGCGTCGCGGCGAGGCCGTTGGCCGGCGCGCGTGCCGCCGAGCGGTCGCCGCCCGGGGCGACGCAGCCGGCGAGCCCGGAGCCTGCGGCCGCTGCCATTCCGGCAAGCAGAAGGCGGCGGCTCGGGATGGTCATCTCGGTGCTCCGAAGGAGGGGCCGCAGCAATGCGGAACCCTTGATCGGCCACCCTTCGGGGCAAGCGTCAAGCTTGGGCCGCCCGAACGCGAAGCTTCGCCGGCCAGTGTTGCGGGATTTCACCTATCCCGAAAAGCAAAGAGCCGCTCCGGATCGGAGCGGCTCCAGCTCAGCCGGGCTGAAGGCCGGCCCGAAGAGGGCCGGCGAGGAGGCGTCAGCGCGGATAGGTCCGCACGCGGTCGCGCGTGGCCGTGCCGCCCGTGCCGAGGCCGGTCGTGGTCGAGGCCGCCGCGCCGACCGGGCCGGAGGAGAGCGCACCCGTCGTCCCCGGCGCGTAGTCGCCCGTGCCGGCATAGCGGCCGTCCCAGCCGCCCTGGCGCCAGGTACCCTCGCGCTCGCCCATGTCGACCGTGCCGTCGGCATCGAGGATGCTCGTCACCTGGGCGAGACGCGCCTCGTCCGTCCGCACCGTCACCAGCGTGCCGCCGCGGTTGATGCCTTCCGCATAGGAATGGGCATGCGCCTCGTCGATCCCGGCCCCGGTCAGGGCGCCGATCAGCCCGCCTGTCGCGGCGCCGGCGCCGGCGCCGACGAGCGTGGAAGCGAGCCAGCCGGCCGCCACAACGGGGCCGAGGCCCGGGATGGCCAGCATGCCGAGCCCGGCGAGAAGGCCCGCGCCGCCGCCGAGGGCGGTGCCGAGGGTCGCGCCGGTTCCCGCGCCGGTTCCGGCATCCGGGTGCTCGGTGGTGGTGGTGGTGCGGGAGGTGTCCGCGTAGCGGCTGCGCTGGTTGGCATCGTTGGACACGATGCTGATGTCTCCATCCGGCACGCCGGCCTGCTCGAGCCGGGCGACGGCCTTGGCGGCGTCGTCATAGCGATCGAACATCGCCGTAACTGTTCTGGTCGTCATGAGCTTGATCCTTGCAGAGGTTGGCGGCCGGCGCGCCGGAAGGCGCATCCGCGGCCGCGAGGGTCGAGGGCGGCCTTACTGGGCCGCGATGTTGCCCTTGTAGTCGAACCCGACCGTGACGCTCTTGCCGTCGTGCATGGCCTTGCCGCGCCAGATGCCCTGGTCGTCCTTCTTCAGGTCGGTCACGTCCTTGAGCCCGGCGCCTTCGAGGCGGGACTTGGCCTGGCCTTCGGTGAAGCTGTTGGCTCCCTGCTCCAGGGCGGTCGGGGCGACGAATTGAGCCTTGCCGGACGCATTCACGCTGGAGGGAGCATTCCCCTGCGTGTTGACGGCCGGGTTCGAAGAGCCGGTGGGCGAGCCGGAGCCGGGCGAGGCCGGGGCCGTATTCTGGGCGAGCGCCGGGGTGGCGAGCAGCACCAGAGCTGCCGCGGCTTTCATCACGTTGTTCACGTTGACCTCCGTTGGCCCATCCGTGTGCAGAACCTGCACATCCGGCGGGCAGAGCTATGCTTCGCTAACCTCACGGCAGCCCGGACGTTCCGCTCCGCGGCAAAGGAACGTGGTCATCGGTACTGTCGAGGAGTTCTTGCTTACGGTGGGATGAATCACCGGCCAGCCAGAGGCGAGCCCGGCCGACGCAGAAAGGGCCTGCGGCCCTCCTCGGCATGACGAAGGGGGTGGGTCGGAGTGCGGCGCACGACCGCTCGGTGGCCGGCTCCGGTTCTGCCCCCGCCGGGGCCCGGCGGGGTGCCTGTCCACGATGTCCCGCAGCCGATCACGAAGCCGAACGGCTCCCCCTGTCCGCTGCCGAGGGTGCGACCCAGCAGCCCGCCTCGCCGAGCGCGTCGAGGGACAGCCCTCCGGCGCCGCGGGCGGCGAGGATCAGGAACGCGCCGGCGAGCGCCAGGTCCTTCTCGAAATGGAGAAGCTCGCTCCGTCCCGGCGCGCCGAGATGGAACAGGATCGCGGCGGCCGCCGAGAAGACAGCGAGCCCGAGCGCCGCAAGCCGCGTGTGCCAGCCGGCGAGGACGAGCAGGCTGCAGCCGATCTCGACGACGATCGCGAAGGGCAGCAGCGCGCCCGGCACCCCGTGCATCGCCATGTAGGCGAGCGCACCGGGATAATGCGCGAGCTTGTCCCAGCCCTCCGCGATGAAGACGGAGACGAGCAGCAGCCGACCCAGCAGGTCGAGCGGTGGACCGGAGGCGCGAAGCCCCCGGGTCAGGGTCTCGGACATGGCGGCCTCCTATTGCGTGGCTGCGGCACCCTGCGCGATCGAGCGGGCCAGGTCCTCCCGTTCCTCGCATCCCTGCGGGCAGAGCTGGGCCAGGATGGTCAGGTTGCGCTTTGCCCGGTCCATCTGCCCGGTCTGCACGAAGAGCTCGCCCTGGTATTCGAGCGCGCCCCGATGCGCCGGGTCGAATTCGAGCGCCTTGGCGTAGAAGGTGGCGGCCCGGCCCACCTCGCCCGTCTTCCGCAGGCTGTAGCCGAGCAGGTTGTAGACGTCCGCATGCTGGACGCCGCCCCGGACCATGGCGTCGAGATCGGCGATCGCGCCGGGATAATCGGCGGCCTTGATCTTGGTCCGGACCGCGCCGAGTTCCGGCGCGCCTGCCGTGACCATGTTGTCGACGGCGAGCGCCGGCGCTCCGCACAGCACCAGGGCCGCGGCGGCGGCGAGCATGGGACGGATCGAGCGAGTGGTCATGGCGTTCTCCTCTCAGGTCAGGCGGAAACGGGCGCGAAGGCGTAGGCGGAGCCGTCCTTCGTGAAGGTGCCGGCGCCCGGGAACGGAAAATGGGCGCCGCAGATCGCCATCTTCTCGGCGATCACCCGGTCGAGCAGCCGGCGCCGGGTCTCGACAGCCAGCGGGCCGTCCTGGTCGTAGCTGCCCTGCCAGTCCGGATGCGGCGCCAGCAGCGCCGGCACATAGGCGACGTCGTTCGAGATCATGAGCTGCTCCGCCCCGGACGACAGGTGGAAGGCGGCATGGCCCGGCGTGTGACCGGGCGCGCGGACGAGCCGGATCCCGGGTGCGACCTCCTCCTCGCCCTCGACGAGGCGGAAATTGGTCCAGGTCGGGAAGGCGCTCTGGATGCGCACCCCCAGGCCCTTCCGGGCCTCGGGCAGGGCCGCGATCCGCCCCGGCTCGGTCCACCACCGATACTCGTCAGCGCTCACGACCAACTCGGCATCGGGATAGACCGGCCGGTTCGTGCCCCGCTCCATCAGGCCGAAGATGTGGTCGGGGTGGAAATGCGAGATCAGGATGGTGCCGATCCGCCTGGGATCGATCCCGGCCGCCTTCATGTTGGCCGGCAGGTCGACCGCGTTCGGCTGCCATTGCCCGACCCCCGACCCGGAATCGACCATCACCAGGCGGTCGCCGAGATCGAGCACGATCACGGTGAGCGGGATCGGCATGTACTCGGTGACCTGGCCCGCTGCGGCGAGCGCCTCCTTCGTCTCGGCGACCGAGGCGTTGCGGATGAAGGCCGGATCGTGCGGCTTGCGCCAGATCCCGTCATAGAGGGCGACCACCTCGACGGAGCCCACCCGGTAGCGATGGAAGCCCTTGCCCGGGTTCGGCAGGGCCTGCGCCCGGACGGGGGGAACGAGGAGCGGGGCATCCAGCCCGAGCGCGGCGGCGAGGCCGGCGGCGGATATCATGAACGAGCGGCGGGACGGGGAGGGCATGGAGAGGCTCCTCTGATGCTGGCCCGGTCCCGGGAGGATCGGACCTGCGGCCTAAACCAGGGAGCCCCGCCGTTTATTCCGCCTCTCGGGTGCCGCATGCGGGCGGAATAATCGCCGCCCCGCGCGAGTCTCGATCGGACGGCAATGGCGCGGAGCCCTCGCGATGGAGCGGGTGGAGTTCGAACGGCAGGCCCTCGAGCATCTCGATGCCGTGCATTCGGTCGCCTGCTGGATCGTCAGGAGCCGCGCGGACGCGGACGATATCGTGCAGGAGACCTATCTTCGGGCCTTCCAGGCCATCGACGGCTTCAGGGGCGAGGCGATCAAGCCCTGGCTGCTGACGATCACGCGCAATCTCGCCTACACGTTCCTGACCCGGCGCCGCCGCGTGGCGAACGTGATCCCGTTCGACGAGGCCGTCTCCCGCGGCGGGGACGGCACGCCCATGCCGATGCAGTTCCCGACCGACGAGCCCTCGGCGGAGGCGCGCCTCGTCAGCGAGGCGGAGGCCGAGAGCGTGCGCCGAGCCCTCGAGGCGCTTCCGCTGCCGCTGCGCGAAACGGTCGTGCTGCGCGAGATGGAGGAGCTTTCCTACCAGCAGATCGCCGACGTGATCGACGTGCCGATCGGGACGGTCATGTCGCGGCTGTCGCGGGCGCGCGCCCAGTTGAGGAGGCTCCTTGCCGACGAGGAGGGTCGCCATGCGGTGTGAGGACGCTCTCGGTCGCCTCGACGCCTTCGTCGATGGCGAGCTGCCCGAAGCGGCCCGCTCGGAGCTGGCGCTGCATGTGGAGAGCTGCGCGGAATGCTCGCAGGAGGTGCGCGCGCTGCGACGGCTGCACGACAGGGTGGCCGGTGCGCGCATTCCCGCGCCGGCCGGACTTCGGACCGCGATCCAGGCCGGGCTTGCTGCCGAGGAGGCGCGCCAGGCCGCTCGCCGCCGCAACGATTGGTTTTCCTGGCACGGGGCGCGCCTGCGTTCCGTGCTCGGCCAGGCCGGGACGCTCGCCGCCGCCTGCCTGCTCACGGCGATCATCACGTGGTCGGCGGCACAGCGCGATTTCGGCGCCGAGCAGGCGGTCGGAGATGCGCTGAACGCCCATCTGAGGGGTGTCGCCCAGGACAGCCCGGTCCAGGTCGCGACGTCCGACACGCACCAGGTGAAACCCTGGTTCGCCGGCCGGCTTGAATTCTCGCCGCCCGTCAAGGATCTCGCGGAGGAAGGCTTTCCGCTCGTCGGCGGCCGCGTGGACGTGATCGGCCAGGAACGCGCGGCGGCGCTCGTCTACCGGCGTCGCCTGCACACGATCACCCTCCTGGTCCGCCCCCGCCCGAACGCTCCGCCGAGCGCCCCCGTCCTGACGCGCCAGAAGGGATTCAACATCCTGGGCTGGAGCAAGGGCGGGATGGCCTATTGGGCGGTCTCGGACGTGAGCGAGGCCGACCTGTTCCAGCTCCAGGCCCTGCTGTGAGGGGCTTCGCCTCGGCGGCGCGTGGCGCAGTGGCCCGGGTGGTCTGCTGCGCAGGCACCGGGGATGACAGGCGGAGCGCGACGGTGGTGCGCCTCACCTCTCCCCGCCGGGGAGAGGTCGCCACCGGGCGGAGACCGGTGGCGGGTGAGGGGGTGCCCTCTCCGGAGAGCGCTCTCCCCCTCACCCCAGCCCTCTCCCCGCCGGGGAGAGGGAGCGCGGCGGCGGCACCCGCTCATCCCGGCGAAAGCCGGGATCCACCACAGCAGGGCGGCTGGGCACCGGCTTTCGCCGGTGTGAGCGGAATCCCAACTTGACAGATCTAGCATTTATTCCTATATGGCCGTCACTCGTCTCCGGCGGGGGAACGGCGGTCGACACCGGGCACCGTTGGCGGAGGCGAGGGCGGGTCCCGAGGTCGCGGTTCCGGAAACCGTGGCGCCCGGGCGGCTGACCGGGCGTGTGCCCATGGGGCCGAAAAGACCGTCGCGGGGCGCCGGGAGGGACCTGGCAAATCCGCAAGACACATCTTTGAAGGCCGGAGAACCGGCGCCCCGCTTCCCTCTCTTGGGCATCGCTGTTTGACATCGCAGCTGGACCGGACCCCGGGTCGGGGACGGACGGCGCGTGCCCGCTTTCCCGCTCATCCCGGCGGAAGCCGGGATCCAGACGCGGGAGCCTGGGACACCGGCTTTCGCCGGTGTGAGCGGAAGGGCCGCTCTGCCTGGCGCTCTCTCGACGGCGGAACGCCCGATCCCTTGGCCCTTCCCCGCAGGGGCAGAAGGAACGCCCGGGCGGCGCTACCCCACCGACTCCAATTCGCCCGAGAGCTCGAGCCATTCGTCCTCGGCAGCGGCGAGCGCCTTCGCGGCCTCGGCGCGCATGCGGGCGAGTTCGTTCGCCTTCTTCTTGTCGGCCTCGTAGGCGGAGCCGTCCGCCAGCGCCTTGTCGACCTTGGCGATGACGCCCGAGAGGCGCTCGATGCGCGCCTCCAGCACCTCGAGCTGCTTGCGCTTGGGTTCCGCCGATTTCCGGCGTTCGGCCTTCTCGCGCCGATCGTCGACGCGCGAGCCCGGCTCGTCCGGCTCCGGGGCGGACTTGGCGGGCTTCTTCTCGCCGCCCGACAGGACGAAGCGGCGGTAATCGTCCATGTCGCCGTCGAAGGTCTGGACGCCGCCATCGGCCACGAGCCAAAGCCTGTCGGCGCAGGCCTCGATCAGGAAGCGGTCGTGGCTGACGAGGATCACGGCCCCCTCGTAATCGTTGATCGCCTCCATCAGGGCCGTGCGGCTGTCGATGTCGAGGTGGTTGGTCGGCTCGTCCAGGATGAGGAGATGCGGGCTGTTGAAGGCCGCGAGCCCCATCATCAGGCGCGCCTTCTCGCCGCCCGAGATCTGGCTCACGGGGGTGTCGGCCTTCTGGCCCTGGAAGCCGAGCCGGGCGCAGCGGGCCCGGATCTTCGATTCGGGCTGGCCGGGCATCCGGGCCGCGACATGCGAATAGGGCGTCGGCGCGTCCGACAGCTCGTCGAGCTGGTGCTGGGCGAAATAGGCGACTTCCAGCTTGTTCGAGCGGGTCACGGTGCCGGACAGGGGCTCGAGCTTGTTCGCCAGCACCTTGCAGAAGGTGGACTTGCCGTTGCCGTTGGACCCGAGCAGCGCGATCCGGTCGTCCGGCAGGATGGTGAGGTCGAGCCGCTTCAGGATGGTGCGCTCGCCATAGCCTGCCTCGACCCGGTCCATCGCGATGATCGGCGGCGACAGCGGGCGCTCGGGGGAGGGGAGGTCGAAGGGGAGGACGTTGTCCTCGACCATCAGCGAGGCCGGCTCGAGCTTCGCCAGGCGCTTGATGCGCGACTGCGCCTGGCGGGCCTTGGAGGCCTTGGCCCGGAAGCGGTCCACGAAGGCCTGGAGGTGCTTGCGCTCCGCCTCCTGCTTGGCGGCGAACTTGGCTTCCAGGCGGCGCTTCTCCGCGAGCTGCCGGGCGAAGGAGGAATAGCCGCCGCGCCACAGCGAGAGCTTGCCGCGGTCGAGATGGAGGATGTGGTCGACGCAGGTGTCCAGCAACTCGCGGTCGTGGCTGATCACCAGGACCGTATGCGGATAGCGGCCGAGGTAATCGTAGAGCCAGAGCGTGCCCTCGAGGTCGAGGTAGTTGGTCGGCTCGTCGAGGAGCAGGAGGTCCGGCTCGGTGAAGAGGACCGCCGCAAGCGCGACCCGCATGCGCCAGCCGCCCGAGAAGGCGGAGCAGGGCCGGGCCTGCGCCTCCGCGTCGAAGCCGAGGCCATGCAGGATGGCGGCGGCCCGGGCCGGGGCGGAATAGGCATCGATGTCGACGAGCCGCGTCTCGATCTCGGCCCGTCGCATCCCCTCGGCCGTCTCGGCCTCGGCCAGCAGGGCCGCGCGCTCCTTGTCGGCCGCGAGGACGACCTCGATCAGCGATTCCGGCCCGCCGGGCGCCTCCTGGGACACCGCCCCTATGCGGACGCCGCGCGGCAGCGCCACCGCCCCGCCTTCCCCGGCGATCTCGCCCAGGATGAGCCGGAACAGGGTCGTCTTGCCGGCGCCGTTTCGGCCGACCAGCCCGACCCGCGCGCCGGTCGGCAGGGCGACGGTCGCACGGTCGAGCAGCAGCCGGTCGCCGATGCGATAGGTCAGCTCGTTGAGGTGAAGCATGCCGGCTTTGTGGCGATTGCGGCCCGTCCGGGCAAGGCCGTGTGTCGCCTCGACCCTGCGGGATGCCGCCGCTATGACCTCGAAACCCCGGACGGACCGGGAGAGGAGGCTTCACGAGCGCCATGCGCAGAGAGAGCGAGAGGGAGTTGCCCCGGGTCGCGGTCGTCGGCTGCGGCCGCTGGGGTCGCAACCACGTGCGCAACTATGCCGAACTCGGGGCGCTGGCCGGCGTGGTCGATGCCGATGCGGCCCTCGCGGCGGAGCAGGCCGGGCGATACGGCGTGCCGGCGCTCCCGTTCGAGGCGGCGCTCGCCGACGACACGATCGAGGGCCTCGTCTTCGCCCTGCCTCCGGCGCAGAACCTGCCGCTCGGCAGCCGGGCGCTGGAGGCGGGCAAGCACCTCTTCGTCGAGAAGCCGCTGGCGCTGTCCGTGGCGGATGGCGAGCGCCTGTGCGAGATCGCGCGGCACCACGACCGGCGGCTCATGGTCGGGCACATCCTCCAGTACCACCCCGCTTTCGCGGCCCTGGCCGGTCTGGTTCGGGAGGGACGGCTCGGACGGCTGATGTCGCTCGTCTCCACCCGGCTCGATCTCGGCGCCATCCGCCGCCAGGAGAATGCGCTCTGGGCGCTGGCCCCGCACGACGTCTCGATGGTGCTGGCGCTGAGCGGCGCCGAGCCCGCCCGGGTGGAAGCGTTCGGCGGTTACCACACGCATCCTGGCATCGCCGACACCACCACCGTCGCGCTATCCTTCGCGGACGGAGCCACGGCGGAAATCCGCTCCTCCTGGCTCCACCCCTATAAGGAGCAGCGGCTCGTGGTGGTCGGGACGGAGGCGATGGCGGTGTTCGACGACCGCGCCCCCTGGGACGGCAAGCTCGTCCTCTACGGCTATCGAATCACCGAGACGGGCGGGACGGCCCTGATCGAGCGCTCGGAGCCGGAGAGCATCGCGGTCGAGCAGGGTGAACCATTGCGGCTGGAATGTCTCCACTTTCTCCACAGTATCCGGACCGGAGCAGTTCCGCGAACGGACGGCCATGAAGGATTGCGGGTCCTCCGTGTTCTGGAAGATGCCGGCCGAGCTTTGCGTCCCGGTTCACCAAGCAACATGGCAGCAACACGTTAAGGCTTGACTTCGGGGCCATGTACGGCAGCCATGCCGCGCATGGGGGACACAACGGGATTGGCATGAACCGTCTGGCAAGCATCCCGTTCTTCAAGGACGCGGAGGTCGATCTCGCACGCTTCGAGACGCGCGTGCGCTGGCGGAATTTCACGCCCGGCGAGATCCTCGTGGACTTCGACGATCCCTCGCGGGACGTGTTCTTCCTGGCCGCGGGCGACGTCCGGGTCCTCATCCGCACGCGCTCGGGCAAGGAGGTCATCCTGGGCGAGATGAAGGCCGGCTCCCTCTTCGGCGAGCTGGCGGCGCTCGACGGCGTGAAACGCTCGGCGAACGTCACCGCCCTGACCCGCGGCGAGGTCTGCGTGATGTCGGCCCCGGTCTTCCAGGAGATCGTCTTCGCGGCGCCGACCGTCGCCGGGCGCGTGTTCCGCCTCCTGACCAGCCGCGTGCGCGAACTCGACGCCCGCCTGATGGAGCAGACCGTCCTCGACCTCCGCCACCGGCTTTATTCGGAGCTGCTGCGCCTCTCCGTGCCGCGGCAGGGCAGCGAGACGGAACGGGTGGTCACCCCGCCGCCCTTTCACCACGTCCTCGCCGCCCGGATCGGCTGCCGGCGCGAGCAGGTGACGCGCGAGTTCACGTCGATGGATCAGGAAGGCCTGATCGAGCGCAAGCGCGGCGCCCTCGTCATCAAGCGGCCCGACCTCCTGCACGCGCGCGTGCAGGCGGCCCTGCGCGACGAATAGGGTCAGCCGACCCCGTAGGCGCGCAGGAAGACCCCGAGCGCAGCCTCGACCTCGCGCGCGATCTGCGCCGGGCTCGGCCCGGCCTCCACGCCGAAAATGGCGCGCTTGAACGATCGCGCGGAGCACATGCCGAGAAACTGCTCCGCCGCAACCTCGGTGTCCTCGATGCGCAGGCGCCGGGCCGCCACCTGGGCATCCAGGTAGGCCTTCAGACGACGCGCTCCGGTCCGCGGCCCGGCCTCGTAGAACGACTGGCCGAAGCGGGGGAACTTGTCGGTCGCGCCGATCACCATCCGGATCGAGGAAATGTGGTCCGGCTTCAGCATCGCCTCAAGAAAGCTGACGCCCAGGCGCCGCAAGGCCGAGGCGACGTCCGGATCGCTTTCGTCCAGCCGGAAGACCGCCTCGGCAAGGCCGGCCTTCTCCTCCAGCGTCAACGCCTCGAAGAGCGCCTCCTTCGAGTCGAAGTAGACGTAGAGCGTGCCCTTGGAGACGCGGGCGGCCTTGGCGATCTCGCCCATGCTGGCCCCATCGAAACCCGCGGACAGGAACACGCGCCGCGCGCCATCCAGGATCTGACGACGTTTGGCGCTATCCGCCGCAGGGAGCTCGGGGGGCTTCGCTTGAAGGGTGGCGCTCATCGCATCCAGAGTGGCTCATTGACCGAACCGTTCGGTCAAAATATATGAGACCTCTCCCGCAGGTCAATCTGAGCCGATGGCGACCTGTTGCGGGCTCGTGTCGGGAGTTCTTCATGGTGCGGTCCGACGACCTTTCCTCAGCGGAGCGGAGCGGCCCCATGCGGGAGGCTCCGGATATGAGCAGAGCCGGCGTTCCGGTCCTCAAGGCGGAGACCGGAATTGGCTCCGACGTCGCGCGGGCCGAGGCCAGGCCGGCCACTCCCGCACCGCCACCGAAGGGCTCCCGCAAGCGTGTCGTGCTCCTGGTGATCCTCGCGATCGCCCTGATGGCCGGCAGCTATTTCGGCTATGGCTGGTGGACGAACGGCCGTTTCTTCGTCTCGACCGACGACGCCTATGTCGGGGCCGACGTCACGATCCTGGCGGCCAAGGCCTCGGGATACGTGACCGCGGTCGAGGTCGAGAACAACCAGACTGTGCAGGCGGGCCAGGTCATCGCTCGCATCGACGATGTCGACTACCGGCTCGCCGTCAGGGCCGCCCAGGATAAGCTCGCCACCCAGAATGCATCCGTCGA
This sequence comes from Enterovirga sp. CN4-39, assembly GCF_049446235.1. NCBI lineage: Bacteria > Pseudomonadati > Pseudomonadota > Alphaproteobacteria > Hyphomicrobiales > Methylobacteriaceae > Enterovirga > Enterovirga sp. CN4-39. Next base: position 278,123 of record NZ_JBMSEF010000005.1, on the reverse strand, counting down.
GCGGATCGCGAGGCAGATCGAGGCCGCCGAGGCCCAGGTCCGGCAGGCGGAGCCGCAGATCGCCGCCGCCCGTGCCGAGTCTGTCCGCGCTGCTGCCGATTACGACCGCCAGGCTCGCCTCTCCCAATCGGACTTCGCCTCTCGCGCTCGTCTCGAGCAGGCGCAGGCGGACCGCGACAGGGCGGCCGCCAACGTCCTGGCGGCCGAGGCCGGCTTTGCCGCCGCCCGAGCCAATGTGGACGTGCTGAAGGCTCAGAAGGACGAGGCCGACCGCGTCGCCGCCGAATACCGGACGGCCGTGGCGCGGGCGGAGCGCGATCTCTCCTTCGCGACCATCCGGGCTCCCGTGACGGGCGTCCTCGGCAACCGGGCCGTCGAGGTGGGCGCTTATGTTCAGCCGGGGACGCGGCTCGCCGCGCTGATCCCGTTCGCGAGCGTTCGGGTCGATGCCAATTTCAAGGAGACCCAACTGGCCAGGATCCATCCCGGACAGAAGGTCGAGTTCGAGGTGGATGCCTATCCGGACCGCCAGTTCGAGGGCCGGGTAGAGAGCATCTCACCCGCTTCCGGCTCGCAGTTCAGCCTTCTCCCGCCGGAGAACGCGACCGGCAACTTCACGAAGATCGTCCAGCGCGTTCCGGTCCGGATCAGGGTCGAGCAGGCCGATGATGCGGTGCTCCGCCCCGGCATGTCGGTCGTTGTCCACGTCGACACGCGCGCGCCGCGTACGGCCCAGGCCGCGAGGTAGCGCCATGGCGAGCGCAGCGCTCGCGACTCCCGCCGCCGCGCCGGCGGCGGCCGCGCCGGCGGGGGAGGGGCGTAAGCTCTTCGCCTTCCTCTGCATGGTGTTCGGGATGTTCATGGCGATCCTGGACATCCAGATCGTCTCTGCGTCCCTGGCGGAGATCCAGGCCGGTATCTCCGCGTCGGCGGACGAGATCTCGTGGGTTCAGACGGCGTATCTGATCGCCGAGGTCATCATGATCCCGCTGTCGGGCACGCTGTCACGCGTGTTGTCGACGCGCTGGATGTTCGTGATCTCGGCCGCCGGCTTCACCTTCATGAGCTTCCTCTGCGCGACGGCCTCGTCCATCGAGCAGATGATCGTCTACCGCGCCCTCCAGGGCTTCATCGGCGGCGGCATGATCCCGACCGTCTTTGCCTCCGCCTACACGATCTTCAGGCCCGAGCAGCGCAACGTGGTCACGCCGATCATCGGGCTCGTCGCAACCCTCGCTCCGACGATCGGGCCGACGGTCGGCGGCTATCTGACCGACCTCTTCTCCTGGCACTGGCTTTTCCTCGTCAACATCGTGCCGGGGATCTTCGTCACCGTGACGACCTACTTCCTGGTCGATTTCGATGAGCCGAACCTGGGCCTGTTCAAGAATTTCGACTGGACGGGGCTCGCCCTCATGGCGGCTTTCCTCGGCTGCCTCGAATTCGTCCTCGAGGAAGGCCCGATCAAGGACTGGTTCCAGGACGAGTACATCCTGATCGGGACGGTTGTGTGTGTCGGAGCCGGCCTCGGCTTCTTCTGGCGGATGTTCACGGCCAAGCAGCCGATCGTCGACCTGTTCGCCTTCACGAACCGCAATTTCGCGGCGGGCTGCGCCTTCAGCTTCGTGATGGGGATCGGGCTCTACGGCCTGACCTACCTCTATCCGGTCTATCTCGGCCGGGTACGCGGCTACTCGGCCCTCCAGATCGGCGAGACGATGTTCGTCACCGGTATCTGCATGTTCCTCACCGCGCCCATCGTGGGGCGGCTGATGGGCAAGGTCGATCCCCGTGCCATGATGGCGGCGGGCTTCATTGGCTTCGGGCTCGGGACCTGGTGGGCGTCGTACATCACCAAGGATTGGGACTTCTGGGAGCTTCTGATCCCGCAGGTTCTGCGCGGCGTGTCGCTCATGGTCTGCATGGTGCCGATCAACAACATCGCGCTCGGAACGCTCTCGCCGGAGCGAATGAAGAACGCGTCGGGGCTGTTCAATCTGACACGCAATCTCGGCGGCGCCGTCGGGCTCGCGCTCATCAACACGACCCTCAACGAGCGCTGGGACCTTCATCTCACCCGGTTGCACGAGAAGGTGACCTGGAGCCGTGCCATCGCGAACGAGACGCTTCAGACGATGACAGGCGCTTATGCGCGGCTCGGCTCCGATGCGAGTCTTGCGGGCCTCAGGACCGTCTCGAACATCGTTCGCCAGCAGGCGCTCGTCATGTCCTTCGGGGACGTCTTCCTGATCATGACCTTCCTGTTCGGGTCGCTGGCCCTGCTCACGCCCTTCATCAAGCGTCCCAAGCTCGGAGCCGCCTCGGCCGACGCGCATTGAGGCGGACGGAAGGTTTGGCTAGTCTCGCGCCGTTTCTAGGGCGCGAGGTTCAACGACATCTTGTTCTTCCGGCGACGTTTGGCCGATCCGGCAAGGGACGGCTTCGGGGCGAACGCTCCTGGGGAATGCACCGACGGTCCTAAACTCCTGATCCGCTTTGAGGGGATCACGAAGCGCTTCGGCGCTCTCACGGCCGTCGACGACCTTGAGCTGAACATCTGCGAGGGCGAATTCTTCTGCCTGCTCGGCCCGTCGGGCTGCGGGAAAAGCACGCTTCTGCGGATGCTGGCCGGTTTCGAGGAGCCCGATCGCGGTCGCATCCTCCTCGACGGCCGGGACATCGCGCACGATGCGCCGCATCGGCGGCCGCTGAACATGATGTTCCAGTCCTATGCGCTGTTCCCCCATCTCACCGTCGCAGGGAACATCGCGTATGGGCTGAAGCAGGGCCGCATGCCGAAAGCGGAGATTGCCCGGCGCGTAGACGAGATGCTCCGCCTCGTTCGCCTGCCCGATCTCGGGGACCGCTATCCAGCTCAGATTTCAGGAGGGCAGCGTCAGAGGGTCGCTCTCGCGAGGGCGCTCGCCCGCAATCCTCGCGTTCTCCTCCTCGACGAGCCGCTCGGCGCTCTGGACCGGCGCTTGCGGGAGGAAACCCAGGCGGAACTCAAGAGCCTGCAGCACAAGCTCGGCACCACCTTCATCATGGTCACGCACGACCAGGACGAAGCCATGAGCATGGCCGACCGGATCGGCGTCATGGAGAAGGGCCGCATGGCCCAGGTGGGTCCGCCGCGCGAGCTGTATGAGCGTCCCGCGAGCCGGTTCGTCGCGGCCTTCCTCGGAGACGTGAATCTCACCGCCGCCGAGGTGGTCGGAACCGGCAACGGTGTGGTCCAGGTCGCGACCGGGTGGTCGCCCCGGCCATTCTCGGTGCTCCCGTCGGCTGACGGAGGAGACGACCTGCTGCCGCGCACCATCGCCATCCGGCCAGAGAAGCTGATCCTGGAGCCGATACCCACCGGGGCGGAAGGTTCGAACCGTCTCGCCGGGCGGATCGTGAGCGCGAGCTATCTGGGCAGCGAAACGCTTTACCGTGTCGAGGTGGCCGCGGGGCAGGTGCTTCGGGTTGCGCAGCCGAACGGGCAAATGGCGCCGGGTCTGGCGGAAGGCACTCCGGTGCAACTGAGCTTCCCGCCCGAAGCCGCGGTGCTCCTGCCGTGAGCGCATCCGTAGCTGCCGGCCGGCGCAGCCGTATTCTGGTCGTCGCGCCGCCGTTCCTTTGGCTCGCCCTCTTCTTCCTGGCGCCATTCGCGATGGTGCTCAGGATCAGCCTTTCGGAGCCGGCGATCGCGCAGCCTCCGTACAGGCCGCACTTCCCCTGGAGCCTTGAGCCAGAGGCGTGGCGGCCCGTGCTCGAGGCGTTGGGACTGGAGAACTACAGGACGCTCCTTGCGGACGCTCTCTATCGGGATGCGGCGCTGTCCTCGTTCGGTCTCGCTGCGACCTCCACGATCCTTCTGCTTTTCCTCGGCTACCCGATCGCTCTCGCGATGGCGCGCGCCTCCTCGAACTGGCGGCCGATCCTGGTCGGTCTCGTCATCGTGCCGTTTTGGACGAGCCTTCTGATCCGCGTCTATGCCTGGATGGCGATCCTCAGCCCCGAGGGCTTTCTCAACCGGGCGCTGCTCGGCCTGGGGATCGTGGAGCAGCCTCTCCAGATCCTGAACACGAATGCCGCCATCCTGATCGGCATCGTCTATTCCTATCTTCCGTTCATGATCCTGCCGCTCTACGCGAGCCTGGAGCGGCAGGATCCGACCCTGGTCGAGGCGGCATCGGATCTCGGAGCGTCGCGCCTGAAGGCATTCTGGACCGTGACCGTCCCGCTCTCGATGTCCGGCATCGTGGCTGGCACGCTCCTCTGCTTCATCCCGATCGTGGGCGAGTTCATCGTCCCCGACCTGCTCGGCGGGTCGGAGACGCTGATGTTGGGACGAACGCTGTGGAGCGAGTTCTTCTCCAACCGCGACTGGCCGCTGGCCTCCGCGGTCGCGGTCGTGATGACGATCCTGCTGGTCGGACCGATCGTGGCCTACCGCAACGCCGAGGCGCGCCGGCTGGAGCCCCGGGCATGAGCAGGCGTCGTTTCACCTGGTTCAACGGCCTCGCGCTCGCGCTCGGGCTCGCCTTCCTCTACGTGCCCCTGGCGCTCGTCGTGGCATACTCGTTCAACGCATCGCGCCTCGTCACGGTGTGGGGTGGATTCTCGACCCAGTGGTATGGAGCGCTTCTCGGTAACGAGCCTCTCAAGCAGGCCGCCTGGACCTCCCTCCGCGTAGCCGGCCTCTCCTCGGTGTTCGCCACGGTGCTGGGGACGCTGACCGCCTATGCGCTCGTCCGATACGGCCGGTTCCGCGCCCGGACCCTGTTCACGGGCATGCTCTATGCCCCGATGGTGATGCCCGAGGTCATCACCGGGCTGTCGCTGCTGCTCCTGTTCGTCGCCATGGGGCTCGATCGCGGCTTCTGGACTGTCACGGTCGCGCACACGACGCTGACGCTCGCCTTCGTGGCGGTCGTGGTGCAGGCTCGGCTGGCTGATCTCGACCGCTCCCTCGAGGAGGCCGCCGCGGATCTCGGGGCGCCCCCGATGCGGGCATTTCTCACGGTGACCCTGCCGTTGATCGCACCGGCCGTCGCCGCTGGTTTCCTTCTCGCCTTCACGCTGTCGTTCGACGATCTGGTGCTCGCGAGCTTCACATCCGGACCAGGTTCCACGACGCTCCCGATGCTGATCTACAGCAGCGTGCGATTGGGGGTGACGCCGGAGATCAACGCGGCTTCGACCCTGATGATCGCGCTGGTCGTCCTGACGCTTGCCCTGGCGGCCCTGTCGTCCCGTTGGCGCGGAGCCCGGACGCGCCGTGTCAGGCGAGGCCCGGGGTGAGGAGCGCATCGGCCTCTCCGGATTCGCTGCCTGGAAGGCTTGGACCGAACCTGGAGCGCCTTTATGGTGGCGCGAGGGGGCTGAGCGCATTCGCTCGCCTCGGGGAGTGAATGAATGAAGAAGGTCTATCCTGACGCCCGAGCGGCGTTGGCGGGTGTCATCGGCGACGGCATGACGATCATGGCCGGCGGTTTCGGCCTGTGCGGGATTCCGGATCTCCTGATCGAGGCGATCCGCGATTCAGGTGCAAAGAACCTGACCATCGTGTCGAACAATGCCGGCATCGATGGGGTCGGCCTCGGCGTTCTTCTCGAGACGCGGCAGATCAAGAAGATGATCTCGTCCTATGTCGGCGAGAACAAGACCTTCGCCCAGCAATATCTCGCTGGCGAACTGGAAATTGAATTCAACCCGCAGGGTACCCTCGCCGAGCGTATCCGCGCCGGTGGGGCCGGCATCCCGGCCTTCTTCACGAAGACCGGCTACGGCACGCTCATTGCCGAGGGCAAGGAGACCCGCGAGTTCGACGGCGAAAACTACGTGATGGAGCGTGGCCTCTTCGCTGACCTCGCGGTGGTCCATGCCTGGAAAGGCGACAAGGAAGGCAACCTCGTCTACCGGAAGACCGCGCGGAACTTCAATCCGATGATGGCGACTGCCGCCAAGGTCACCGTTGCGCAGGTCGAGCACCTCGTCGAACCTGGCGAGATCGATCCCGATCACATCATCACGCCGGGCATCTACGTCAGCCGCATCGTACACGCACCGAACGCCGCGAAGCGGATCGAGCAGCGCACGGTCCGCAAGGCGGCCTGAGGGAGAATTCAGCAATGGCTTGGACACGCGACCAGATGGCCCAGCGCGCCGCGCAGGAATTGCGCGACGGCTTCTACGTCAATCTCGGCATTGGCATCCCGACCCTCGTCTCGAACTACATCCCGGAAGGCATGACTGTTCAGCTCCAGAGCGAGAACGGGATGCTGGGCATGGGGCCGTTCCCGTTCGAGGGGGAGGAGGATCCTGACCTCATCAATGCCGGCAAGCAGACGATCACCGAACTGCCGACCACGAGCTATTTCTCCTCATCCGATTCCTTCGCGATGATCCGCGGCGGGCACATCAACCTGTCGATCCTCGGGGCCATGCAGGTCGCCGAGAATGGCGACCTCGCCAACTGGATGATCCCCGGGAAGATGGTGAAGGGGATGGGCGGCGCGATGGATCTTGTCGCGGGCGTCAAGAAGGTCGTTGTCGTCATGGAGCATTCGGCGAAGGGCAAGGACGGCTCGACGGAGCCGAAGCTGCTCCATGCCTGCACGCTGCCGCTGACTGGCACGCGCGTCGTGGACATGGTCATCACCGACCTGGGCGTCTTCACCATCGACAAGCACGGCAGCGGCGGCATGAAGCTGATCGAGCTCGCGCCGGGCGTTACGGTCGAAGACGTCAAGGGCCAGACAGAGGCAACCTTCACGGTCGCCCTTTCTGATGCCTCTCAGAAGGCGGCCTGATCCGGCCTGGCAGGGCGCGTCGGATCGGATGGGCCCTGCCGCATGGCGCGGGTAAGCCAGGCGATCGGCCCAAGCCCTGCGAGCACGATGACGAGGGCGGCGAGTGCGCCGTCCTCGAAGATCCCCCGGGACGTGGCGCTGTAGACCTGGGTCGCGAGCGTCTCGACGTTGAGCGGCCGCAAGAGGAGGGTTGCTGGCAGCTCCTTCAGACAGTCGACGAAGACGAGCAGCGCCGCGCCTCCGAGCGCCGGGCGCAGGAGTGGCAGCTGGATGTAGCGGGCGAGCTTGCCCGGAGGCGCCCCGAGCACCCGGGCAACCTGGTCGATTTCGGGCGGAGTCTGCGCCAACTGCGCGGACAGGGTCACGACCGCCACGCGCAAGAACCGAATGACGTAGGCGATGACCAGCGCCGCCCCTGACGCGATCAGGATCAGGCCCGGACGATCCCCCGACAGGAAGGCCCAGATGTTGCCGAGAACCTTGTCGAGCGCGACGAGAGGCGCGAACAACCCGAGCACCAGGATGGTCCCAGGCACTGCATAGCCAAGGCTGGCGACGAAGGAGAGCCTCCGAGCGACAGGGGTGGGCCTCAGGCGGGCGGCGAGCGCGATGGCGGCTGCCCAGGCGACCACGATGAGGGTCGCGGCCGAGGCAAGGAGCATCGTCGTGCCGAGTTGCTCGAGGAGGGCGAGCCCGGCAGCTTGGATCAGCTCGCGTCGGACGACTTCTACGGCAAGGAATGTCGCCGGGATCACGAAGCCGACGAGAAGCGGGATGATGCACAGGGCTGCGCTGAGAGCCGCTTTCGCTCCCGTCAGTTGGACCGGTTCAAGGCGCGCCGTGGAGTGCCCCGAGCCGTGGTAGCGGCGCCGGCTGCGTTGCAGCTCCTCGGCAAGGAGCAAACAGGCGACGATGAGGAGTGCGATACCCGCAATCTGCACTGCCCCGGCCATGTCTCCCCGGTTCAGCCAAGCCGTGTAGGCGGAGACCGTGAGGGTCCGCACGCCGAGATGTTCGCTGGCGCCCACGTCGTTGAGCGTCTCGAGCAGCGCCAGGGTGGTGCCGACGGCGACAGCAGGGCGGGCAACGGGAAGCGCCACTCGCAGGAACAGGCGGATCGGTCCGCATCCGAGGATCCGCGCCGCCGCGATCACCGAAGCGTCGCCCGCCAGGAATGCCGCCCGCGCGGCGACGAACACGTAGGGAAACAGGACGAACGCGAAGAGCACGATGCAGGCGGAGAGCGAGCGTACCTCCGGGAACCAGTGGTCTGCGACGGTTCGTCCGAAGGATTCGCGTAGCGCGGAGCGTACCGGCCCCGCAGCGTCCAGGATCTCGACATAGGCCAGGGCCGTCACATAGGTCGGGACGGCGAGGGGAAGGGGGAGCAGCCAGGCGAGCGTGCGCGAGCCGGGGAAGCGGAACGCGGTGAGGAGCCATGCCGCGCCGGTCCCGATGGCAAGCGTGAGGAACGCCACTCCTGACAGGAGGAGCGCCGTTTCCAGGAGCGCGGCAGGCAGAACGCTCGATGCCAGCCGGACAAGCGCATCGGAGCCGGCGAGCACCGCCGAGAGTGCAAGGGAGGCGAGCGGCGCCGCAACCGAAAGCGCCCCGAGGAGGGGCGCGATCAGGATGAGAGGTGGGCGGTAGCCAAAGCGCGGCCAAGGTCGCGCGGCCGGTGCAGCAACCTGCAGCGGCCCGGCTTCAGCGGCGATCAGCGGTCGAAACCAACCTCATCGACGAGTTCGCTGGCGCGCTTACGCGCCTTGGCAACATCTGCCAGGCTCATCGGGTCGGGCTTCAGCTTGCCGAAGGATGCGATGAACGGGTTCACGGCCACGCCTTCCCGGATCGGGTACTCGTAGTTCACGTCCGCGAAGACATGCTGGGCGTCCGGGGACACCATGTACTCGATCAGCTTGATCGCGTTCTCGCGGTTCGGCGCGTTCTTGGCGACGACGGCGCCGGAGACGTTTACGTGCGTTCCGCCGTCCTCGAAGGTCGGCAACACCGGGCGGATCGCAGCCGCCCATTTCTTCTGGTCCTCGTTCTTTCCCGTCGCCATCAGGCCGACATAGTAGGAATTCCCGAGGCCCACATCGCAGACACCGGCAGCAATGTCCTTGGCGACGTCCCTGTCACCGCCGGAGGGCTTCTTGGCGAGGTTCGCCTTCACGCCCTCGAGCCACGCCCGGGTCTTCTCCTCGCCCTTCTTGACGAGCATCGCCGCCGTCAGCGCGATGTTGTACGGGTGCTGGAACGAGCGGGTGCAGACCTTCCCCTTCCATTTCGGATCGGCGAGGCTCTCGTAGGTGAGCGCCGTGTCAGGCACACGATCCTTCGACACATAGATCGTGCGGGCCCGCATGGAGAGCGCGGTCCAGCGCCCGTCGGGATCGCGAAGATTCGCGGGCACCGCGGCAGCGATCGCCTCCGACCGGACCGGCTGCGCAACGCCGAGGTCCAGCGCCTGCTGCAGGCGCCCGATATCGACGGTGATCAGCACGTCGGCCGGACTGCGATCCCCTTCCGCCGCGATGCGTTCGGCGAGGCCCTGCTCCGAGAATATCGCATTAACCTTGATGCTGGTCGCTTTCGTGAACTCGTCCAGGGTTGCGGAATATTGTCCTGGCTCGCGGTTCGTGTAGACATTCACTTCGCCGGCCGCGAGGGCAGGGAGGCCGGTCAGCGATGCCGCCATCATCGAAGCAGCGAGGAGTCGGATCCTGTAGCCGCGCACGTTCGCCTCCCTCTCGGATTCCTGGGCGTTGATGCGCTGCTAACAGCACGGGCGGTGCGGGCATGCAAGAAAAAGTGGTTTTCTTCCAGTAGCTTAGAGCTAGTCTAAATCTTATCTGGAGCTATGCTGGCGCTGTGCAGGCGTTTCATCAGGAGCACGGCGCGTTCCGATCTCCATATGCCCGGCCGTGGATCAGGCCTCGCTTGAGCCTTTAGCCTTGCGCATTCTCTCCGCGGGGGGCGTCCCGAAACGCGTCCGAGTGGGCCCAGGAGCCCTTCGAACCCTTCGCCGCCCCGGATTATGGGCCTGGGATACTCCTCTGGAGCCGAAAACTCACAAAGGAATGCCCCTAGAGCGTTGACGGGACGCGCCCCTCTGCTCAAGGGTCCCGAGGCTGCGGTTGATTCCGCGACTAGAGGAGATGGCGGGAATGGCCAAGGAAACGAAGACGGCGGCGAAGAGCGAGACGAAGCCGAAGGCGGCTGCGAAGGGCGAAGGCGCTCCCCGCAAGGTGAATCCGGCCCTGATGAAGCCGATGACGCCCTCGAAGGAGCTTGGTGCTGTCGTCGGCACGAAGCCTCTGCCGCGCACCGAGGTCGTTTCGAAGGTGTGGGAATACATCAAGTCGAACAAGCTTCAGAACCCGAAGAACGGCCGCGAGATCCTGGCCGACGACAAGCTCAAGAAGGTGTTCGGTGTCGACAAGGTCACCATGTTCGAGATGAACAAGCACCTCTCCAAGCACCTCAGCTAAGTCGGGTCCGGCCGAGCCCCGCCCGCAATCTCCGCCCTCCCGCCCCGAGCGGCAGGGCACCGGCCCGGCCGGTTCGGCGGAAGCAACACGAGAAGGGCGGCGCCAAGGCGTCGCCCTTTCTTCGTTTGGCCGGCGGCTCCGAGGCCCTATTTGCCTTGGCCGACTTTGGACGGCAGCGGAAAAAGCGTCACGAAACGCTCGGCGGCCGCGCTGTCCCCCTCTATCGCGAGGGCGCCGCTTGCCTTGAGCGCATCGAGCGGCACGCCCCCGTACACCGCCCCCGCGACTGCCCTTGGGCTGCCGGTGATCTCGACCTGGGATGTCTCTGTACTGCCGCGTTCGATGGTGACGCCGGCCTCGGTTAGTCGGAGCAGGAAGCGAACATCGCCGAACCGGAAGCCGATCCGCGCTGCAAAGCCGCGCGCCCGAGTGGAATCGAACATCGTCCTGAATGAAAGGAAGAGCGAGGTCGCACTCAGGGGAAGGCTCGGGTCATGGGACGGCGAGCGTGCCGCCCAGCGGCCGAGCACCTGGAAGATCGGCTCGCTCTCATATCCCCAGGGCGTCAGTTCGTAGACCTGCACGGAAGCGGGCGGCGGCAGCTTCCGCCGGACAAGGATGCCGGCTCCCTCCAACCCTTCGAGTCGCTGGGTCAGCACGTTTGCGCTGATACCAGGCAGGTCGGCGCGGAGTTCGCTGAAGCGCTTGGGGCCGAGGATCAATTCCCGCATCACCAGCAGGGACCAGCGCTCTCCGACCAGATCGAGCGCGTGGGCGGCACCGCAAGCGTCGTCGTAGATGCGCCGCGGGCTGCTTCGGGCGGCCTGAGTTATTTTTTCTGACTTCATGGTTGCGATATATAACCTGCTCGGCTAGCGTCCAAGCGTCGAAGTGAATGGGAGCGAGCGCCGTGGCGAAGCTGATTTTCGTGAACCTGCCCGTAACCGATCTCGAGCGGTCGGTGGCCTTCTACGAGGCGGTCGGCGCGACCAAGAACCCTCAGTTCAGCGATCACACGGCGGCCTGCATGGTCTTCTCCGACACAATTCACGCGATGCTGTTGACCCACGACAAGTGGCGGCAGTTCAGCTCGAAGGAGATCCCGGACGCGCACAAGAGCGCGCAAGTCCTGATTGCGTTGTCCGAGGAGAGCCGGGCTGGTGTCGACGTCATGGTGGGGAAGGCGGGCGCCGCAGGCGGCAAGCTCGATCCCACGCCGACCCAGGATTTCGGTTTCATGTACGGCCGGAGCTTCGAGGATCCGGACGGCCACATCTGGGAGGTGATGTGGATGGACGTCGAGGCTGCCAAGGCGGCAATGGGTGGGGCGCAGGCAGCGGCCTGACGGCTGGTCGGAGATCAGCACCGGGGAGGACGACATGCGCGTGATGGTTCTCGTGAAGGCCACCAAGGAGAGCGAGGCCGGGCTGATGCCCTCTGCCGAACTCCTGGACGCCATGACGAAGTACAACGAGGAACTCGTCACTGCGGGCATCTTGCAAACCGGGGAGGGCCTGAAGCCGACCTCCCAGGCCAAGAGGATCGCCTTCGATGGGCCGAGCCGGACCGTCATCGACGGCCCGTTCGCGGCAACGGAGGAACTCGTTGCGGGCTTTTGGATCTGGCAGGTCAAGGACATGGAGGAGGCTGTGGCTTGGGCGAAGCGCTGTCCCAATCCAATGCCTGGCCCGAGCGAGATCGAAATCCGCCCATTCTACGAGATGGAAGATTTCGGCGAGGCGATGACGCCCGAGGTCGCCCAACGGCACGACCGGATGCGTGAGAAGCTCAGCGCGAGCTGACGCGGCGTAACGACAACAAGGATTGGGAGGAAACGATGAGCTACGTGGACGGTTTCGTGATCGCCGTGCCCGCGGCAAACAAGGAAGCATTCCGGAAGCTGGCGGAGGATGCTGGCCGCATCTTCCTGGAGCACGGTGCGTCCCGTGTCGTGGAATGCTGGGGCGATGACGTCCCGGACGGCAAGCTCACGGATTTCCGGCGGGCCGTGAACGCGGAGGAGGGCGAGGTCGTCGTCTTCTCGTGGGTCGAGTGGCCATCCAGGGAGGCGCGAGACACGGGCAACAGGAAGATCATGGAGGATCCGCGCATGAAGATGGAGAGCGGAGCACCGTTCGACGGCAAGCGGATGATCTTCGGCGGCTTCGAGCCTATCGTTTCGTTCGGCAGGTGAACCGTGCCCGGGATCACGCCTTGCCTCTGGTTCGACGGGGTCGCGGAGGAGGCAGCGGCCTTCTATGCGAACCTCATTCCTGACAGCCGGGTGGAGCGGGTCGACCGCTCCCCCATCGATACGCCCTCCGGCCAAGCCGGCTCCGTCCTCACAGTCGAGTTCGTCCTCTACGGCCAGCGTTTCCTTGGCCTGAATGGCGGACCGCATTTCAAGTTCAGCGAGGCCGTCTCCTTTATCCTCGAATGCGAAGGCCAGGACGAGGTTGACCGCTACTGGGCGGCGCTCTGCGAAGGCGGCCAGCCGGGCCCGTGCGGCTGGCTGAAGGATCGCTACGGTCTCTCCTGGCAGATCGTGCCCCGCGAGGCGCTCGCGATGTGGCGCGATCCGGACCAGGCCCGCGCCGCCCGCGCGATGGGTGCCATCATGGAGATGGGCAAGTTGGACGTTGCAGCGATCAGGCGGGCCTACGAGGGGGCGGCATGAGCCTCACACTCTACGCCCACCCGTTCTCGTCATACTGCCAAAAGGTCCTGATCGCACTGTACGAGAACGGGACACCGTTCACGTATCGCTCTCTCGTACCGGAGGACCCGGTCGCGTTCGAGGAGCTACGCGAACTCTGGCCGATCGCCAAGTTCCCGGTCCTGCTCGACGGCGGCCGGGCCATACCCGAGACGAGCATCATCATCGAGCACCTGGAACTCTTTCATCCCGGCCGCGTGCCCCTGCTGCCGAGAGATCTCAAGGACGCCCTGGAGGTGCGGTTCATGGACCGCTTCTTCGACAATCACGTGATGGAGGCGATGCAGCCTGCCGTCCTGGAGGCGCTTCGGGGCCAGGACGGGCGTCCAGAGGTGGCGCGGAAGGAAGCCGGGGAACGACTGGACCGGTCCTACGCTTGGCTCGAGGAGAAGCTCGCGGGCCGTATCTGGGCGGCGGGCGACAACTTCAGTCTCGCCGATTGCGCGGCGGCTCCCGCCCTGTTCTACGCCGACTGGGTGCACGAGATCGGCCCAGACTTTCCAGTCGTGAAGGCGTACCGCTCCCGTCTGCTGCAGCGCGCTTCTGTGGCCCGCGCCGTCGACGAGGCGCGACCATTCCGGCCGCTATTCCCTTTGGGGGCCCCGGACCGGGACTAGCACCGCGTCCGTCGATTTCTTGGGCGGCATCGGAACTGGCTGGGTCGACCTCCGTTCAACTGTGCTTACGGAGGGATTCATGAAAAAGGTTCTGTCGGCCGCTCTGCTCGGCATGGCTCTCCTTGCGGGGGGAGCTACGCTCGGCGGGGCCACCCCCGCTGCGGCGCAGGGCAAGATCTATTACGGCCCGAGCGGCCCGGGTTACGGCTCTGCCTACCGTCCCTATCGGCCCGGCGCTCGCCGTTACGTCGCGCCGCGGCGCGCCTATGGCTACCATCGCGGCTATGGCCCACGGCGGGGCTACTATGGCGCGCCGCGCCGTTACTATCGGTAGCGGTACCTACCGGCGAGGCTGTCGCCTGAAACGAAACGGCCGGGCAGTGCCCGGCCGTCTGCACATCATCTAAGAGCTCGCGCCTGATCTGGGGCGGTTCACGCCACCTTCCGGGGCACCAGCCGAAGCCCTGAGATCGAGGCCTGAGCACCTTCGGTGCCGGCTTCCGAGTACTCGGCGTCCTCGTTGACCGCCCACACATCGTACAGGCGTTCGCCCGCCATGATGTTTCTGGCGGCGAGCATGCCGGTCATCATGGCATGGTCCTGATTGTTGTACTTGTGCATGCCGTTACGCCCGACGGGATGCAGGGTCGGATAGTTCATCTGGAAATCGAGACGGATCGCCTCGACGTTCTCACGGTAGGCGTCGTCGTAGACCGGATAGGCCTTGGGTTGGCGTACGATCGCAGCGTCGACGACGTCTGCCGGGTTGATCAGGCCTATGCGCCCGATCTCATGCGCAGCAAGCGCGATGAGTTCGTCATCCGGCATCGTCCAGAGCCCATCCCCCTCGAAACAGAAATACTCCAGCCCCAGGCACGTATGCCCCTCGTCCGGTACCATCTCGGGCGACCATGAGCGGAAGTTCTGAACGCGCCCGACGAGCACGGACGGGTCGTGGATGTACACCCAGTTGTCGGGAAAGGATCTGTCCGACTTCGCGATGAGCGCCACCGTCAGGAAGTCTCGGTATCTCAGCGCGCGCGCCTGGAAGAGGCTGATCGGCTTTGGCGTCAAGGCCTCGGCGAGCTCCCGCAACGGCGCGGACGAGACCACGTGCCGGGCCGTGAAGGTTTCCCGGGTGCCATCCGACCGCAAGGCCGTCACGGTCCAGATGCTGCGCTTCGCATCCCAGGACAGTCCGTCCACGCGCCGGTCCATGAGGACGTGGCCGCCGAAGCTGCGGATCTTGCGGGCTGCTGCCTCCCACATCATGCCGGGCCCGCGGCGCGGATAGCGGAAGGATTCGATCAGGGTCTTCACGACCTCGCCGCTCTTTGCCGTGGGCTTTTTCAGCGCGAGCGATCGGGCCAGGCCATCGAGAATCGCGGTTCGGAGGTCGAGGCCCTTGATGCGCTGAGAAGCCCAGTCGGCCGAGATCTCGTCGCAGCCCATGCCCCAGACCTTCTCAGTGTATGTCTTGAAGAAGATCGAGAAGAGACGCTCGCCGAACTGGTTCCGCACCCACTCGTGGAAGGTCTTGGGCTGGCGGATCGGGCGAAGGCGCGCCGCCGCATAGGACAGGACGCAGGCCGCGGATTCGACCACGCCCAGGTTCCGCAAGGCTTCGAGTGCCTTCAGCGGATAGGCGTAGAACTTGCCCTTGTAGAAGATGCGAGACAGGCGCGGCCGCTCGATGAAATCGTCGGGCAGGATCTCGTTCCAGAGGTCGACCACCTCCTTCTGCTTCGAGAAGAAGCGGTGTCCGCCGATGTCGAACAGGAAGCCGTTGTGCTCGACCGTGCGGCTGATCCCGCCAACCTGATCCGGGTCGGCCTCCAGCACCACGACCTGGAAGCCGGACTTTGCGAGCGTGTAGGCTGTCGTCAGGCCTGCTGGGCCGGCGCCTATGACGAGGGTGTCGGTGTGGCCGCTCATGGTCTGATTCCGAGGAGCTCAGGGGCCTCGCCTGCGAGGCGGGCCCGGAAGGTGACGAGGCACTGGCCGGCGAAGGAGAGGCCCGCCGCCATGACAGCCGCGATGCCGATCGCGGGGAGGGCCGGAAGGGCGGGAGCGAAGCTCCGAAGCACGAGAAAGGCGGCGAGGTTGAAGCCTTGGGCGCAGAGCGCCACCGCGAGATAGCGTGCGGCCTCTGCGGGCACGGGGCGTCCGCTCGCCGTGAAAGTGAAGCGCCGGTTCAGTTGCCACGTCGCGAAAGTCGCGATCCCGAGGGAGACGCTTCTGGCGAGAGCGTCCGGCGCTCCGAGCACCGACATGCCGGAGAAGGTCGTCATATCCGTCAGGAGGCCGGCGCTGCCGACCAGGAGAAAACGCGGCAGACTCAGGGTCATCCCTCGGCGCAGCAGGGCGGCCGCCGGCGACGAATCCCATCTTCGATGACGCGACCCGCTCGAGGCGATCGAACTCACACGGCGACTCCTGTTCGCCGGCAGCCTGACGAAAAATGGTTGATGCGCCGTTGCGTTGAGCCTCGCCTCGTTAAGGATCCTGCCGCGTTAGGCGGGAGGTAAGCCCATTCCGGGAGGATGCGGCGGCAGTCGGCGGCAAGTCCTGGAGCAGCATGGAACCCTTCGCGACGGGAACCTGGCTGACGCGCTCGCGCGTTCGGGCCGTGGCGCTTGTTCTGGTCCTCGGAACGGCGGCCGCCGTGCTCTTGCTCCTGGCAACCCGAACCGGGCCCCACGGCACGCTGGACAAGTGGGGGCGCCCGCTCGGCACGGACTTTACACTCATCTGGAGTGCCGGGACGCTGGCGTTGGAAGGGAGGGCAGCAGGCGCTTACGACTGGACGACCATCGGGGAAGCCGAGAAGGCCACGCACGGAACGGAAGACGTTGCTCTTCTCGGCTGGCACTACCCTCCGATTTTCTTCCTTCTGGCCGCGCCTCTCGCGTCGCTGCCCTACATCGTCTCGCTCGTCCTATGGCAGGCCGTGACCCTAGCGGGAGCCGCCTTGGTCGCCTGGCGCATCCTGCCGCGTTGGGACACGCTTCTCGTTGCCCTCGGCTTCCCGGCGGTTCTCGTAGGCCTCGCCCACGGTCACAACGGGTTCCTGACAGCTGCCCTGTTCGGGGGCGGTTTGCTGCTGCTGGACCGCCGCCCGTTCATCGCAGGGCTGCTGCTTGGCTGCCTCGCGTACAAGCCCCAGTTCGGGATCATTCTTCCGCTGGCGCTTGCGGCAGGCGGTTACTGGCGAGCCATCGCCGGTGCCACCATCGCCGTGATCGCCCTCGTCGCTGCGGCCCTGACGTTCTTCGGGGCCGAAACCTGGGCGGCCTTCTTCTCCTCGATAGAATCCACCCGCCGGATCGTCATCGAGGACGGCGCCACGGGCTGGTACAAGATCCAGAGCATCTTCGCGTGGGTGCGCATGCTCGGCGGCTCCCTGCCGCTTGCCTACGCGGCGCAGGGCTTCGTGTCCTTCTGCGTGATCGCCGCGACAGTCTGGCTCTGGTTCATCCAGGCTCCGATGCGGTTGCGAGCGGCGTGCCTGCTTCTCGCCTCGCTTCTTTCGACGCCGTACCTCCTCGACTACGATCTCGTCCTTCTCGGACCGGCGATTGCCTTGCTGGCCAGCTACGGTCTCGAGCATGGCTTTCGCCGATGGGAGGCGACAGCGCTCGCCTTTGCCTGGGTCGTCCCGATCCCGGCGAGAGCTCTCGCCTTCTTCTGCCAAATCCCGGGCGGGTTCCTGGCGGTCTCGATCCTCTTCATTCTCGCGGCGAGCCGCGCGATGCGGGAGAGCTCCGGCGAAGCGTCCTTCAGCCGTATCGCAGCTTCATGGCGACGATCAACGAGACGAGCGCCAGGCTGAGCGCATTGGCGAGGATCAGAGGCCAGCTCCCGATCAGGACGCCATAGGCCAGCCATAGAGCCAGCCCCGAGCCGAATGTGAGCTGGGCTGAAAGCGAGATGGCTCTCGTCTCCCGCAGCCGGATCGTTCGCAGGGCCTGTGGGACCCAGCAGAAGGTCGTGAGCACGGCGGCTGCGCCGCCTATCGATTCGGCCAGAAGTGAGGTCATGGCCCATGAATGCAGGTCGTCGGTTGCCGTGCCACCGGTCGCCGACTGAACTTGCGCTCCGGTCGCGGGTTTTCGTCCGGCGACAACGGAGAAACGGTCGATGGACATCGCGTTGGACAAGGTTTGCGAGCTCATCCTGCGGGCCCGCGCAGTCGACGTGAAGGAAGGCATGACGGACCCGGATTCGGGCTCCAATGCGATCGACGACGGGATGGCCGACGTGCTTACTGCAGGCTCGGACGATGCCAGCGAAGAAGAGATCCGGGAGTTCATCGCCGGCCTGAACGACGACGAACGACACGACATCGTTGCGATCGTGTGGATAGGTCGAGGCGATTTCGACGCCGAGGATTGGTCGGAGGCGCTGCGAACCGCGCGGGAGCGGGAGCAGGGCGACACGGCCGATTATCTGCTCGGAATTCCGAACCTGCCCGATCTTCTCGACGAGGGGCTGGCAGCGCTCGGCCGCTCTTGCGCCTGAGCTAACGCCGCCGCACCGCCGCCAGCGCAGGGCAGCTCTGCTTCGATGCGCTCCGGGTGGTGCGCGTCTTGCTCACTCGTCCGTCGATGTTAAGACGGGCTATGCGGTCGATCCTCTCCAGGCCGCCCTTCGGCAATCCAGCCTCCGCCAGCATCGCTCTCCTCGTCGCCATCACGATGACGGGGACACTCGCGATGCACGTGTTCGTTCCTGCGCTGCCTCAGGCAGGAGCGGATCTGGGCGCCTCGCCAGGGGCGATGCAACTCACCATCACGCTTTATCTGGTCGGGCTCGCCGCCGGCCAATTGGTCTATGGGCCCATTTCGGACCGCTTCGGCCGGCGACCCGTCATCATCGTCAGCCTTCTGCTGTATCTGGTCGGGTTCCTTCTCGCGATCCCGGCAGCCTCCATCGGAGGCCTGATCGTCGCGCGCGTTCTCCAATCGCTCGGCGGCTGCGGATCGCTGGTGATCGGGCGGGCCATGGTGCGGGATGTGTCGAGCGGACAGGACGCGGCTCGCCAACTGGCGTTCCTGACCATGGCGATGTCGATGACGCCGGCGCTGGCGCCGGCGATTGGCGGCTTCATCGATCACGCCTTCGGATGGCGAGCGATCTTCGTGGCCCTGGCCGTGCTCGTCGCCGTTATCCTGTTGCTCGTCGTATTCACGCTGCCGGAAACGAACCGGCGACCAATCGCACTTCCCGGCTTTCGAGCAACCTTCGGCAGCTACGCCCGGCTTGCGCGCTCGGCCAAGTTCCGGCGCTACACCATCGCGGCGGCTTGCGGCGGCACCAGCCTCTACGCCTTTCTCGCGGTCGCGCCGTTCCTGATCGGGGAGATGCTGGGCCGATCCTCGCAGGAGGTCGGGCTCTGGTGCCTCTTCGTCACTGTCGGGATGGCGGTAGGTTCGGCTCTGTTCCGAATGATCGCTCGACAAAGCGAGGTTCGTGTCGCCGCGCAGCGAGGCAACCTCATCTGCCTTGCATCGGCGATCGTTCTCGCCGGGCTGATCGCAAGCGGCTTCTTCTCGATCTGGACGCTGGTCCTGCCGCTTTTCACCTATGCGATCGGCGTGGGCGTGATGGGCCCCAACGCGGTGGCCGGCCTGATGAATGTCGATCCGGACGCGGCCGGCTCCGCTTCAAGCCTCTATGGTTTCGTGTCGATGGGCTTCGGGGCGCTCTACACGGTGCCGGTGGCCCTGTTCCACGGCGCGGGCGCGCTGCCGATGGCTCTCACCCTGCTCTTTGCGTCCTGTCTCGCTGCTGCCGCCCTTCACCGGGTCTGATCAGTTCCCGAACAGCTTGTCGAAGAACTCCGTCAGGGGATCCGGGCCCGCCTGGGCGCCGGCCGGACGGCTGGAGCGGCCGCCAGACGCCGAGGCGACGCGCGTGCCTGGCGAGCCGGGGAGGGCGACTGGCCGCTCTCCCTGAAGTCCCGCCTTCATGAAGCGGCTCCAGACTTCCACCGGTAGGCCTCCACCCGAAACCTTCTTGGTCGGGGTGCCGTCGTCGTTTCCAAGCCAGACGCCGGCGACGAGGTTTCCCGTGTAGCCGACGAACCAGGCGTCGCGGAATTCCTGGCTGGTGCCCGTCTTTCCTGCCGCCTCCCAGCCCGGAATCTCCCCCTTCCGCGCCGTACCGGTGAGAAGCGTCTCCCGCATCATGCCGTTCATCATGGCGACGGCGGAGGAATCGATCACCCGACCGAGGCCACCTTCCGTCCGCCGGTAGATTACCTTGCCTCCCGGCCCTCGGACCTCGGCGATGATGTACGGGACGACGCCAAAGCCGCCATTCGCAAAGGCCGCGTAGGCGCCGACCAACTCGATCGGCGAGACTTCCGACGTGCCGAGCGCGATGGAGGCGTTCGGCTGCAGGGCGGAGGCGATGCCGAGCCGGCGGGCGATCTGCACCACCTTCTTTGGGCCGACCTCCATTCCGAGCCGGACGGCGACTGTGTTGAGCGACAGGGCGAGCCCGTCGCGCAGCGTCACCGGGCCACGGTAGTCACGTGAATAGTTCTCCGGGTTCCAGCCGCGGACCGAGATCGGTCCATCCTCCCGAACGGTGTCCGGAGTCAGCCCGGCTTCGACCGCCGCAAGATACACGAAGGGCTTGAAGGCCGAGCCCGGCTGCCGCTTCGCGTTCGTGGCGCGGTTGAACTGGCTTTCTGCGTAATCCCGCCCGCCGACCAGGGCTCGGAGTGCGCCGTCCGGCCGCATGGCCACGACGGCTCCCTGCTGGACGCCGAATTTCGCCCCCTTCTGCCCAAGCTCCTCGGTCAGCGACCGCTCGGCGGCGGCCTGCAGCACGGGATCGATCGTCGTCCTGACGGAGATGTCGCTTTCAACCGTGCCGACGAAGTCGTCGAGCACGTCCATGACCAGGTCGGCAGCGTAATTGGCGGAGCCCGCGCCCGCCCGGCGGGTGGGCTTCGCCGGCTCCATCAGGGCCGTCTTGTGCTGCTCGGGCCTAATGTAGCCTTCGTCCGCCATCGCGGCGAGGACCAGCTCCGCGCGAGCACGTGCGGCCTCCGGATTTCGGTTCGGCGCAAGGCGAGACGGCGCCTGGACGAGGCCGGCGAGGGTCGCGGCCTCTGCGACAGTGACCTCGCGCGCGGGCTTGCCATAATAGCGCTGGGCCGCAGCCTCGACCCCGTAGGCGCCGGCGCCGAAATAGACCCGGTTGAGATACAGCTCGAGGATCTGGTCCTTGGTGTATTGGTGCTCCAGCCAGAGCGCGAGGATCGCCTCCTGGATCTTGCGGGAGGCGGTGCGCTCCTGGGTCAGGAAGAGGTTCTTTGCGAGCTGCTGAGTCAGCGTCGAGCCGCCCTGCGAAACGCCGCGCGAGGTTAGGTTGCGGAAGGCCGCGCGAGCGATGCCGAGGGGATCGATCCCGAAATGGCCGTAGAAGCGCCGGTCCTCGATCGCCACGAAAGCCCGTGGGAGATGGGGCGGCAGCTCTTTGATCGAAACGCTGCGGCCGCCGGTCTCGCCGCGGTTGGCGAGCAGCGTCCCGTCCGATGCGAGGATCGCGACGTTCGGCGGGCGCTTGGGGACGGAGAGCTGGTCGATCGGCGGAAGCTGCGTCGCGTGATAGGCTACGAGGCCCGTACCCCCGATCGCCGCCCAGATCCCGACGACGAGCGTCCACGAGATCAGGCGCCCGATGAGGGAGCGGCTCCGCTTCCGGCTCGGCTTTTGCCGCCGGCCCTTGTCTCCGCCTCGTCCAGACCTTGCCATCGTTCCCCCGGCCCGGTCGCCGTGGGACAACCTGAGCCCAACATCCGACGGATCGCCGGAATCGAATACCGGCTCCCGTCGTTCCCGGCGGCGCTCCGGTCCCTTACTCATCACGCTCCCCGCAAAGCCCGCGGCGTGCGGGCCAGGCTCGGACACAACACAATAATCCGGGGCGCTTTAAGGCTGCGTAAAGCCGCGCTCTGGCTCGGTGCCGCCCCCTGTGCTTTGGTCCGGCCTGACGCAATCCCGAAAGGATCCAGATGAAGCAGGCTCTCCGACTGGCTGCCTTGTGCGCCGCCTTCGCCGCTTTCCCCGCCGCGGGCCAGCAGCAGCCGGCGGCCCCCGAAAGCGAGCAGACGGTCGTGATGCGCAGCGTGCTCGAGGCGCTCAGAGCCAACACGGCCGCGCTCCAGCGGAACAGCCAGATGCTGGAGACCTTCTCCAACCGCCTGGAGCGCGTCGAGGCCGCGACCCGAAACGTGCCCCCGGCTATGGAGGGGTTGAGGACGGATATCATCGCCATTCGAGCAGGTCTCGACAGGCTCGTCACGGCGACAACTGGAAAGCGACCTGCCGCCACCCTCCGCTTCTCGCCCTTCGCTTGCGGCAACGAGGCCGAGGCGAGCTGCGTCGTGAACGCCTGCAAATCGGTCGGCTACGGCAACGGGGTCGCGGTTTCGGTCAACCGGACGGGGACAGGCGCGAATGTCCGCCCGACCAGCGTCGCGGAAGCCACTTGCTACGAGTAGAGGCTGGGCCACGGGGCTCGATCCCGGCATGCTCCGGAATCAGCGAGCCGCTGGGCGTGTGCGCGGATGGCCGGCCGGGGAGCTCCTGGGTTTCCGTCTGGAGCTGAGGGCTCGCTGATTCTGAAACTTCGCGTCGACCGCTCCATTTCCAGCTTGAGAATGCACCATCCCTAAAGGAAATGCTCATACCTGAGATGTGGCACGCGCCACAGAGCATGATGATACGTTCCTCGAAGATATTTCTTGCGCTGGCTGCGCTCTGCGCGGGCACATCACAGGTGTTGCCGGTCCGTGCAGATAACGGAAAGCCTATCCTGATCGTGACGGGCAACGTAAACAACGGCAACGGGCCGGTCCGATTCAGTCTGTCGTCACTTGAGATGCTCGGTGTCGTAGCGGTTGAAACGAAGACACCTTGGCACAATCAGAAGGTGCGTTTTGAAGGCGTGCCGATGTCTGTCCTCATGAAGGAGGTCGGCGCGAAAGGGGATGTTGTCGAGGCCCATGCGCTCAACGATTATTCCACGATGATCCCTGTCGAGGATTTCCGGAAGTTCAACGTCATTCTGGCGACTCGGAAGAATGGGGTGCCTATGCCTGTCCGGGATAACGGGCCGCTGTTCATCATCTATCCTTATGACAGCGATCCCGACTTGCAGAGCCAGCGATACTACGGGCGTTCCGCCTGGCAGGTCAAAGAGCTGAAGGTCAAGTAAGTCTTGGTCCGGGAGCGTCTCAACACCCTTAGTGCTGTCAAGCTCGCACTGCTTGTCGTCATCGCGGTCTTCGCGGCCTCGGCCGTCTATACGTCGCTCGTGATCGAACAGCGCCAGACGGCGCTGCGGAATACCGACCGCTACAACATCGCCCTTCTCGCGAGCCAGGGGCCGGCCGAACTCGCACGCTTTCTGGAGCGGGTCAGTTCCTCCACCTGGTCGGGCAGCGACGTCGATACCGATGAGATCGGCCTTCGGTTCGACATCCTCGTCAATCGCCTCGGTCTATGGCGCGACGGTGAGTTCGGGGCGTTTGCCGATGCCACGCCGGAACGGCGGGAGACCTTGAGGCTGTTCGAGGAAGCGATCGCCGCCGGCGAGAGTCTCGCGGCCTCGCCCGGCGACATTGGCGCCCGGGCGACGTTGCGGCGCCTGTTTGTTCCCCTGGAAGACAGATTCGCTCGCCTGGCTGCGGAGGCGCACCTTGTGAGCGCCGAACAAGCCTCCAGGGATAAGAGCGAGCTGCTCGGGCTGCACGAGATCTTCACCTGGCTCGCCATTGGGCTGATCTGCTGCGGTATCGCGCTCCTGGGTCTTGTCCTCTGGCACAACCGGCTTCTCTCGAAGACCCATTCCCGGCTTCATGAGCTCACGGGGGATCTTCGGCACGCGTCCGGCCAGCTCAATGCCGCAATGGACAACATGAGCCAGGGGCTCTGCATGGTGGATGCTGAGATCCGGCTGACGGTGTTCAACCGCCGCTTCCTGTCGCTTTTCGGGCTGTCCAGGGCCGATGCGCCGCCCGGAGCTGCCCTGCCCGAGGTGCTCGCGCGATCTCCGTTTCTGCGGGCGGATCAGGTCGGGCTGCAGAGTTCTGCGCTGTGGCCCTCGCTTCTCAGTCTCGAGAACGGGGTCGTTCTCGCCGCGACCTATCGGCCCCTGCCCGATGGTGGCTTCGTCGCCACTTACGAGGACATCACCGACCGCCGTCAGGCCGAGGCCAAGATCGCCCACATGGCCCATCACGACGCCCTGACGGAGTTGCCGAACCGCGCGCTGTTCCTGGAGCGGCTGGACGCGGTGCTGGCGGGACTCGAGGACAGCGAAAGGAGCTTCGCGGTCCTGTCGCTCGACCTGGACCGCTTCAAGGAGGTGAATGACAGCCTTGGGCATATGGTCGGCGACCAGCTTCTCTGCGCAGTGGCGCGGCGGCTGCTCGAGTGCATCAGGCCGGGCGGGATGGTCGCCCGCTTTGGGGGCGACGAGTTCCTCATCCTCCAGCCGAGCGAGAACCAGCCTCGGGACAGCGAGGCCTTCGCGAGAAAAGTCATCGAGGTCGTGAGCGCGCCTTACGACATCGATGGGCGGGAGATCCTGACAGCGGCCAGCATCGGCGTTTCGGTCGCGCCGTTCGACGGGGTCGACTCGCACCAGCTGCTTAAGAATGCAGATCTTGCCCTCTACCGAGCCAAGGGGGAGGGGCGCGGAACCTACCGGTTCTTCGCTCCTGAGATGGACGCCGCCCTGCAGGCACGTCGGTCGCTGGGGCAGGACCTGCGGCACGCGCTCGCCCACAACGAGCTCGACATCCACTACCAGCCGATCATCAACCTGAGGACGAACGAGATCGCGGGCTACGAGGCGCTGCTTCGTTGGACCCATCCCCAGCGCGGTCCGGTCTCGCCGGGCATCTTCATTCCCCTGGCGGAAGAGATCGGGGTGATCTCGGAACTCGGAAAATGGGTGCTGCGGCGGGCCTGCGAGGAGGCCGCGCGCTGGCCCGAACACATCCGGCTCGCCCTGAACCTCTCTCCCGTTCAGTTCCGTAGCCGCGATCTCGCGCCAACGGTCGCGGCCATCCTTGCCGCGACGGAGCTCCCGCCTCACCGGCTCGAGCTCGAGATCACCGAGACGGTGCTCTTGGACGAGAACGATTCCACGCTCGCCATCCTGCACCAGCTGAGGGCGATGGGGACACGGATCGCGCTCGACGATTTCGGCACGGGGTTTTCCTCGCTGAGCTATCTGCGCGCGTTTCCCTTCGACAAGATCAAGATCGACCGCTCGTTCGTCCGGGATTCGGAGCGGCCGGACTGCATCGCGATCATCCGTTCCGTCGCCTCCCTGGCCGCCAACCTGCACATGGCGACGACGGCGGAAGGGATCGAGACGGCAGAGCAACTCGATCGCGTCAGGAAGGTGGGCTGCACCGAAGGGCAGGGCTACTTCTTCGCGAGGCCCAAGCCCGCGCACGAGCTCGTCCATTCTCCGGCCGGGCAGAAGACCGAGCCCCGAAGGCTCCGCCTTGTAGGTTAGGCTGTGTGCTCGGTCCCGTCGGGCATGCCGAAAGCCTCAATGACGAGCTTCCGGAGTCGGGCGATCGGCACGGCTCCGTCCCGCGTATGGTCGCGCGCGCGCCTCTCGAGCCAGAGAAGGGCGTCGATGGTCAGCGGGGCTCCGCCGCAGGCAGGCCTTCCGTGCTCATCCTCCTCGTAGAGAATGCCGAAGATGCCGAGCTTCTCTCCGGCTCCATCGTACAGAAGGAAGGCATGAGCCCGCACGGGCACGATGGTGCCATCGGGCTGGACGTAGCGCTTGCTGAAGGAGCAGGGCTCCCGCGCGCTGATGATGGCCGGCAGCCGCTTGCGGTTTTCCTCAAAATCCGCCGCTAGAATGAATTCAAAGGGCGTGCGGCCGATGATTTCGCCCGCCTCCCGGCCAAGCAGGCCTGAATATCCTGCATCCGCATAAGAAATTGTCCCGCCCAGGTCGAAGCAAGCAACTCCGAAAACCGGCGCTACGGAACCGCGTCCGGCTTTCCGAGCCTCTGCCACGGGCGGTCCTCCTCAGTCTCGCGGGCAATTCTGAACGGCTATCCTTGTACGGGGCGGCAGCCAAGGCTGGCGAGGTCTATTATTATCGATATCCACTTCAATGCGCCGCGTGTGCTCTTGTCCCGGCAGGTGCGCTGTCACGAAAGAAGGTAGCCAGCCGGACGAGGCTCGCCCGGCGCGGATCCGTCGCTCGCCAGGCCAGCGCGACGGTGCGGACGGGGCCATGCTCTCCGAACGGGCGCGAGACGACGAGGCCGGTCGCGTCCGGTCCCTCGTCTGCCGCGAGCCGCGGCATCAGCGTATAGCCGGCCCCAGCCGCTACCATCGACCGAAGCGTCTCGAGACTCGTGGCGTGGCGCCCGGCGTGCGGCCCCGCCGCGCAGGCAGCCAACGCCTGGTCACGCAGGCAATTCCCCTCCTCGAGCAGCAGGAGCTCTGGGCCGGAGAGCGTCTCCGGGTCGATTTGTGGCGCGAGCGCGAGGGGATGGTCGGTTGGGCAGGAGAGCAGGAAGGGCTCCTCGAAGAGCGGGAGGACCGTGAGACCGGTCTCGTCGACGGGAGGGGAGAGCAGGACGGCATCGAGCCGGCCTTCGCGCAGGCCATCCAAAAGCTCGGCCGTCCTGCCTTCGCTCAGGGTGAGGACGAGCTCGGGAAAGCTCTGCCGCAGGGAGCGGAGAACGCGGGGAAAGAGGTAGGGCCCGAGCGTCTGGATTGCGCCGAGGGCAAGCCTGCCGGCGAGCGTGTCGGCGCCTTCCTGCGCGATGACGAGAAGCTTCTGCGCCTCGGCTAGTACGGCGCGGGCTTGCCGGGCCACGGCCTCCCCCCGGGCGGTCGGGAGGACCCGGCGGCTCGTTCGTTCGAACAGCGTTAGGCCGAGTGCCTCTTCGAGCCGCCGAATCTGTGCGGAAAGGGACGGCTGGCTGACATTGCACCGCTCTGCCGCACGCCCGAAGTGGCGCTCCTCGGTGACTGCCACCACATACTCGAGATCGCGGAGTGAAAGCGCAGCGACATTCATAGGCGCAGCCTATCGAATCCGGATAAACGTTGCATTTGCGGCAGCGTCGCGGGGGCGCCATAAGCCACCTGCACATTCGTACAGCTCCAATCTGCCCCATCAGGGGCGCGGTACCAGAGGAGGCGCCTATGGCGGAAGACAACAGGATCCTGACGACGCGTCAGGGACATCCGGTTCGCGACAACCAGTCGATGCGGACTGTCGGCGAACGCGGCCCGGCAACGCTCGAGAACTATCAGTTCATCGAGAAGATCACCCATTTCGACCGCGAGCGCATTCCGGAGCGCGTCGTCCATGCCCGCGGGGCCGGCGCCCACGGCTGGTTCGAGGCCTACGGGAAGATCGGGAACGAGCCCGCTTCGAAGTATACCCGCGCCCGCGTCCTGAACGAGACCGGCGTGAAGACGCCGATGTTCGTGCGCTTCTCCACCGTGGCCGGCGCCAAGGAGAGCCCGGAGACCGAGCGCGACCCGCGCGGCTTCGCGGTGAAGTTCAAGACGCTCGACGGCAACTGGGATCTCGTCGGCAACAACCTGAAGATCTTCTTCATTCGGGACGCCATCAAGTTTCCGGACATGATCCACGCCTTCAAGCCGGATCCGGTGAGCAACCGGCAGGAGGCCTGGCGCTTCTACGACTTCATCGCGATGCACCCCGAGTCGCTTCACATGGTGACCTGGCTGAAGTCACCGTGGGGCATCCCGGCGAACTACCGTGAGATGGAGGGCTCCGGCGTCAACACGTACAAGCTCGTGAACGCCGAGGGCGTCGCGCATCTCTGCAAGTTCCACTGGGTGCCGAAGCAGGGCGTGCGCAACCTGACCTCCAAGCAGGCCTCCGAGATCCAGGCGAAGGATGTCGGGCACGCGACGCGCGATCTCTACGACAACATCTCCAAGGGGAACTTCCCCGAGTGGGAGTTCTGCGTGCAGATCATGCCCGAGGGCCCGAACGAGCACCTCACCTTCGACCCGCTCGACGACACGAAGCGCTGGCCCGAGGACCAGTTCCCGCTGCTGCCGGTCGGCCGCATGGTGCTGGACCGCGTCCCGGACAACTTCTTCGCCGAGGTGGAGCAGTCGGCGTTCGGGACGGGCGTGCTCGTCGACGGCATCGACTTCTCCGACGACAAGATGCTGCAGGGTCGGACGCTCAGCTACTCCGACACGCAGCGCTACCGCGTCGGCCCGAACTACCTCCAGTTGCCCATCAACGCGCCGCAGGAGGGGGCTCGCCTCGCCACGAACCAACGTGACGGCCAGATGGCCTTCTATGTCGATCGCGGCGGCGAGAGCCGGCACGTGAACTACGAACCGAGCTATCTCGGCCGCGGCCTCGCCGAGGCGCCGAAGCCCGAGAAGGAGTATCACCAGTACGTCGAGGGCCATCTCGGCCGGTACCAGCCGACCCGCGTGCAGGACGACTACACGCAAGCCGGCGAGCGTTACCGGACCTTCCAGGACTGGGAGCGCGAGGACCTGATCGCCAATATCGGGGGCGACCTGAAGCAGTGTCCCGAGGAACTCGGCCTGCGCGTGGTGTGGCACTTCTGGCATTGCGACGAGGATTACGGCCGCCGCATCGCGGAGACCGCTGGCCTCGACCTGGAAAAGGCCAAGGCGCTGCCGCCGCTGCCCGGCAAGCCAGCTCCAGGCAAGAACCGGCCGGGTCCTACCTATTCGGACGGCAAGCCCGAGGAGGGCACGGAGCGGCTTCAGGCCGCCGAGTGATCTCCTGATCCGGAGACGTTTGGAGAGACGATGGCCGGGCGTGAGCCCGGCCTTTTTCGTGCCGGGCTTATTGAGGCCGCTTCGCCACACGCCAGGCCAGTAGGTCGCCCGGTCCGGTCGCAATTGGATCAAGCCAGGGCGCCTTCGCGCCAGAAGCGAGAGCGTGGGCGAAAGTGCCCTCGGCACCCTTTGTCCAACTCCGGCATAGCGCCAGGATCCCGGCGCCGCTCGCGGCAACCGCCGTCTTCATATCCTCCTCGGTCCCGGCGAAGGCCCTGATCGAGGCTTCGATCCCGGACGCTGCCCGATGATAGGGAGCCGCCACGATCCTATGGGGCGTGAAGAGCAGGATCGCCGTCCCAAGGTCGACCGGTGCGAGCACGGTTCCCGGGGCGATTTCTCCAAGCACCCGCACGCCCGCTTCCTCAGCACAGTTCGAAAGATGCCGTGTGACGGCGACAGGCGACTGCCGCTCGAAGACTGCTCCTGCGGCCAAGAGGGGTAGGGCCGCGACCTTGCCCAGCATCAGGAGGGCGAGTGCCAGCGCACCGATTGTCCGGCCCGGCCGCTCGCGCCGGGCTGCCGCGGCGAGGGCGCGTTGGAGCGCCACCCCCGCGACGAGCGGGAGGGCGGCCGAGGAGATGTAGATCCCACGCAACTGAATGACTGAGATCGCGAGCCCTGTCGCGAGGAAGCCGCCGAGGATCAGGTCGCGATGGAACGCATCCGGGTCTGTCGCGCGCCAAGCCTGGACCAGGGCGTACCCGCCTGCCAGCGCGATGGGCAGCAATCCGCCGAACGCCATCTCCGGGCTGAACTTCAGCGTCGCTGGAAGCGACAGCGCCTCCGCGACCTTGTCGAGCCATTCGCGCCTGACGATCTCGGGAAGATCCCCGAGAGGGCTGCCGATGCAGCCGCCCTGGACCTGCAGGAACGGGACGATCGTGACCGCGCCGGCTATGCCGGCAGCGAGGAGGCGTGCGCGAGGGCTTTTCAGCCGCGCGTCCAGGCGGGCTAGAATGGTCGCGCCCAATCCGCCCCCGCAGGCGAGCAGGATCCAGGGCAGGGAGAGGGCGTCGCAATGGGAGGCGAGCCACTGACGTGGCGGCGTTTCCGCCGCGAGCAGAAGTGGCGCCGTGATTGCGAGCGCCAGCCCGAAGGCGCCGAACCGGGCCGCCTCATGCGGCCGCTGCCCCGACAGCCAGGCCAGCGCCGCCGCAGCCCCGCAGAAGGCCACGAATGGCAGCGTCTCCAGCCCAACTGCCAGCGACAGGGCGGCGAGGCCTCCCGCCAATCTTCCCCGCCAGACCGCCCCGCGCCGGTCGGGGGCTGGGTCGCAGAGGCCAAACAGGACGCCCAGCATGGCGAGGATCTGCACGTTGTGGTGGTCGATCCGGCCGGGAGCGAAGAGCCCCATCGTCGTCATCTGGGTAGCGGCGAAGACCGCAAGCCAGGCGGTCCGTCCGCCGTACCAGCGACCAGTGGCGGCCCAAAGGCCAGAGAGAAAGGCAGCCAGCAGAAGGGAGGGCCAGAGGAGGGCGACCAGACCGGAGGCGAGCCGCTCTCCCAGGACTGGCGCGATCGTCAAGATCCCGAGCGCGATCGGTGCGTCGACCAACCGCGACCAGTGCGTCACGATTGCGGACGGGGAACCAAACCGGTGCTGCGCCTTGTCGAACCAGTCCTGTCCATGGACGAGGTCCAGCACCTGCGCGAGGCGCATCAGGTCATCATTGTCGGGGAGCCGCAATTCGCGGATGACCGCAGCGACCGGGGAGGTGAAGAAGAGCCCCGCAATGCCCAGCAGGGCGAGCACGACCGGCAGCGCGGGGGCGGCCAGGGGCGAAGCTGCCTGGGGCGAGGTCGGGTCTGCCGCCGCGGGGACAGGGCTTGGCATGGGCTTCGGCGCGCTCAGCGCTGGACGGGCTTGCCGTGAGAGGCGAGTTGCTCGCCCAGCAGGGCTCGCAGGGACCAGGCTTCGGGCCCCTTCTGTTCCGTCGAGGCGATCTCGTCGATCAACCAGCGGCCCTGCTGGTGTCGCAGAGTATACCGTATTGCCGCCTGCGCACCTTCGGGTGCCTGGCCATGTCTGAGTTCTACGCGGACCACGGCTCTCGCGGCCATACGCTCCTCGACCCGGACGGCGAAGCTCTTAAGGTTCGGATCCTGCGAGGCGGTTACCGGGTCGAAGCCGGGCGGCATCTGTTCGCCCTTCGGTGTGGCCTTCTCCGCTCGGTCCCAGAGCTCGGCCAAGTCCCGGGTGAAGTGAGCCCGGCGATCGCGGGACGTGAGCCACACGAACTGCCCCCCGCCATCCCCTTTGCCGGCGGCCGCACGACGATAGATCGCCGTGATCGCGTCGCCTGGGTCGCTACCTACCTCCCTCGCAGGGACGGGCAGAGCCAGGACGAGCGCAAGCAAGAGCGCGGGATAGCGCAAGCCGCGGCTGGGGTAAGACATCGTTCTGCTGCGCTCGAAAGGGGGCTGGGCAGGAAGGCCTAGCACCCGAATGCTAAGCACACCTTGTTGAGGTTTCGTGCCAGGCTGTAGAGCGGCGGCCTCAACTTGATCGGCGCGCAGCACTTGCCCAAGAGGCGCGGGGCGGTTTACATGGAGCCTGCGGGCAGGGTGCCCGCCTTGGAACGCGCCCCGTGAGCCGTCTCGGCACCGGACATCGCCTGCAACTCGCCGCCCTCCGGGCGGAGCTGCCGGCGCGCGCGTCCCTCCTTCTTCCGGGTCTTCTGCTTATCAGCCCCTGAGGGCCGGCTGGGCTGCGTGCCTGGGCGCTCAGGGGATCGAACCGAACCCGAGAGCGCGGGAACGCGCGGAAACGTCCAGCTTCAAGGCCTAGATCCATGACCAGCACGAACCCGACAGCCAAGGACCGCGTCGTCATTTTCGACACGACGCTGCGTGACGGCGAGCAGTGTCCCGGCGCCACCATGACGTTCGAGGAGAAGCTCGCGGTTGCCGACCTCCTCGACACGATGGGCGTCGACATCATCGAGGCAGGCTATCCCGCTGCCTCCAACGGCGATTTCGAGGCCGTATCCGAGATCGCGCGCCGGATGAAGAACGCCGTCGTGGCGGGACTCGCCCGCACGGCCCAGAACGACATCGACCGCGCCGGCGAGGCGGTTCGAAACGCCAGGCGGCCCCGCATCCATACCTTCGTGTCCACCTCGCCCGTGCACATGAAGTACAAGCTGCAGAAGAGCCCGGACGAAGTGCTGGCGATGTCGATCGCTTCGGTTACCCGGGCGCGCAATTTCGTCGACGACGTGGAGTGGTCGGCGGAGGACGGCACGCGTACGGAGATCGATTTTCTGTGCCGCTGCGTCGAGGCCGTGATCAAGGCAGGCGCGACCACGGTCAACATTCCGGACACGGTCGGCTACACGACACCGGACGAGTACCGGGCCCTCTTCCGCACCGTGCGTGAGCGCGTACCGAACTCGGACAAGGCGGTGTTTTCCGTCCATTGCCACAACGATCTCGGCATGGCGGTGGCGAATTCCCTCGCGGGCGTGGAGGGCGGCGCGCGTCAGATCGAGTGCACCATCAACGGCATCGGCGAGCGGGCGGGCAATGCCGCGCTCGAGGAAGTCGTGATGGCGATGCGGGTACGCGCCGACGTCTATGGCTACGAGACGGGTATCGACTCGACCATGCTGACGCGCGCCTCGAAGCTCGTGGCGGCCGCAACCTCCTTCCCGGTGCAGTACAACAAGGCGATCGTCGGCCGGAACGCCTTCGCGCACGAGAGCGGCATCCATCAGGACGGGATGCTGAAGCACACCCAGACTTACGAGATCATGGAGCCGCAGACGGTCGGCGTGACCAAGACCTCGCTCGTCATGGGCAAGCATTCGGGCCGCGCGGCGTTTCGCTCGAAGCTCGAGGAGATGGGCTACCGGCTCTCGGACAACCAGCTCCAGGACGCCTTCGCCCGGTTCAAGGACCTCGCCGACCGCAAGAAGGTTGTCTACGACGAGGATATCGAGGCGCTCGTCGACGAGAACATCGCGACTGCGCACGACCGCGTCCGGCTTGTCTCGCTCACGGTGATCGCCGGCACCCGCGGCCCGCAGCGTGCCACGCTGCGCCTCGACATCGATGGCCAGAAGGTGACCGAGGAGGCTGACGGCAACGGCCCGGTGGATGCGGTGTTCAACGCCATCAAGGCGCTCGTCCCGCACGAGGCGGTACTCGAGCTCTATCAGGTTCACGCCGTGACGGAGGGAACGGACGCTCAGGCGGAAGTTTCGGTGCGGCTCAGCTCGGACGGCCGCTCCGTCACCTCGCGGGGCGCCGATCCTGACACTCTGGTCGCCTCCGCCAAGGCCTATCTCGGCGCGCTCAACAAACTCATCGCCGGCACGAGCCGGATGCACGCCCAGCACGCCGCCGAATAAGGCGGACGATGCGGGTGGCCCAGCAGCCCGCAGAATAGGAGCCGCGGGCGGCCTTGGTCCGCCCGCGGCTTTTCGAGGTGGCGGCCAGCTACGATAGCAGGCCGCCACTTTGCGCCGACGGCTTCAGACGAACAGGAAGTCGTGATCGCTGAGGTGCGACAACTTCACGTCGTTGAGCACCAGGTGATCGGAGCCGCTGTCGATCCAGACATCGCCGTCCACGCTCCGAGCGTCCTGCATGAGCGTGTCGAAATCGGCGAACATGCTCTTTTCGATCTGGATATAGTCCTGGCTCCAGCCACGGGCCTGGAAGTCCTGCACGTAGTCCATGCCGTTCCCGGCCTTGAAGACGAACGTGTCGGACCCCTTGCCGCCCCAAAGGTAGTCGGTGCCGGCGCCACCATCGATCGTGTCGCGGCCGCTGCCGCCGTTGATGATGTCGTCACCTTCCAGGCCGAACAGCTTGTCGTTGCCGCCAAGCCCGTAGATCTTCTCGCTCGAAGACGTTCCGGTCAGCGTGTTCGAACGCCAGTTGCCGGTGATGTTCGGCCCGGTGTCACCTGTCTCTGGAAGCGCCGGCTCGGACGGGACCGGGGGGGTGTCCGGCGTTTCCGGCTCAGTCGGGGTCTCCGACGTTGGCGGCTCGGTGGGAT
Source organism: Enterovirga sp. CN4-39 (assembly GCF_049446235.1). Taxonomy (NCBI): domain Bacteria; kingdom Pseudomonadati; phylum Pseudomonadota; class Alphaproteobacteria; order Hyphomicrobiales; family Methylobacteriaceae; genus Enterovirga; species Enterovirga sp. CN4-39. The sequence goes on along the minus strand of NZ_JBMSEF010000005.1, from coordinate 244,612 downwards.
CGCCCGGGAGCTCGGATCCTGGAGCCTCGGTGGGATCGCCCGGGAGCTCGGACCCTGGAGCCTCGGTGGTATCACCCGGAAGCTCGGATGCCGGAGGCTCGGAAGGCTCCGCCGGGGTCTCGGGCGCCGGTGGCGTCGCGGGTTCCGTTGGGGTCTCGGACACCGGCGGTTGCGACGGTGTCGTCGGGTGATCGGGCTCCGGGCTGCCCGGGACAGGGCTCGTCACCTCGCCGCTCCGGGTGGAGACCATGACGGCCGAGGCATCCCCGCTTTTTGTCCAGTCGAACACGTTCTGGATGCGATCGACCGGCGTTGCGCCCGAATCTTCCTGCATCTGGATCGTGTCGCTGCCCTCGTCCCAAGCGATGTTGTTCGGGTTGCCCGGGTTCGTATAGGTCGCGTTCGTGAAATGGACGCCGTCGCCCGCCGAGGCGAAGATGAGGGCGTTCGACATGCTGCCGCCGCGTCCCTGATCCTCGGCGATGTTGTCGAAGGATCGGACATGGTCGAACGTGACGTTGTTCGAGTAGGAGCTGAACGCTCCGTTCATCATGTGGATCGCGTCGATGTACTCGGCCCGGCTGCCCTCCGAGTTGCCCTCGAACATCACCCCGACGCCGCTGACGGCGTTGTTGCCGTCGATCACGCCATGCGAGATCACGGTGTTCGGGCTGTCGATCACGGAGATGTTGTCCTCCGGATGCGAGTTGTTCGGGTCGTTGTAGTTGTAGAAGTGGGTCAGCGTGCTGTTCGGCGAGCCGACAAACTGGACGAGCTGCCCTGCAGGGAAGGGACCCTGCATGTTGTAGCCTTCGATGTAGGACAGCTGAGTGGCCGGCGACTGGCCGGCATAGATCCCGACTTCGCTGCCCTGGAAGGTCACGTGATCGACCTTGAGGCCGTTCACCTCAACGGCGAAGATGCCCGGCGCTCCATTCACCGGGTCGCCACCGCCGTTTCCGGTGGGCTGGGCCGAGTTGACGATCAGGCTGTCCGAGACGGTGAGATTGCTGACGCCCTCGGCGGCAATCCCGTTGCCGGCTGCGTTGTGGATGATGACGTTTCGGATCGTGACGTTATCGTGGTTGACGGTGATCGCGTCGCCATTTGCGACCCAGATCTCTAGATTTTCAATGACTTGACCGTTGCTCGTCGTGGTGATCGGCGAGGTCGTGTAAGTAAGTCCAGATTGCGTCTCTGGCATTAAACCATCCTAAGCTGGGGATCGTCGCAGGATCGGCGCGACGAGGGCCTTTGGTCGTCCAATTGCGGCTAGAATGTGTCATTTCGTCGATTTACTGTAAGAAATTTACCGCTTGATTGTAGTGTTCCGTTGATGTACTGCCGTGGCGAAATTAAGTACTTGTGACGATACTTTACCGCCGGAAGGTGTAGGTCGAGGATCTAGATAGATCGTGTGATTTTCGTCCCGCGCGTCGCCGCCTGCAGCGAGATGGGCTCGCATCCGATTCGGTCGACCAGTGGCTAGCCTGTTGGGAAAACCCGACCCGGAAGCGCGGTGCGAAAACACCCGGAATCGTTTCGAGGCGGGTGGACATCCCGGATCGGGTTTGCTAATCCGGCGCCTCCTCGAGAGGCCACGGCCGAGCGAGTGGTCGGGTGTATAGCTCAGTTGGTAGAGCAGCTGACTCTTAATCAGCGGGTCCAAGGTTCGAATCCTTGTACACCCACCAATCTTCTCAAGGACTTAGAGCAGATCTAAACCGCCGTTCTGACAAGCGGTCACCGGCTCATTCTGACAAACCTCCCCCTTTCGTTCTCGCGTCCCTGCGTTTCCGAGCCCCGGTGACGCGTTGCTTTTCCGTCACCTGAGCGTACCTGAGCAGCGCGGCCGTCGTGAGGTGGCCGCTGAGAGCCCGAAGCTGGGCGTCGGTCAGGTCGGCGTCTGCCCCCTCGACATTCCCCCCATGCCTCAGGCCCATGAATTTGGCCTCGTCCGGTATCCCGGCGGCTTCCCGCAGCTTCGCGACCCGGTGCCGAAAGTAGTCCACCTTCCAAGGAAGGTGAACCTTGGTCTTTCGATCCGGTGTGTCGCGTGTCACGATCAGGGAGCCGCGCCGTTGCACTGTCCCTAGTCTCGACATAAGCTCAGGCCATAACGCCGAACCATCGACATCATACAGCGGAACGTCTACGAGTTCACCTGTTTTGTGGTGAAATATCTTCGCGACATTCGGGTTTGACGCGGGCTGGTAGTGAGCCCAGCTCAGGCGCCCCAGGATGTCCTCCTGCCGCTGGAGCCAGAAATAGGCTATCATGCAGGCCGTGCCGATCGACGGCTCCCCGGCCTTGTCTGCTGCCGCTACCAGCTTCATCATCTCGGCAAACGAGACCGGCCGCGTCGGCTTTGCCTTGTATTTCAGCCCCATTTTCGCGAACGGGTTCGCGCTCGGCACGACTGTCGAATGCGCGCGGTGGGCCACGCCCCAAGCGCGCTGGCAGACTCGCATGGCGAGGATCGCCGTCCGCTTCCGCTCGCTCCCGTCCTTCGCGATCTTCAGCTTCTCGTGGAGCCGGTCGGCGGCGCCGGGCGTGATGCTCGCGATCCCGAGCGCCCCGAACGTGCGGCCGTCCTTCAGCTTGTGTCCGGAGACAAGCGCCAGCACGGCGTCGTAGCCCTTGCGGGTCTTCTCCTCCTTGGAGGTGTACTGAGGCGATCCCTTGTAGACCTCGACCATCCAATCGAAGGTGCCGAACCGGGCCGAAACGCGCTGCTCCTCGATCTCTCCCCTGCGGCGCCAGGCATCGAACTGAGGGTTGAGCACGTCGTCGCAGCGCTGTTTGGCGGCGGCGTAGTCCGTCCCCAGCGCTTCCCGCTTCAACGGGCAGGCCTTCTTCATTGCCCAGGTCGGCGGGTTCCAGTAATAGGCCACGCCGCCCTTCCTGAGCGGCTTGCCGAGCATGTAGCTCGGCCATCCAGCGGGCTTGCGTCGCGGCATCAGATCAGGCTCTCGATGCTCTCGGGCAGGAGCCGCGTATCAATCCGCAGACCGTGCCCCCGGGCAATGTCCTGGTCGAGCTTGTGGCGGTGCCACTTCGGCAGCATGCCCTTCTCGCGCCGTGGCTTCGAGTAGAAGCCGGCCTCCACCTTGGCCTTGAAGGCGTCGACGCTCGGCTCATCGCAATAGGCCGCCGCCGTCTCAGCCCGCATCTCGAGAGGCCAGGACCCGAGCGGGATCGAGATAGGTCGGCCCGCCTTACCCATCGGCCGCGCCCCCATCGTGGCTGGAGAGGGCGAGGCGGCAACTTTCGCGGTAGCGGCGGGCCGCTGCCATCGCCTCTTCCTTGGTCGCAAACCCGTCCTGGGGATCGTCACTGTTTCGGACGCACTCCCCCGCGAGCTTGGGGAGATATCGCGGGTTATCGATCGCCTCCGCGAGCGAGCGCCCAAGCAGGACGAGGCGATACCCAGCCCGCGCGTTCGCGAACCGAAGCGCCTTTACGCGCTGCTCTCTCGTCAGCTCAGGCATTCCGATCCTCCTGGAGGGCGAGGCGGCAGCTGCCGGCTTCGGTGATGCGTAGATGGGCGATGTTGCCGCCTCTGTGGATCGCGAACGGGCTCGGCATGGGGACGATCTCGACCAAGTCCTCCCGCGTGAGCCGGTCCACGACGCCAGCGTTGACCTTCTGACGGGGCAGAGGGGCTTTCGCGATGTCCCGCAGCACCTGCACCGCATGGCGGGTGAGCGGATGCGTCTTCGTCCCGTTCAGTGGGCGCCTCTCACCTTTCATCGTCGTTCCCCCGTGTCTGCGTGGCTTGGGCCGTGAGAGAGCGTGAGCGGATGGCGGCGAGCACCGCATCGGCTAGGCGTTCGCAGGTGACAGGGCCTAGAACGATCCCGCCGCGTTCGTCGTGGTCGAACGGGAAGCGCGAAATGGTCTGAGCGACGACTATCCGCTCCTCCGCGACGGCCTTCAGCCCCCGCCCTGCGTCTTGCAGGATCGTCTCCCGTCTCGGGGAGCCGTCAGGGTTCTCCCCACGCTGGCGGGCGTGAGCATCGGCGAGGAGGACGCCGTATTCGGGTCGGGCAACCTTCCACCCGGCAGCTGGAGCACGGGAGAGGAGGGCCATGACGGCGCGGGCCGGGTGGAGCCTGGTAAGCCGCTCGTATTCAGCGCGTGCCTCTTTCCGGCTTTCCGAGATGAAGATCGAGTGGCCCCAGGTCGGGCTGCTCGGGTCGCGGAAATCGCGTACATGGTGCGGGGCGCGGTCTCCGTAACTGCTGTAGTCGTAGAGGCCGTACGGCCCCTCGCGATCGGGACACATGGCCTCCTCGATCGCCTTCGCGATCTCCTCCTCGTCCACCCCCGCTCCGATCGGGCTCGGGTGGATTTCCTCTCCGACCCCGCCATCGAGGTACGAGTCGGCGGGCTTATATGCTACGAGCGGGAGAGAGGCGGTGAGGCACGCCCTGGCGCATCGCCGGAAGTTTTCGGCGTCCCCTGGGGCGTCACGAGTGCCGGCGAGCCACTCCTCTTCGGTGAGGCTGGCTCCGGCCGAGACGTTGCATATGGCAAGCGCTCCAGCCTCCACCGCCTCGTCGCTCAGCTTCAGATCTACTGTTGTCGCCATTTCAATCTGACCCTTTTCCGGTGGCGGTGAGATCCCAGGGGTTCCAGACCCGCAGGGGCGCGGAGGCGTAGTTCTTCGGGGTCTTGCGGGGGCGGCTGGGGATCGAACTCTTGGGGCGTATGGCGCCTGTGTGCTTGTCTCGCTGGCGATCCGACTTCCGGATCATCCGAATATCCAGGGCCGTCTTGGCCTTGTGACAGGGGGAGCAGAGCAGCCGGCCGTTAGCGATCGTCGGCTTGCCCCCGAGCTGCACCGGGAGGATGTGGTCGACCTCGCCTTCGCCCCTCTTCAGGGCGGCGCCGCAGGCTGGGTTCTCGCAGTGGTGGACCCGCGTCTCCGCATCCCAAGCGCGGTCGAAGATCGCCGCCCGGTCCTTCCGAGAGAACTCGTCCCTGTGGGAGCGGCGGGTCATGCTGCCCTCGCGTGTTCAGCGAGAGCGCCATTGACCTCAGCGTTCAGGGCCTCGACATCCACGCCAAGATGCTCGGACAGAGCCTGAATGGCCTTGGCGTACCACGCCTCAAACCGCTCCTGTGACATGGCCGCGAAGCTGATGCTGGCCGGCACCGGGTAGGGCATGCCGGACAGCGCAGAGACGCGGGTCTCGAACAGGCCGGTTGCGAGCTTCAGATCCTCTAAGAGGACGGTCGAGTCGGCCCACCTGTCCGTCTGTTCCAAGGTCACGTTCAGGAGCGCGAACAGCTTCCTGTGGTGCTTCGGGTTGCGAGGACGGCGAACCGTCAGCAGAACCGTGCTGCCGATCGCCACCTTGTTCATGGCGTCTTCGGCCATGATGTCGGCCGGAACGAAGCCTTGCGGGCGACGGATGAAGGCGCGGGCGTCGAGGTCGCTCACGACAGCCGCTCCGGCATGTGGACGCTCAGGAACTCGACGAAGGCCGAGAGCTCCCGCTGGATGTCGTCGCCCATGCCCGGGTAGCGGTGCATGGTGAGCTTGTGCAGGTGGTTGATCGTGTAGTGACGGTCGCCCGTCTCGCGCCCCTCAAACACGTTCCAGCGGAAGAGATCGGCCCCGAAGATGTCGAGATAGATCCGCCACTGGTAGCTGCCCAGGAAGCGCTCAGGGTCGTACCGAGACGTGAACTTGTGGTCGTCGATGCGACGGCCAAGGACCGCGTCGACCTTACCGACGAGCGTGACGGCGTGCCCCCCGATCTCGTATTCGCGGGTCGCCTTCATTTCCCGCGTAGGCGGGATGTCCAGTTCTTCGTCGAAGGCGAAGGTAAACCGGAAGCCATCCGAGACGACCTCGTCCATGCTCCCGTCCCGGCACGTCTCCAGGGCGGCGTGCAGAGCCGTCCCCGCCAGCATCGCCTCTGACGGGGGCTCCTGACGACGCAGCCGGGCCAGAAGCCCAGCGAGGTCGCCTTCCTCGTCCGCCATGAAGTAGCGGAACGAGTCGATATCGGAGGCGCTGACGCGGATAGCTGCCATGGTCAGGCCGCCATCTTCGGCAGAGCGTAGGTGCCGCTCTCCTTGTGAAACTCGAGCCCGAGCGCGTTGGCCTTGTCGCGCACCATGATCTTGCACGCCTGGCTGGCGTTGCGGGCGCGGCCGAGAATGCCGTTCAGCTCCTGGGCTGAGTTGACGCCGGCCAGAGTGGTGCGGAACCATTCCTGCTCGGCCGCGGCCTCGCGCTGCGCTTCCGTCTGCTCGTTCAGGCGATCCTTCGTCATCTGGATGACTCCGGCCAGGAAGCCGTCGAATGCAGGCGAGCCGAGCGGGGGGATGTCGAGCGGCTCCAGCCCGCCTGGGTTCTTCCCGAATGCCGCATCGGTGGGGGAGAACAGCAGCCGTCGCTTGCCGTTCGTGATGACGATCCGGCCCATGGCGTCAGCGGTCTTGTAGACCTCGCCCTTGGAGCCGCCCTGAACGTCAAGGCGCTCGATCACGTCGTCGCCGCTGCGCTGTTCGTCCATGTGGGCGATCAGCACCACGTCCTTGCCGAAGCTGTTCAGGAGCTTAAGGAAGGCGCCGAAGCGGGACTTGAGCTCGCCGTAGCCTTGGAGGGTCAGGGCGCCGCCCCGGCCATGCTTCGGGTTAGCTCGGATGATGTCGACCGTGAGCGCATCGAGCGCCCGGCCCGCCGTGTCCACGATGACCGTCTTGAACGGAGCGAGGTCGTCAGCCGTGATGCCGGCCACGTCAGCCCACGAAGAGACGCGGACCACATCCTTGCGGTTCGGCGCGCGGTGGCTGCCGTTGTCGAAGTCGAGCAACAGCGGGTCCTCTGCCGTGAAGGCAACGGAGGTCTTGCTGATGCCGGGTGGGCCGTAGATCACCATGTTCAGGCGATCCACGGTGATGGGGTCAGCTGCGCGAACGATTTTCAGAGGCATTGGTCTTCTCCTTCGGAGGCAGAGGCCGGCGGACGCCGGAGGCGACTTCGCGTTTGACGCGGTCGGTGGTCTCGCGGCGTTTGATCTTCTCGAAGCGCTGCATGAGGCTTTCAGCCATTGGCCAGGCGCCTCCGTGCTGCTCGGATGAGAGCCCAGCCACAGACCCCCGCTACGAGCGGGATGCCGTAGATGACGAAGGCGAAGGCGTAGGGAGCGGGGTCGGTCATGCGCCTGCTTCCCGGAGAGCGGCGTCGATCTCGTCCAATACTTGGAAGATCGGGTCGTCGCCGGCGATGTCGCTGGAGCGAACCATGCCGGCGTAACGGCGCGCCTTCTTCAGCGCCTCGACGAGCGCTTCCTTCTGCCTGCGGAGGAGGGAGAGTTCCGCTTCGACGCGCGCCTGAAGGGCTTCGATCTCAGCGCGATCGGCTCGGAACTGCTCCAGCCCGCCCACCTGTGTCTCTGAAGATCCGGTCATGACAGAACCCTCGCGATGTAGAACGGGTAGTGCAGCAGAACGACAGCCAGTAGTCTGATGAGGAGGCGGTCGAGTTGCTCCAAGCTGAGGGAGGGGAGGAGGAAGGTCATGCTTCCTGCCTCCGCTTGCTCGGGTACTTCGTCAGCATCGCTTGGAAGATGCTGATGTCGGTCTGGACGACAGGGCGGAAGCGGCGCTGCCCAAAGGCAGGCTCAAGTAACCCAGTTCTCAAGCGAAGTAGTGGGTTTCTGATTTCGTCGAGACGGAGATATACTGCCCCGTCGTGGTCAAACAGCTCGCGGACGGTGTAGGTCACCCCGGCCCGTGGTATCTCCACGGGTTCATAGTTTGCGCGAACCGCTTCCCAGCGCGGGAAGTCTCCATCCACGCACACGACCTTCTGCCCGACGTAGAACATCAGAGCGCTCCTATTGCGGGATGATGCGGGCCTGGACGCCGTGTGCTCTGCAGCGGCGAAGCAGGCGGTCGGCGTCTACGAGCGAGAGCCCGCAGACGTAGTGGCGGAGGGTTCGCACCCCGTAGCGGAGCCGGGTCATGCCGCGGCTCCCGTAATCTCGGTTGCCGGGTGCGTGTCCACGACGACGAGGTTGACGCTCAGCGAGCCGAACTCCGCGATCCATTCCAGAGCTTCCCTGCGGATGTCGAAGCGCGGGGCAGACAGGATCGGGGCGTTCGAGCCGTCGCCCTTGTGCAGCCCGATCGCGTACCGGCCTTCTCCGTGGAGATAGACCGACTTCGCCGCCTCGATGCATTGGGACAGGTGAGCCCGGACGGGCGCGTAGACCAGCCGGTCCTGATGCGGGTCCGTCGAGAAGCTGGCATCCATCTGCCGCTTGAGGTCGGTGTAGACCTCAGAGCGGTAGAAGCGCTCCAGAGCTTCGGCGTGCTGAGGGGACAGCGCGTTCATCTAGCGCTCTCCCGTCTCTGTCTCGGAGGGCGACGGCTGGCTGTTCAGAGCCTCGATGATCGGCCAGAGGACCGGGTGCGCCTCGACGTCATCGACCCACTCGACCTCGAACCCGTTCGGGTAGTGCGCCGCATATACGTCGTGCTTCCAGGTGCAATGACCGTCCGCGCCCATGTCGTGCCGCGCCCAGAAGGGGGCCGATGAGCAATGACCGGCGGGGAGGACTGTCCCGTCTTCCGCGATCGCGGCGCCAAAGTAACCCATCGGGCCGGAGCCGTTCACGAAGGCATAGACCTTCGGCTTCGTCTCGCCCGCCTTCGTGCCTGACATGGGGGAGGGGGAGGGCATCAGAGCGCTCCCTCGATGTAGTCGGCGATCTCGGGGAACGACTTGCCGTCGGCGAAGCCAAGCCCATCGTTCATCGCCACTAGACTTGGGGTATCCTCGTAGAGCCCCAACTCGTGCTCGACGTAGAGCGGCAGCTCGCGATCATTCAAGATCTCGGCGTGACCTTCACCGTCGGGCACGACGACCAGGAGCCTATCGTCAGCCTCTTCGATGCGGATGCCGAGCTTGGTAGCGAGTTCGTCCTTCGCGACGTGGCACAGCACGCCCAGGCAGCAGTATCCTTTGCTGTCCTTGAGGGTGCCCGTCGTTTGCTTGAACTCCCCGCTCCGCAGCGCCGCGACCCAGCGCGCCTTCAGCTCAGGGTCTAGCTTCCTCTCACTCTCTCCGGCTGCGCTTCGCATGGCTCATCTCCGTGATGAGCCCATTTAGCGCTATGTATCGCTACGTGTCAACACGTTATGACACGTCGTTCCATTTTTTGTATCGCTAGTCGGTGGATGACGACACGATGCGGTGGACCGCGACGACATCCGCTAGCTCGAAGGTCATCTGTTTCTCTGGGTTGAGCTGCTCGACGGTGATCGACACTTCGCTCGTGCGGACTAGGCGCTTGATGTAGCCCACAACTGCGTCGCTGGCGGTTCGCACCTGCAGAACCACGAAGTCCCCGCGGCGGGCTGGCTTGCTCGGGTGGACGTAGACAGTCTCGCCCGCGAAGTAGCGAGGCTCCATACTGTCCCCGACTACATACACAGCATAGGCTTCCGGCACCGAAAGCAAAGCTGGAGGGCATGCAACATCATCCACGGGCGCGTTCGTCCATGAAAAAGCGCCGCCGGGTCCGGCTTGTGCGCTGCCAAATACGGGAAGTCTTTTGACGCTAGTTGTTGTTATTTCTGGTCCTATGACAGCATTTGGCTGTGGCGCGGGCGGGCGCGTCAAGACCTTTATTGAGCCGCCACCCATCGTCCCTCGACCATAGTATAACCAGTCGGTCGAGACGCCGTACGCTGCGGCATACTCCTTCGCCCGCGTCAATTTAAAGTCTCGCGATCCGTTCTCGTGCGAACGGTACGTGGACGCAACCCAGCCATGCGCGCGCGAGCCAGCGTCTGCTGAATCGAATCCCGCGGCCTCCCTTGCTTGCTTCAGGCGATCGCTTCGTCCGGCCAAGCCGTCCTCCGGGTGTCTCATGGAATCGGTTCCCCCGGTTAGCGCCTGCAGCGTAGCGAAAGGGGTTGCACGTATCGCTACTTACTGATACGGTACGGGACAAATGAGCACGCCCCGAACCGTATCCGAGCTTATCCAGCTCTTTGGCACCGCCGAGAAATTCGGCGCCGCCATCGGGCTGAAAACATACTCGCACGGGCGCATCATGAAGATGCGCAACAGCGTACCACGCCGGCACTGGGACAACGTCGTCCTGGCCGCGAGCCGACTGGGGATCGAGGGCATCAATCATCGGGTGCTCGAACGCATCCACGAAGCGTCGTCCCGCCCCACTCCCCAACCCGAAGAGGGGAGAGCTGCGTGATGGGGCTCTCCGCCGAGCGCGCTCGCGAGATCGCGGACACCGTCGACGCGTACGACCAGCAGCTCGCCGATGCCCAGGAGGGCAAGCGCGAGACCTTCGAGACGCTTCGCAACGAACTGGCCAACGCCGGCATGGACAAGCAGGCGGTCAAGAACGTGATCGCCGCGTTCAAGCGCGCCATCCGGGTCCGGCAGATGCGCCGCTCCGCTCCCGAGAAGCTGTCGGCTGAGGAGGAGCGGGAAGCTCTCGCCCTCGAATACCTCGACCTGATCGACGCGGCTCGCGCGCCGCGCGCCACGTACGCACGCGAGGCCGCCTAGATGAGCGACGAGGCTGCAGAACATCGTCATCGCCTGCTCGTTCAGCGGGTCCTCAGGCTGATGGACGGCAAGCCGGTCGATGAGACCATGACGGCGATGCAGACCGTCGTCGGGCACATCCTCTGCGATGTCTCGGACAGCGAGGACCAGGCCATCAGAGGCTTTGAAGCGTGGTCCGCGGACGTGCGCGAGCTGATCAGCCGCGTATCCGCCCGCCACCACCGGAGGGCCAACTGATGATCTCCACATTTTGGCTCCTCATCGCCGGCGTCATCCTTCTCGCTGTCGAGTGGTTCGCGCGAGAGATCCAGGCCGCCCCGCTCATCGCTGATCTCGATGCTGACGAGAGCCTCCAGCGATGAACGCGCACAGCCTCTCCAGCACTCGGCGCACGTGCTCCCGCACGGCGTTCGCCTCACCGTTTCCCATTCCCAGTCACCGTGCCGGACTCCCGTGGCAGCCCAGGACGAAGGGGCGCACACGAAAGTGCAAGGGTCGGCTCATCGCGCGCCGGAGCAACACGGTGAACATCGGACCGCGCCAAGCCGACCAATTCGTTACGACCGCCCGAGCGGGGGAGGGGCTTGCAGGCCTCGTTGATCCCGCTCGGGCGTCGAACGCTTTCCTCACGTCGTGGCGTCACGCCGGCAAGCAGATCCGCCACGACATCTCCAAGTCTGATCCAGCCCAAGTCCTCCAAGTGTGTGCCCTCCAACGCGACCACCTTCGCACTGGAGTTCTCGCGTCATGGACAACCGGCATTTCCATTCGCTGCAAACGGCCATGAGCACCGTTCCCGTCGCCAGTTCATACGCGCGGCAGCTCGTCGAAGCTGAGCAGCGCGTCGTGGGCGGCAACATCAAAGCCGCGATCAAGAGCGTGGCGCGCAAGCTGAAGCGTCCGGCCGGCACGGTCTGGAACCTTCTCTTCCGCGTCCCGAAGGAAGTCTCCGCAGACCTTTTCTTCGCGCTTGAAGAAGCCGTCGAGAGGAAGGTCGAACGTCAGATCAAGGATCTTGAGAATGAGCTTGCGGCGATCCGCGCGTCTCGTCGGCGTCTCAATCCGCGCGTCGTTGAGGACATTGAGACGACGATTGAAGGTCTTCGGAAGGCTCTTCGGGAGGAAGCATCATGAAGCCTAGCGTCTACATCCGCATCGACAAGGCGAACGTCGTCGGCTGGCACGAGTTCGGCCGGCACGTGATGGCCCTCTGGAACGTCGGACGGAACACGGCCGAGATCACTCAACAGCTCAACCACGACTGGAAGAGCGAGATCAGCGAGGCGACCGTCGCGAACTACCTCGCATACGTGCGGGACCAGAAGGCCGGCATGGGAGCCGCCGCATGATCCCGCATCACCCTGAAGCACGCTTCCAGACGCCTCAAGAACTCGTCTCGTTCTGCAAGCGGGAATACGCCCGCCTGCAACCGGCCGGCTCTCGCTACCCCTATGCCATCGGTAGGGCGGCCGGCGAGCCGACCACAATCGAGGAAATGCGCGCACGGGTGATCGAGTCTCGGCAGCGGATTGAAGGCGCCGCCCGTCGCCACGCCGCGCAGGAAGCCGCCAAACGAACCGAAGCGGCTAGGCAGGCGAAAGCCGAACTCACGAAAGCGGCCAAGTACGCCATCGACCTTCTGGCGAAGGACTTCGCTCCTCCGGCCCCCCTTGAGCCGCCGCGGCGCATCATTGCCCGCGTCGCCCGGCGATACGGCGTCACGCCGGAAGCCATACTCGGTACGAGCCACTCTGCACGGATCGTCGCGATCCGGTGGGAGGCAATCCGGCTCGTCAGGCGGGCCCATCCGCACAGAAGCCTCCCCTGGATCGGGCAACAGTTCAACCGCGATCACAGCACGATCATGCACGCGCTCCGGAAGATGGGCGAGCCAACCGCCTCGATGCCGCTGGCGGCTGTCGAGAGAAAGGCCGCGGCATGAAGCTCCGCGAGTCCTCCATCCAATCCGCCGTCATCGCCCACTGGCGGGCTCTCGGCTACCCGGACACGCTCGTCGCCGCAATCCCGAACGCCCGCGCCTTCGGTCAGGCTGGCCTCACCAAGGGCCTCCCCGACCTGATGGTCATCGGCGGCAAGGTAGTCCCGGTCGGGTTCATCGAGCTCAAGGCGGCCAAGGGCGCTGAGCGGCCGGAGCAGGCCGCCATCCGCCGCCTCTGCACGGCTCACGGCGTCCCCTGCGTCCTCACCCGCGGCCTCGATGAGCCAATCACCATCCTGGAGCAATGGGGCGTCGTGCGCCCTCGCTCTCGATCCGTCCTTCCGACTGCGGAGGCAGCATGAGCAAGCTCCGTGTCCTCGACCTCTTCTCGGGCATCGGCGGCTTCTCGCTCGGCCTGGAGCGGACGGGCGGCTTCGAGACCGTTGCCTTCTGCGAAATCGAACCCTTCCCCAGGCGCGTGCTCGCGAAGCACTGGCCCAACGTGCCGATCTACGAGGATGTCAGAGAGCTCTCCGCAGAACGCCTCGCCGCAGATGGAATTGTGGTCGATGTCATCTGCGGAGGGTTCCCCTGCCAGGACATCTCCGTTGCCGGCAAGGGTGCCGGCCTGGACGGCGAGCGCAGCGGCCTTTGGTCGGAAATCGCCCGACTTGCTGGCGAACTTCGACCCCGCTTCGTCATCGTGGAGAACGTCGCAGCGCTGCTTGGTCGAGGGCTGGACCGTGTTCTCGGAGACCTGGCCGCGCTCGGGTTTGATGCGGAGTGGCATTGCATACCGGCTTCCGCCCTTGGTGCCCCTCACCGACGAGATCGCTTCTGGCTCGTGGCCTACGCCGCAGGCGAGGTCGGCGCCAGACTGCCCAGCGGAACGGCGGCGCAAGTCACCCTCTCTCGCGGCACGCGTGGCAATGTGGCCTACGCCGGCGGCCTCAGACGCAGACAAGTGGAACAACAAGTCCGTGGCCGAGCGGAAGGCTGGGGGGCAGCAGATCAGGCTCTCCAACGCAGTTACGCCCGAGGGCGGGAGTGGTGGTCTTCTGAACCCGACGTGGGTCGAGTGGCTCATGGGGTTCCCGCCCGGGTGGACCGACTGCGAGCGCTCGGCAACGCCGTCGTCCCGCAAATCCCAGAGCTGATCGGGAGAGCCATTCTCGCATCTCTCGCCTCTCCCACTCACCAAGAGAGGGCAGCATGAACGAACGCGAAGAGCGTCGCATCCGCTTTGATGATTGCCCGTGCGGGTCTGGCGAGACCGGCTGGACGCTGAAGGACAACCCGCGCGTGATGGTCTGCGCCTACTGCAAGGAAGATAGACTGCGCTATCCGATAGAGCCTGTAGCGCAGGCCTCAGACGAGGGTATCGCAACCGCCAGCGGCGGGGCCGAGCTTCAGCTCGAGGTCGCCGTAAACCGCTTTCGAGATCGGTGCGCTGCATTCGGCGTCAGCAGCCAGATGGCTGAGAAGGCCATTGAGAGGGCTCGCGCGGACTGGGCTCGTGCCTATGAGGTTCTGGAGAGCCCCATAGAGCGCCGCCTGCTCGCTTGGCTCATGTTCGAGGACTACACCAGCGAGCTTTTCGCTGGGGCGCCAGCTGCTGTTCACGTAGAAGGCGACGCCCTACTCCCGAAGAGCAGCGTAATTGTTTCGCCGCAGATGAAGTTCGGCAGGTTTCGGCTGGACTTCCTGGTCACCGCCAGGATCAGGGGCAGCCTCCGGCATGTCGCTGTCGAGTGTGACGGTGCCGAATATCATGACGCAGCGAAAGATGCCGAGCGGGACGCGTACTTCCTGAGCTGGGGCATCCCGACCGTGCGAGCCGGAGGGCAGGAGCTTTACCGCGCTCCGCAGGCCGTATCAGCGAAGGTCGCGGACATCATCATCGCTTGGACCGACGAGGGGAAGCGCTGATGGCCCGCATTCGCTCCATCAAGCCGGAATTCCCGCAATCGGAGACGATCGGGAAACTGTCTCGGGATGCCCGACTGCTCTTCATCATGCTCTGGACCATCGTTGATGATGAGGGGAGGGCTCGCGCGGCCTCGCGAATGCTCGCGAGCCTTCTCTTCCCGTACGACGACGACGCCCCGGCCTCGATCGAAGGGTGGCTTGCGGAACTTGAGCGCGAGAGCTGCATCCGCCGTTACGAGGTAGATGGCAGCCGCTACTTGGACATCCCTAACTGGTTGAAACACCAGAAGATCGACAAGGCCAGCAAGTCGAAACTACCTCAGTTCGACGACGCCTCGCGAACAGTCGCGAAACCTCGCGAGCCTTCGACGCCTGATCTAGGATCTAGGATCAAGGATCATTCCGAAGCTGACGCTTCGGGCGCTGAGGCGCCGGAACCCACCGACCCCATCGAACGGGCTTGGAAGCTAGGCGTCCCCATCCTGGTAGCCATGAAGGTCAACGAGCGGGATGCGCGCTCGAATGTCGGCCGCTGGCTTCGGGATACCCAGAACGATGGCGGGCGTGTCCTGGCCGCGATCCAGCGGGCCAGAGACCATGGGACGGAAGACCCCATCCCTCTAGTCGGCCGCATCCTCAAACCCGTTCACCGCCCCGAGAAGCGCAATGGAACAGCTTTCAAAGACGCTTTCGACGATCTCCGGCAACAGGTACGCGCCGCCGAAGACCGACCGTTGCTCGCCCTCCGCAGCCATTGAGTACGCAGCAACGCTGATGGGCTTCTTCCCGGCAGCAGATATCTCCGACCCGCGGGTGTTCGCGACCGGGCTGTCTGCCGTGCTGAGTGACTACCCGGAAGAGGTCGTGAGGCGCGTTGTCGATCCGCGCACGGGCTTGCCGGGGCGCCTGAAATGGGCGCCACGCATTGCTGAGGTACGTGAAGCCTGCGAAGCGGAGATGGAGCCCATTCGCAAGCGCTGGCAGCGCGAGCGGGAGGCGCACGAGCGGCGCAAACTTCTGCCCGAGAACACGGGGCCGCGGCCAACTCTCGAAGAATTGCAAGCTCGTTGTGGCGGGCCGGACTGGGGACTTCAGCGCACGCCAAAGCCGGGCGCCGGCCCTCAGACCATCGCCGAGTGCGAGGCGAAGATCGAGGAGTGGAAGACCCGCTCCCCCTTCGACGATGTGCCGAACTTCGCCGAGGAATGCGCGAAGCTCATGAAGCACATGGACGAGCGCGCGGCGAGGCGGAAGGCTGCCGAGTGAGCTACGTCCAGATCCATGCTCCCATGAGCGGCTACATGGCTCGGGCGGCGCTGAGCCTCTGCCCGGTCTACCGCTCGTGGCGGGATGGCTGGCCGAAGGGGACGGCTCAGCGATCGATGCACCACGCCAGGCTGAAGGCGCGGCAACTCGAGATCGCCATCCACCGGGTCGGGCGGGACCTGTCGCAGATGCGGGAGCGAGGCTGGCTCGAGCCGGAGGAGGGGCGCCGGTACCACCCGCTTGAGGTCCAGGCGGTGAACCGAATGCTCGCTCTCCGGGAGAGGATGTTCAAGGCGCACGATCACGCGGACAGGATCTCGCGCAAGCTCAAGACCGACAGACAATCGCTCTGGGAAGAGCATCAACGCGCTCTACGCGCTCAGGAAGGGTGAGGGGAATGGAATACGATCTTCCGGCTGACGCCGAAACCGTCGACTACAAAGCGGCCCCGCATGAGGTGCTGGAGGCCGTCAACCGGCAACTCCAAGCCATCGGTGGGTACCGGGTCCACATGATCGATACTGGCGGCGACGATTACGCCTGGGTCATCGGCCCAGAGACGGACGCCCCCACCACCTAACCACAGGGATCGGAGAGAGGGACGATGACGGTCAGCAAGATCGATGAAGGCTCGTTCGTTACGGCCGTGCGGTTGGAGCTAGAGCGGCGGGCCGCGGAGATGATCGAGGAAGAGGCGGACAAGGCTGCCGAAGAGGTGCGGCGTCGCCTCCGCCAGACTGTCGCGAACGTCGCGATGTCTGTCCTCAGCCACTACGAGTTCGAGTCCGATCGCTCGGTGCTGACGATCAGGGTGAAGCAGGACCACGCATGACCTCCCATCCCAGCGACTACACGAAACCGAACTGAGGCGAGAGATGAACGCGACGGTCTCCCCGGAAGACATCGCTCGGTACGAGAGCATCATCAACGCGCTCTCGCCCATGGTGAGGCAGGAGCCTGAAGAGGACGAGGAGCCAGGCGCCCGGGAGTGGTTCGTCGCCTTCACGAACCCGAACTGTGAAGGTCGGGTGATCAAGGCCATGAACGAGCGTGGAATCGCCACGTTGGCGCCCGTCATCCGGTACTGGCGTACGCGGAATCGCAAGCGGGTCCAGGACGAGCGCCAGCTCATGCCGCGGTACGTCATCTTCGGCATGGACCGGGCCCGACACAACCTGATCGGCATCGAAGGGCTTGAACGCATCGTCCGCAGCAACGATCGGTCCTGGTCGCGCGTGCCAGAGTGGGCCGTGGCCCTCCTGCGTATGCGGATGCTGTCTGGCGAGTTCGACCCAAGCGTCGGGCGTGTCTCGAACTTCCTCAACTGGCTAGTCGCGCAAGGCGAGATGCCCGCGGCGGCGCTGGTCGAGACGCCGGACACCAAGAACAGGACGGCCCGCAACCGGCTCTCACGAGTGAAGCGGAAGAAAAAGCGATGACGAGGCGCTTGACAGCGCGCGCGCGCGAGTTTAGCTTGGGGCTTCAAAGCACGGATGTTGCGGCGATGGCCATGTGGCCTAAAATACACCGCACAGCCGTGCGTTAGCCGTGGTAAGGCATGAAGCTGACGCCAGAGATTGCCCAGAAGATGTTCCGGTACAATCCGGTTACTGGGGCTCTCACATGGCGATACGCAACGGGACGCGCCAGGCCGGGCGATCTCGTTGGCGGCCTTACGCGCGGTTACCTTCGGGTAACTGTTCTGGGTTCGGTCTATCTCGTCCACCGCATCTGCTGGATGGTGCAGACGGGCTCTGAGCCGCCACCGATCATCGATCACGCCAACGGCAACCGCGGCGACAATCGCTGGTCGAACCTGAGAGCCGCGACCCCTTCCGAGAACGCTTTCAACGTAGCGTTTAGGAGAGCCCGGAAAAAGCTCCCGCTCGGCGTCATCCAGCATCCGAGCACGAAGCTCTACCGGGCGAAGATCACGCAAGATGGCTCGACTTGGGCTTCCCCTTGGTTCGATACCGTCGATAAGGCCGTATCGGCTCGGGCGGCGAAGGCCGTTGAGATGTACGGCGAGTTCTTCCGCAAGAGCGCGTAACTTCCAGTTTGGCCGACCCACATCCTGAACCTCTACGCGCCTCCATCTGCAAACCGGCAGGAATGCGCGTCGGTCAATCAAATCGGTGAGCGAGTGCCGCTCGCGGCTGGCTCTGCTTTACCCGGGGTGTCATTCCGGGGCTCACCGACCCCCTCGCGCATCCCTCAGGATAGCGCGGAAGTCTCACGGCGGCGTCAAGGCCGAGACCGAACCGCTTTTGGGCAGCGCATAGGGTCGGAGAAGTCCCATCCCGCCGGCCACCAAACCGGCCCGTGAGCATCCAATACAGCCATCCAAGACTCTTGGATGCCCCACCCACCAGAGGCGAGAGACGATGAGCGACGAGCCTGTTGCTGATCTTGGCCTTCACGTCGGGATGATGTTGGCCGTTGTCGCCACCATGCCAGAATCCTTCATCGTGGACCGCGATCCAGGGGATGAGACGGAGGTGGAGTGATGGGCGGCAGGCAGCTCGACCAGGCGACGCTCGCCTTCGTCATTGGCGGGATGGTCGGGTCTGCGCTCTTCCTCGTCGTTGCGATCCTGATTTAGCCCCACCCCAGATGGTCGAGGGAGAGAATGGCTGAGAGGTCTGCCGAGATCTACGCGTTGACCGACCCGACCTCCGGCGCAATCCGTTACATCGGGAAGGCGAACGACGCGGCGAAGCGGCTCAAGAGCCACATTCGCGATAGTCGGCGCCGTAACACGCCTGTTTGCTGCTGGATTAGGTCGCTGGCCGAGCGGGGCAAGATCCCAGGCTTGCTCGTGTTGGTTCAGTGCAAAGCTGAGGACTGGCCGTATCTGGAGAGGTTGGCGATCAAGGCAGCGCGGGACCGTGGCGCTCGCCTGCTGAACCTGGCTGAAGGGGGCGACGAGCCG
Organism: Enterovirga sp. CN4-39; assembly: GCF_049446235.1. Lineage (NCBI taxonomy): Bacteria > Pseudomonadati > Pseudomonadota > Alphaproteobacteria > Hyphomicrobiales > Methylobacteriaceae > Enterovirga > Enterovirga sp. CN4-39. Next base: position 225,982 of record NZ_JBMSEF010000005.1, on the reverse strand, counting down.
TTCTGCTCGGCTGAGGTTCGGGCGGCTAATGGGCGGGCTGCTGCGGCCAATCGCAATCACCGATTGTGGTACAACATGCGCTACCTCGGCGAGGCTCTCAAGCGTGGTTACGTAAGCGAGCGCACTAAGGTGAAGATGCGGGCGCGCCCTGACGTATTCGGGCAGTTCGCTGCATATCTGTGATGCCAGCCGGGCGCCCTAGCTCATACAAGCCAGAGTACGCGGGACAGGCGGAAAAGCTCTGCCGGCTTGGGGCTACTGACATCGAATTGGCCGACTTCTTCGGCGTCGAGCGGACTACGATCTGGCGCTGGAGCAATCAGTTCGCGGAATTCTGCAACGCCTTAAAGACGGGCAAGGAAGCCGCAGACGAAAGAGTGCAGGCCAGCCTCTACCACAAGGCGATCGGCTACACCTTCGAAAGCGAGAAGGTGTTCCAGCATCAAGGCGAGATTGTTCGGGCCCCGGTCCGGGAGCACGTCGCCCCGGACACGACGGCCGCAATCTTCTGGCTGAAGAACCGGAAGCCCGCTGAGTGGCGCGACAAGGTCGACCACGAGCACACGGGCAAGGACGGCAAGGATCTGATCCCTGAGGAGAGTGACCGCGGGAAGGCTGCCCTGGCCCTGATCGGGGCGCTGCACGCGGCAATCGGGAAGGGGTGACGGCGTGGAAGGCAATCTGGTTAGGGATGTCGAGGCTACCTACGAGCAGATCCGCGATCAAGCGGCGCAACACGCCGCGGACATCGCGGCCGGCGTGCTGAAGGTCACAGATCGAGATGGGCGGGATGTCTCGGAAGAGCGCCGTGCTCAGTTCGCGGAGGACGCAGCTTGGGCCGCGGCGCGGCTCGCTAGCTTCAAGGGCGGGTGCGGCTAGGGCCGCGGCGGCACGATGTACGCGAGCGTCAGCGGCACGGGACAGACCTCGATCGTGTCCCAGGCTGAAGAGGTCCTGGGGTAAATGCTGGGGTAGGGCGGGCATTTGCCTCGCATTGCCCTCTTGAGTTTGGCGGAGAGCATGTCCGCTAAACGGGATAGGAGGGCGGCGGATGGGCGAGCCTGAGACCGAAGACTTCCGAGATTACACGCTGCCGGGAGATGAGGTGGAGCGTCTCTCAGACTTTCTGCTTCTGGAACTCGGGGAGATGTATCCCCTCCAGGGGAGGGCGGCTCGGGCTTGGGCGGACGAGCTGGCCACGCGTATTTTACGATCATTCGTGCCGCAAAGCCGAAAGACAGAGAGCTGCAACCTCAAGTCCGAGACCGCGATAGGGGGAATCACCCTCTATTCTCACTGGCCGAGCTTGCTTGACTTGCGTATTGAACCAGAAGAACGGGCGAAGTGATTAGCCTTGCCGAGGTAGTTTAAGAGGATGAAACTGTCGTTCCCTGCTCCCGTCTGGCTGGCCCGGTTGTTCTGGAAAGAACAGATGCAAGCCATCGAGACCGGGAAGGCGAAGTTTATCCGCGCTGGGTTCTGGCCGTTCGTCTGGGTGGAGATCAAAGGCGATCGGGTTCCCTGAGTGCTGATCCGTTCCCTTCTCGCCGCTCTCGCCAGTAGAGCCGCCAAACAACATCAAGGAGCAAGACAGGCAGCGAAGGGCGTCGAGGTCATCCCGATCGAGCGGCAGGGGCGCCTTCCTCGCGAGGCCGCCATTGACCGGGCCATCGGCGAGCCGGACGAGCTTGACGCCTTCCTCGCTCTCCCGATTACGGAGCAGCTCAGCCGGATCGAGAAGGAGCTTGCGAGTCTCCCCCCGAACGAGCAGCGTCTCATCCTCGACGTGCTCAAGACGGAGATGCAGAAGCCCTGGCTGTCTCTGCCCGGGCCTCAGACACAGGCGCTCCTCTCGCTTGCGGATATACTCCTATATGGGGGCAGCGCCGGAGGGGGGAAAACGGCCCTTGAGGTCGGGTGCGCAATCACGGAGCATAGCCGTTCTCTGATCCTGCGCAGGCAGTCGACCGAGCTTGACGGGATCATTGCCGAGTCCCGGGAGATCATCAAGGGTAACGGCTCGTTCAATTCGAGCCCCGGCGCCCGCGAATGGACCCTGCCCGGAGGAAAATCACTCAAGTTCGGAGGGTGCAAGGAGCCGGACGACTGGCGAGATTATGCCGGTCGCGCTCGCGACTTCATGGGCTTCGACGAAGCGGCCGAGTTCCTCGAGGAGCAGGTCGCGTCGCTCATCGCTTGGAACCGATCGACTGATCCGAAGCAGCGCAGCCGGGTCATCCTCGCATCGAACCCACCACGCGGGGCAGAAGGCGAGTGGATCATCCGTTGGTTTGCCCCGTGGCTAGAGCCTGGCCACCCGAACCCGGCAAAGCCCGGCGAGCTTCGGTGGGCCGTTTACGTCGATCCTGACACGGTCTGGATAGACGAGCCGGAGTTCGACGAGGACGGGAAGCCGAAGCCGGTCATCATCAACGGCGAGGAGTACACGCCGCGCAGCCGGACCTTCATCCCGGCCCGCCTCGAAGACAACCCGTTCCTGGAGCGCACCGGCTATCGAGCCAGCCTCCAGAGCCTGCCCGAGCCGCTTCGTTCGCAGCTCCTCAAGGGCGACTTCCTCGCCGGCCGCAAGGACGACGATTGGCAGGTCATCCCGACAGCCTGGATCGAGGCAGCGCAGGCAAGGTGGACGCCGCAACCCCCGCCTGGGCGGGAGATGACATCGCTGGCGGCCGACAGCGCAGAGGGCGGGGCTGACGAGTTCGTTCTACAGCCGCGATACGGGAACTGGTTCCCTCATCCAACGACCCGTCGCGGCGTTGATACTGCCGACAGCGCGCTTATGGCCGGCATCATCGTCGGCACTATGAAGCACGGCTGCGAGATCGTCATTGATCTCGGGGGTGGCTGGGGTGGGAAGGTCTACGGCCACCTCAAGGAGAACGTCGAGTTACACGTCACCGCCTATATGGGGGTGGCACCCTCCCAAGCGCGGACGCAGGACGGGAAGCTGGGCTTCCTCAATGTCCGGGCGCAGGACATCTGGAAGCTCAGGGAGGCTCTGGACCCGCAGAGCGGCCAAGCCATCGCGCTCCCCCCTGACCCGAAGATGGCGAGCGACCTTGCCTCCTTCCGCTGGAAGCTCCGGCCGGGGGGCATCATTCAGATCGAAGACAAGGCCACCCTCAAGAAGCGCCTCGGGCGCTCGCCAGACAGAGGCGAGGGCGTGGTTATGGCCTGGGCGCATGGCGGGCTCAGAGCCATGGAACGGGCCGAGACGCATCGGCAGGCCGCAGTCGCCAATCTCGGCTACGCACACGCGAAACAGGACCACAGGAAGTCGAGAGGCCCGATGGCTCAGCCCAAGGTCAATCTCGGATACGCACACGGACGGAGACGATAAAGAGTCTTAGCCTCGCCACGCGAGAGAAAGACACGCAAGTACGGCTGCGATTACCGATGATCCAGCGACAGTGTAAATTGCTCTGTCGACGAGCTTCTCCCTGCGTCTCCGGTTGTCCCATTCTCGGCTGCCGTCCTCTATAATATGGGAACACCGTTCAATGTGTTGGCGGTGTTCCTCTTCCAGTTGGGATAGGCGGGACTCAGAAGTGGCTTCTGTCATTGGCGGATGACCTGTTCACTCGCCATTCTACTACACGGAGACGCTGATGTCTGGACTATTCGGCGGCAGCAAGCCCGCTCCTGCCCCCGCTCCGAAGCCTGTCACGGTCATGCCGGATCCAGAAGACCCGGCGATCCTGGCTGCGAGGCGTCGTGAGCAGATGGCCAATGCTGCCCGCTCCGGCCGGGCTTCCACGATCCTGTCGAGCGACTACTCCGACGACAAACTGGGGACACGCTGATGGCGGTCGTACGACACGGCGACATTGTAGCGTTCATGGCCGGGGATGAGCAGTGGGTGGCGCCCTATCTGTTCGTTGCCGCTTACAGCGTTGAGCGAGACGAGGTGACGTTCGAGCGCTGTGACTTCCGGGTCGCTCGGGCGCTCGCCCCTGAGAAAATGGCTCGCATTTCTGACGAGCTTCGTGCCGCTCGCGAGAGCGTCGATGGCTTCGAACGAACTCCCGTAGTCCAAACCGATGAGGCCCAGTGATGGCACGTCGCACCACGAAGTCCAACGCCGGCCGCGAAGGCGTCACGGTATCCGCCCGCGCAACGGGGCAGACCTCCGACCAGAAGCCGAAGCGCGGCAGGAAGCCAAAGGCCGCGGGTGGGTTCGCTCCCGCCGAGACGCCGGAAGAGGCGGCCCGCATCGCTCAGGAAGAGCGCGCTGAGGCAGAGGCAGGCCATCCCAGTGCCGGCCCGACCCCCGAAGACCTCGCGGATGGTCCCAAGACTGCCTTCCGGCCGCAAGAGACCGCGCGAGAGGCGCAGCAGATCGCCCGTGAAGAGCGGGCCGAAGCCGAAGCCGGGCACCCCTCCGCAGGCCCCACGCCCGACGACCTGAAGGGCACGAGCTTCGAGCCGATCGAGGAAGAGCCGCCAATCCTGACGGGCGCCGCTCCGTCCGCGGGACCGACCCCGGAGGATCTGGAGCAGACGCCCAGCATCCCGGAGCAGATGAAGAACCGAGCGGTGGAGATTGCGGAGCGTCGCGCTCGCGCCACGCAGCCGGGCGGGGTCGACGATGTCGGCTCGCTGGCTGAGCGGAAGGCGTAGCCCATGCCGAAGTTGCGTGACCCCGCCTCTCGGAGGCCAAACGTCAACACGCGTCTCTCGGCAGAGATGCGGCGGCGCTTGGAGGAGAGCGCCGCTGTCCAGGGCCTCAACCTCAGCCGAGAGGTCGAGAGGCGCCTTGAACTGAGCTTCCAGCTTGAGGCCACGCGCCAGATGATCCGGGAGGAGTTGGCGCGGAAGGCGGAATCCGCTTCGCTCGACCTGCATGGGGCGCTGGAGCGTACGCAAATCGGCTCGGGCATCATGTCTCGTCTTGCTCCCTTGCCCGCTCCTCTGGTCAGCGGCCTAGGGCCTCGCGTCGCATATTGCGGCACGCCCGTCCCCGGCGTTTACAGGCCCGACCAAGGGCGCTCGCCGCTCTTCGAGCCCGGTGAGCTTCAGGTCGGCGAATGATCTCCGAGAACGCCAAGGAGCTGTGCCGCCGTGGAGACGCCCTGTTCTCCAAGCGGGCTTCTCTGAACAGCTTCTGGCAGGAGACGGCCGAGCACTTCTACCCCGAGCGTGCGGACTTCACCCAGACGCACGAGTGGGGAGAGGATTTCGGCGCGCATCTGTTCGATTCGACCCCCGTGCTCTGCCGGCGCGATCTCGGCAACGCCTTCGCATCCATGCTGCGCCCCCGCGGCCAGCCCTGGTTCAAGTGCGTCGACCCTGACGAGCGGCTGATGGAAGACCCCAAGGTCGCCGCCTGGTACGACCACATAACGGATGTCGGGCGGAAGGCACTCTACGCCAACCGCTCGCAATTCATCAGGGCCACGAAGGAAGGGGATCACGACTACGCCGCCTTTGGCAATGCGGTTATCTCGGTTGAACTGAACCCGGACAAGGACGGGCTCCTCTTCCGCTGCCACCACCTCCGCGATTGCGCCTGGGCCGAGTCAGCAGTTGGTGTGCCGGACACGATGTTCCGGGACATGAAGTTCTCGGCAAGGCAGATCGCCCAGAAATTCGGCGCGAAGGGGCTGCACAAGGACATCACCGACGCGATCGCCAAGGACCCCGACAAGGAGTTCAAGGTCCGGCACGTCATGATGCCGGCCGACGATTACGAGTACGAGAACAAGGCCAAGGCGAAGGGACGCAAGCTCCCTTGGGTGTCTGTCTACCTCGACGTTGAGCACAACCACATGCTCCGCGAGGCAGGCTCCTACGAGTTCCGCTACGTCATCCCGCGCTGGCAGACCATCTCGGGCTCGCCCTACGCGGTATCCCCGGCCGTGACGGTGGCTCTCGCTGACGCCCGCGGCATGCAGACCATGGCTCGCGTCCTGCTCGAAGCAGGCGAGAAGAACGTCGACCCGCCCATGAAGGCGGTGATGGAGAAGATCCGCGGCGACATCAACCTGTACTCGGGCGGCATTACGATCGTCGATCCGGACTATGACGAGAAGACGGGCGCCATCCTCGAGCCGATCTATGGCGGCCGGCAGGATGTGAACCTTGGCGTTCAGCTCCTACTCCGCACGGGCGCCTCTCTGAAGGACGCATGGTTCCTGTCCAAGCTGAACCTGCCGGGCGGGGCCAAGACGGCCTACGAGACGGCGCAGATCGTCGAGGAGTTCGTTCGCGCCAACATCCCGCTCTTCGAGCCGATGGAGACGGAATACAACGCGGCCATCCTGGAACTCGCCTACTCGATCATGATGCGGGAGCGGGCCTTCAACTACCGCGAGATGCCCCCCGAGCTTGAGGGGAGGGACTTCGAGTTCTCGTTCTCCAACCCGCTTCAGGACGCGATCGAGCGGAACAAGATCAACCAGGCCACGACGGTCTTCGGTGCGCTCGCGGGCGCCATGCAGGTCGACCCGACCGCGGCGAAGACAATCGATGTGAAGCGCATCGTCCGTGACGTGACCCGTGGCTCCGGGGCGCCGGCCGATTGGCTGGTCGACGAGGCGCAGGCGGACGAAGAGATCCAAGGGCAGCAGCAGGCCGGCAACGTCCTCGCCGCTCTCTCGGGGGCCGGTCAGGCCGCAGAGGTCGTAAACCAAGGCGCGGATGCGGCTCTGAAGCTGCAATCGGCGGGCATGCTGCCGGCCCCGGGTGCGGAGATGGTGCAGTGATCGACGGCGACACGATCTCCCGCATAGTCGGGACGCGGTCGCTCCGGACCTACCTGACCGGCGAAGACCCCGCGACCGGCGACACGGTCCGACTGGCATCTGGCGGGCCGCCGATGCTTGTCACGAGCATCGATGCAGAAGGCTTCAGTGACGCGGCGGTTTGCTGGTTTGACAAACACGACCACCTCCAAAGGGCCGCCTTCCCCCTGGGGTTCCTGGTCAAGGTCGAAACTCCCGAATTGCCATCGGACAACGACCGGTGAGCACCGTTGCCGAGCGCATGCTCGCGGCCCCGCCTCTCGACGAGAAGACCGTCTACGCGGTCAAGGCTCTCGCGAAGGGCGAGGCCAGCGGGACGGACCAGATCAAGGCTGTCGAGTTCATCCTGCACGCGCTCTCCGGCGCGGACAACCAGAGCTTCGTCCCGAACGATGCATCGGGCGGGCAGAACACGGCGTTTCTCGAAGGCCGGCGCTTCGTCGGCCGCGAGCTGCGCCGCATCATCATCACGCCCAGCGAGCGGCTGATCCCCAAGCCCGCACGCACGGCGCAACGCAAGGTGACGAATGGCTGAAGGTGCAGGTGGTGATGCCGGTTCCGCTCCGGCGCCAGTTCCCGGTTCTCCCGCGTCCGGTGCCCCTCAGGACGGTGCTGCCGTTCCTGGTGATGCTCCTCTGCTCGGAGGCGGCGCGGGCTCTGACGCGGCGCCTGAGGGCCTGGACGGGGGCGATGGTGGCTCTCCGGCCGAAGCCGCATGGCGCGACGACTGGCGGGACCGCCTGGTCGAGAAGCTGCCGGCTGCGGAGCGCGAGAAGGAACTCGCCCGGCTGAAGCGCTTCGCCTCGCCGGAGAACGTCTACAAGTCGCTCCGCGAACTGGAGCGCAAGCAGTCCACCGGGGCTCTGAAGGCGGCTCTCCCCGAGAACCCGAGCCCGGAAGAGGTCGCGGCCTACCGCAAGGCGAATGGCATCCCGGACAACCCGGACGGCTACGGCCTCGCGTTCCCGGAGACGATCCAGGCCGACGACGGGCTGAAGTCAGATCTCGCCGGCTTTCAGAAGCACATGCACGACGCGAACGTGCCTCCATCCGCGGTCAAGCCTGCCTTCGACTACTTCATGAAGATGACGCAGGATGCGGCCCAGCGCCGGCATGAGGCGGCGAAAGAGGCCAAGGTCAACAACCTCGTCGAGCTTCGCTCGGAATACGGCAAGGACTTCAAGGCGAACGTCTCGGCCGCGAACGGCTTCATCGCGAAGTATGCCGGGGAGAAGGCGCCGGACCTCGTCGGGCTCCAGCTTGCGGACGGGACGGTCCTGGGCGACCACCCCGAGTTCATCCGCTTCGCCGTGAATGCGGGGCTGGAGCTTGCAGAGGACGGCGCGATCGAGACGGGCGGCGGTGCGTCGGGCGGCTCGATGCTCGACCGCTACAAGACGATCATGATGAACCCGCGGTCCACCCCGGCCGAGAAGGCGGAAGCTCAGGAACTCGCCGCCAAGATGGATAAGAAGGGCATCAATTACGCGCTGTGATAGAGGCGGCACTCTCTCAACTGCCGCGATGCTCGCCTGCGCCTATGCCGGTCGGACCCAACAGCTAAGGCCAGAGATCGCCACCACCTAGTCCAAGGCGGCGCACCTAAGCCGAGCCCACCCATGTCGGCCACGGCATGTAATCCGGCCGCTAGTGCGTCGCGCATCCCTGGAATCTAGCTTCGCTCTCACCTGAGAGCAAGAACCCGACGACCTGACGGACAACCCGCATAGCGGCCCCGGAAGCCTCGTCGCCCACCACCACAAGCCAACGAGAAGCCCCGCACCCTGCGGCTCATAGGGCGGCCCTCACCAGAGGCAACCCGCTCTCCAGCCGCGCCCTCGCGGACAACCCGATCGACGGCCCTCCCGAACCTCCCAGACACAGGAGACCGGAATGGCTACGAGCGTTCCCGTCACTCATTATCGCAACGAGTTCGTTGCGGGTTTCGAGGCCCGCCAGTCGGCGGCACGCAACACCGTCACCACCGAGGCGATGGTCAACGGCAAGGAAGCCGTCTTCCTCATCGTCAACACGAACCGCGAGGCCGTCACCCGCGGGCCGAACGGACTGATCCCGGCTGCGGTCGACGACCAGAGCCAGGTCACCGTGCAGCTCAAGGAGAAGCACGACCTCGTCCAGCGCACCCGGTTCAACATCTTCACGGACCAGGGCGACCAGCGCCGCATCATGCAGGAAGGCGGCATGGCGGTGATCAACCGGGACATCGACGCGGAGATCTTCGCGGCGCTGCTCTCCGGGACGATCTCCTTCCCCTCCGCGTCCATGACGAAGGCGGCGGTCAACGAGGCCATCGTCCGTCTCGGCAACGCCAAGGTGCCGCGCCGCGACATCTTCGGGGCCCTCACCCCCGCGGCCTGGGCGGAACTCTCCGACCTGCAGTCCTTCGCGTCGGCTGACTACGTCAACGACCGTCCGCTCGTCGAGGGCATGCCCGAGCCGACCCGGATGAAGGATTGGATGGGCGTGAAGTGGTACGTCCCCGAGACGGACCTTCCCGGCCAGGGCACATCCACCGCCTCCTGCTTCGTCTACTCCAAGAACGCTGTCGGCCACGCGATCAACCGCGCGGGCATCGGCGTCTTCGGCGGCTACGACGAGGAGCAGGACTACTACTGGGCGCGTCACTCGCTCGATCACGGCGCCAAGCTCCTGCTCAACGCAGGCGTCGTCGAGATCGTCCACGACGACACGACCCTCAGCGCCTAACCGGAAGGAGAAGGCATCATGGCATATTCGACTTCCGCACCCCCGGTCGCGATGCACCACGCCGGCATCGCCAATCCCACGGGCGCCCAGCACTGGGCTCTTTCCGGGACCGACGCTGTCACGGCCGTCCGTGTGACCGGCTACATCTCGAACGCCAAGACGCTCGGGATGAAGAAGGGCGACATCGTCTGGTACACGAAGACCGACGCCTCCCCGATCACCTGCCAGATCATGATCGTCTCGGCGATCAACGCGAATGGCTCGGCCGACCTCTCCGATGGGGTCGCTGTGACCGGCACCAACACGGACTGAAGACCACCAGGGGCGGGCTTCGGCCCGCCTCTCCCTCTCGCATGGGTGAACCATGATCCAGCTTTCCCCGACCGCCCTCAAGCAGGCAGGCTTCGGCTTCAACCGCTACGACGTGCTGATCCCCAAGGGGGTCCCGTTCTCGGCTCTGCTCGTGCCGGAGTTCTGGACCAATGTCGGCATGCGCCTGCGCCGGTTCGATGTCGTCCGCGCGGTGGCGGATGACGGTGCCTTCGACGCGGAACTGACCGTGGCGAACGACCCCGCCCCGAAGCCCGGCTTTGCCTCCCTCCCGAACGTGCAGATGCGGCTCCTCCGTTACTGGGACCCGTCCATGGAGGACACGCAGGCCATCGGGGAGATCGCGGGCGACACGGAGGTCGGCTTCCGTGCCGAATGGGGCGGCCCGAACCACAAGTACCGCGTCATAGACCCGAACGGCGGGGTGATCGCCAAGGGCATGACTTCGCAGGCTGAAGCGGATGCGTGGCTGGCCGCCCATCTCGACCAGCGTGCCGGGCGTCAGGCGGCGTGACGACGATCGCTTACCGGTCCGGCGTTCTCGCGGCCGATACGGGCATGACCCGCGGCGCGACTCTCGCTGGGCGCATCGTGAAGATCCACAGCGCTACAGGGGGGAGACTTGCCGCCGCGGCGGGCCGGGCTTCCTACAATGGCGCGTTTCTCAGGTGGGCGGACATCATGGATGGCGATCCGCCTGAGGCCAAATCAGATGATGACTGCCACGACACCGGCATCATCTTCGAACGAGATGGCCGCATCATGCTTTTCGAGCCTGACGGCTGGTTCGAAGCCAGCGCCCCTTACTTCGCCATAGGCTCCGGCCGCGACCAAGCTCTTGGCGCTATGTTCATGGGCGCTGGGGCGGAAGACGCGATCCGGGCAGCTATCGCGCACGATGTATGGACGAACGGCGATGTCGTCACGCTGAGGCATGGTGACGCCTGATGGCCACAAAGCTCTCCGTTTGGAACGATGCGCTCCGCATCCTGGGCGAGCACCCGCTCTCCAGCCTTTCGGAGAACGTCGAGCCGCGATATGTCATCGAAGCCGAGTACGACGCAGCCGTTGTGTTCGTGCTGCGCTCCGCGAGCTGGCGCTTCGCTCTCGTTACTGCCGTCCTCACCCATGACGCCGGCCTTCCGAGCGTCCCCGGCTACACTTACACCTTCGGCAAGCCGGAAGGCTGGCAGCTGACCCACGCGCTCTTTCTTCAGGCGGACGGTGCGCGCGAATGCCCGTTCGACGCGAAAGAGTACCTCAGCACGATCCATGCAAATGCCGCGTCGTCTATCCTCATCCGGTTCGTGTCGGGTGCGCCGACGTTCCGGGACGAGGCGATCTGGCCGGTGCATTTCGCGAAGGCGGTCTCCTCGTATCTCGCATCTGTCATCGCAGAGCGGCTGACGGGCAGCGCTGATTCATCCGCCATGGCTGTCGAGACGTTCCGTCAGTTCATGGCCGATGCTGTTTCTCGGGACGCCATCCCACCTGACCGCTGGCTCCCCTTCCAACTCGACGGCACCCTGAGATCGGCGACGGCCGCGGTCCTCGAGCACGAGTCGTGGCGCTTCGCAACCAAGACCGTCACCCTGACGCCATCAGGGACAGCATCGGCCGGGTTCGGCTATCGCTTCGCCAAGCCCGCCGATTGGGCCAAGACGGTCGACGCTTACGACCTGGTCGGAGGAGGCCGGGTCAATCTCCCTTACCGGGATGAAGGCGGCGCCCTGCACGCCGACCGCAGCACGATCACGCTGCGGTACATCTCGACGGACGGAGCCGAATCTCAGGCCTGGCCCGAAGCGTTCAGTGACGCGGTCTACGCGCGTTGCCTCTATCAGTCGGCAACCACTCCAGAGGGGGTGGCCAACGCCCTGAAGCTCTACAAGGACCGGATCAAGGACGCTGACAACCGCAACGAACTGAACGAGGTACACCGCGTCGTCGGGCCCGGTCGCTTCGCGGCGGCGCGGAGAGGCGGCGTGGGCCGGTTCGGCTATGGCCGTGAGCAGGGCTGGCCGATCTAACGATGTCCGGCCTGAACGCACCGCTTCTGAGCCTGAATGCCGGCACGGTCTCCAAGCTTGCCTTGGCGCGCGTCGACCTGGCCAAGATGCGCCTTGCCATGGAGGTTCAGACCAACCTCCTGCCGAAGGTCATGGGCCCGGCTGAGTTCAGGCCAGGGACGGAGTACCTGACATCGACGAGGGATAACCAGCCCGCCCGGCTGATCCCCTTCGTCTACAACACCGCCACGACGGCCGATATCGAGCTGACGCCAAACCGGATGCGTATCCTGCTCGACGACGGACCGCTGACGCGCCCGGCCGTCTCCGCTGTCATCACCAACCCGGACTTCCCGGCCGACCTGTCCGGCTGGACGAGCATCGACGAAACGGGGGCGTCATCGTTTTGGGGCGGCTTCGGCCGGATGGACCTTCTCGGGACGGGGTTCAATTATGCCGGGCGCCGCCAAGAGGTCGCAACGAGCAACGCAGGGACGGAGCATTCCCTCCGCATCCTGATCGGCCGGGGGCCGGTCGTTCTTCGCATCGGATCGGCTGCCGGCTACGACGATCTCCTGGCCGAAACAAGTCTTTCGGCGGGGTGGCACAGCATCGCCTTCACGCCCACTGGGGGCTCATTCTGGGTAGACGTGAGAGGTCTAGAGGAGTCGGCTCGGGTCGTTAATTTCATCCAGATCGAGTCCGCCGTCACGGTCGAGATCGAGACCCCGTGGGGCACCAACGACATCGCGAATGTTCGGTACGATCAATCCAGCGACGTTCTGTTCTGCGCCGCCGGGGGCCACCGCCAACAGCGTATCGAGCGGAGGTCGCAGCGGTCCTGGTCGATCGTGGGCTACCTCACCGATGACGGGCCGTTCCTCTCGCCGAACCTCACGGCGACCACGATGACGGCAGATTCGACGTTCGGCATCGTCACGGTCACTTCGTCTCGCCCGGTTTTCACGACCGGCCACGTCGGCAGTTTGCTGCGCATGACCACTGCGGGCCAGAGCGCTTCGGCAAACCTGGCCGGCGCGGAACAATGGTCGGACGCGATCCGGGTCACGGGCGTCTCGTCTGATGGCTCCAACTCGCGGTCTATCGGTGTCGCGGTCACCGGGACCTGGGCGGGGACCGTGAAACTCCAGCGCTCCCTCGCGGAGCCGGGGGCCTGGACGGATGTTGCGAGCTACGCAACCAACCAGGGGTTGTTCTACGACGACGAGCTGGACAACCAGATCGTCTATTACCGGGTCGGGTTTCCGAGCGGGGGGTACACGTCGGGGGTCGCGTCGGTTGCGCTGACCTATGGCAGCGGCGTGCAAACGGGCATCGTTCGTATCGACGCGGTGAACAGCACAACGTCGGTGTCAGGCTACTTCCTGAGGCCGATCAGCAGCGCCTCCGCGGCGACCGTGGATTGGGCAGAGGGTTCCTGGTCGGAAGGTCGGGGCTGGCCCACCTCTGTTGCCTTCCATGACGGCCGGCTCTGGTGGTTCCGGCGAGGCATGACCTACGGGTCGGTCTCCGACGCCTACCATAGCTTCGACGCCGATCTGGCGGGGGATGCCGGGCCGATCCAGCGCTCGATCGCCACGGGTGGCAACGAGGGGATCAACTGGGCGCTCTCCCTTCAGAGGCTGCTTGTCGGGACCGCGGCGCAGGAGGTGTCGATCCGCTCCTCCTCGTTCGATGAGCCCTTGACGCCGACCGCCTTCACGGCCCGGAGTTGCTCGACGCGAGGGAGCGCAAATCTCGCGGCGGTCGAGGTCGATACGGCGGGTATCTTCGTCCAGCGGGACGGCAAGCACGTCTTCGAACTGGCATACGACGTTCAGGGGCAGGACTACGCATCGGCGAACCTGACCCGCATCAACGAGGACATCTGCGCCCCCGGCGTGGTGGACATCGCGGTTCAGCGCCAGCCGGACACGCGCATCTGGTTCGTGCTCGCGAATGGAGATTGTGCGGTCCTGACCAGGGAACGCGCCGACGAGGTGGCGGCCTGGACGCTGGTGACCTCCACGCACGGGGCTTTCGAGGCGGTGAGCGTGACCCCGGGCCAGGACCAGGACGACGTGAAGTTCGTCGTCCGCCGCGTCATCGGCGGGGTCACGAAACGGTATATCGAGCGCCTTCGGGGCGCCGGGGAGTGCATCGGCGGAACCCTGTCCCGCAACCTGGACTGCCACGTCACCTATAGCGGGGCTCCCACGACGGTCATCCCCGGGCTCAGCCATCTCGAGGGGCAGGCCGTCGCGGTGTGGGGGGATGGCCGGACCATCGTGTCCGGGCGGAGCACCGTTGCCGTGTCGGGTGGCTCCGTGACGCTGCCCGCGGCCGTGTCCAACGCCGTCGTCGGGATTCCCTACGCCTGGCGCCTGAAGACGACGAAGCTCGCCTATGGCGCCCGTCAAGGATCGACGCCGCTTCTCCAGCGTAAGCGTGTCGACCATGTCGGGTTCGTGGCGCAGCACTTCGGATGGAAGGGCACCCGCATCGGAAGAGATTTCGACACGATGCGGGATCTCAGCTCGATCCTCGACGGGCGGACGCTCTCTCCTGACGAGACGATCGAGGATTACGACTACGACGCGACCTCTTTCCCGGGCGGCTGGTCGACGGACGCCCGGGTCTGCGTCGAGGGTGTTTCGCCATATCCGGCGACGATCCTAGGGATGGTCATCGGCATGAACGCGAACGAACGGGGCCTCGGTGGCAACCCGCGTCCGTCTGGCGAAGGCGGCTGATTTCGTCCGCGCCTTCGGGCGCGAGCCGCCGGCCAAGGTCTGGTTCGGGATGGTGGCGGAGACGGACGGCGAGCCGGTCGGGTTCGGCACCGTCGTCTGGGACGAATACGGCCGGGCCTGGGGCGCCTTCGACAGGATCGGGCCGGTCTCGGCCTTCACGATGCACAAGACGGCGCAGACGGTCATGGGCTGGCTCGCACGGACGGGCCAATCGGCCCTCTACGTCCAGTGCAGCGAGACGATACCGGGCGCTCAGTTCTGGCTCGAAAGGTTGGGGTTTCACCATGAAGCAGATGGGATCTGGGTGAAATGCCTCACGACCTGAGCGTCGGACGCTTTCTCTTCTCCGCATCTCTGCTGCGGGACCCGCTGACGGCAACGCTCGGGGTCATCAGCGGCATCGGGACGATCGGCGGGAGCATCTTGCAGGCCGGCGCGGCTCGGGATCAGGCCGAAGCCGCCGCGCGCGCTCAAGAGATGGAAGCGGCCGCACTGGAGCGTGAGGCTGCGGAGAAGCAGGCCGCCGCGCAACGCCAGGCCATCACGGAAGGCCGGAAGACGGACCTTGTCCTGTCGCGTACGCAGGCCCTCGCGGCGGCAAGCGGGGGCGGAGCTACGGACCCGACCGTGCTCGACATCATGGGCGATGCGGCAGGGCAGGGCGCCTATAACTCGGCGGCAGCGATCTATGAGGGCGCAGCGCAGGCACGCGGGCTCGAGGAGCGCGCGGAGCTTTCCCGCTTCAGGGCCAGGGAGAGCAGGCGAGCGGCAGGGCCCGCCGCAGCGGCGGCCATCCTGTCCGGCATCACGGGCATGGCTGACAAGGGCCTGAGCCTGAGGAGATTCCGGTAAATGCCGCGTCTTCCCTCCGCGGAGCAACTTGGGCGCCGTGATCCACGCGCAGCTTACAGCGCGCCCAACTATCCGACCGACTCCCCGGTTGCCCAGGCCAATGCTGCGCTCGGGCGCGCCGCTCAGGGTTTGGGCCACGTCTTTGGCACGGCAGCTGTCGAGCGAGACAATGAGGCCATCACCCGCGCCGACGTTCTCAACGTAGCCGAGCAGCAGTCGGGCTGGACGACCGACAAGCTGGAACTCGATCGGCGGTTCACGGTCGGCGCAGAGGGGGCGGATACCGATTACGGGACGTGGTCTACCCGGCATGCGGCTGAGTTGGAGCAGCGGCGGCAGGCGCGGGCTGCAGCCATTGCCGATCCAAACAAGCGCGCCCTATTCCTCGCCCACACTGCCGACGATGCGGCGGCAAGCGCCCAACGTGTCGTGGCTCGTGCTTCGGAGGTCGTCAGGACAGAGAACCGGACGCGCTTTGTTCAGTCCTATGACCAGGACATTTCGAACGAAACCGCCCCGAACGCGACGGACGGGGACCGGGAACGCATCCGGGCGGAAAGGCTCGCGAAGGTCGATAGCGCGGCCAAGACGGGCCTGCTGACGCCAGCCGAAGCGCTGGAGCTGAAGCGGAGCGGAGACAGCCGCAGCGCAAAGCTGATCCTCGATCAACTGCCCCCTCAGGAGAGGGTTCAGCTGTTCGGCTCCCCCGCCGAACGCCCGAGCCTGAAGGGGCTCAAGCTGAAGAGTGGCGAAGCTGTGGCCGGTGGGGACATCCACCCCGCTACGGTGGGACTCGCCCACTCGATCCAGCAAGCTGTCCCTGATCTGCGTTACTTCTCCGCGTTCAACGACGACTATCATAAGGGCACTTCGTCTAGGCACGCCAAAGGGTTGGGCATGGACTTTACGGTCCAGGATGCGGCCAACAGCGGGCAGGCGGCCCAAACGGCGAAGGGCCTGCTCCTCAAGGCCGGGCTGAGCGAGAACGACTTCGAGGTCATCGACGAGTACAAGAGCCCGTCTGCGCGTTCGACCGGCGGGCACATCCACGTTGCGTTCCGGACGCCGGAAGCGGCGGCGAAGTTCTCAGGGATCGGGGGCGCGCCGCAGTCGGCCACGGCGAGCCTTGTGGACCGGATCGTCGGTGTGGAATCGGCGGGCGATCCCAACGCGAAGAACCCCAACTCCTCGGCGACAGGGGCAGGCCAGTTCATTGCCTCGACGTGGATCGGGATGGTGCGGAAGTACCGCCCCGAGATAGCGGGCACCATGGGGCGGGACGATATCCTTGCTCTGAGGAACGACCCGGCTCTGTCCCGCGAGATGGTCGCTCGCTATGCGGAAGAGAACGCGGCGACGCTGAAGGCCGCGGGCATCGAGCCGACGCCGGGGCGAATCTATCTGGCGCATTTTCTCGGCCCGGAGGGCGCGAAGGCGGTGCTCAGCGCTGGGGCCGATACGCCGATCTCGGATCTCGTCGGCGCCGATGCGGTCAGCGCAAATCGCTCTATCCTCGCTGGTAAGACCGCGGCGCAGGTCCAGGCATGGGCCGACCAGAAGATGGGCGCCTCCGGTGGCGGGGCTGTGTCGCCCTACAGCCGATATGTAGAGCGGCTCTCGCCAGAGGAGCGGAACGCCCTCTACAAGACATCTGTCACGGGCGCGGTTCAAGTCGCGCTCCAGAGGGCAGAGCAGTACGAGAACGCCGTTCTGAATTTCTCGGCAGGCCGCGGGGCCCTGCCGTCGCGGGAGGCGATCGAGGCCGATCCGCAGCTGGACCTCGCGCGGCGTAATGCAGTGCTGCGGCTGTACGATGCTGCGACTGGCGGCCGGGCCGCACAGCAACAGGGCACGCTCGTCGAGATGTACGAGCGCAACTTCATCGACGCTCAGGAAGGCGCTGGCGAACTCGTCGAGCGCTCGGCCATCGAGAATGACCCGCGCCTCGACCTCAAGCAGAAGAACGACCTCCTCAGGAAGCGCGATCAGGTCCGGCGCGTCGCAGACACGGGGGCTCTCCAGGCATCAGAGAAGCAGCGAAAGGAGGCTGCGGAAAACAGGGAGCAGACCTACAACCGCATGCTCATCGAGGCCGAGCGTGGAGCGGCGCAGCTGCCGGCCCGGACGGTCATCGAGAACGATGCGACACTCGACGAGAAGCAGCGCAACGTGCTGCTGACCAAGTTCGACAAGGCATCGGAGAGCGTGGGGCAGCTCGGCGCGGCCGTGTCCCGGCTCCAAGCAGGGCAACTCGACGGCATGGGCTTCTCGAAGGATGCTCAGAAGGATGTCGATCGGATCATTACGGCGAACATGCCCATCCCCGCAGTACTATTCGCGGAGGACGAGGAAGGCGCCCGATCCCGCTCGCGGGTGACAGAGATCGCGCGGCGGGTTGGCTACGTCCCGGACGTGGCGACGGACATGATCCGCGGCGGCCTGACCTCCGCAGACCCCGCTCGAACCGAGATGGCGCTCTCCTTCGCATCACAGATCATGAGCGCCAACCCGAACGCGTTCGCGACATCTCAGGGGGCGAACGAGATCCAGCAAGCAGTCTCACAGTTCGAGTTCCATGTGAACACGCGGGGACAGAGCCTGCGGGACGCTGCCACCATCATCGCCATGCAGAATGACCCGCAGTGGCGCGCGAAGAACAAGCGCTCGGAAGAAGACCTGCGATCCTTTGAGAAGGGGATCCGGGATGATGATGCCGGGCTCAAGGAGTTGCGCCGGCACCTCTCTTCCTTTTCGGTCGGGCCCGTCACGATCGGCCGCCCCCAGGCGGGGTTCACGGCAGGCGCTGAGAACGAGCTTCTGACGGACTACCTGATCTCGGCGCGCTATCACTACGAGCGAACCGGCGATGCCGAAGCGGCGAAGAAGATCGCCCGCAATGAACTCCTCGGCGACCCCGCCAAGGGCAATCGTGGGGTATACGGGGCGACTTGGTTCAACGGCTCCCGGACGCTGATGAAGTTCGCGCCCGATGCCGCACCCGGCTATCCGGCCATGCCCGACACCGGGCACGAATACGTCGCGGATCAGGCGGTGGCGCACATCAAGGCGACGACCGGCCTCGACATCAAGAAGAGCGACATCATCATCGATATGGCGACTCGGCCGCGGGATACGGCGGAGGCCTTCAAACAAGGGGTCCGGGTCCCGTACCGGCTCCTCTATCGGGATAAGGATGGGCTCATCCAGGAGGCCAGGCCAAACGTTCGGGAGGGGTGGGCTGCTGACCCCGTGAAGGCCCGGGCTGAGTTCGATGAGCGGTCGAGCATGATGGCCGTGGAAAGTCGGGCTCGCGCCGCTGGCCCCGCGGTCCCAGGGCCGGAGGCGATCACGACGCCGTCTAACCCAGGGCGCGCGCCGACCGCCGCCCTTGAGGCAGAGCGGCGCGAGCAGGAGGCCTTGCGGCAAAGGGTAGAGGACCAGAAGGCCTTCTATGCGCGCCAGCGAGCCGCAGATCTGGAGAATGAGCGGAAACGTCGGGAGGCGCTAGACGCGCCTTCGGCGCCCCGCAAAGGGCAGCCAGGCCGCGGCGCTATTCAGTAGGCCTTGGGGGGAGAGATCAGACGGGCGGCCATCTCGGGGAACCAGTAGCGGGACCACGTGATAGCGCTCATGCAGCCCCCCTTCGGGTGCTGCTCGAAGCTCGCCGCTTCGGCCGCGAGACTCACATCGATCGCTTGCTGATTGGCGCGGGGCGAGCCGGGACCGACGCTTTCGGCCCCCAGTTTCAGGAACAGTTCGTCCCACGCCTTACTGTCCACCCGGTAGCCCAAGGCCGGGCAGTGCTTCTCGACCCCAGCGCGGTAGCCCATCGCGCTCACGGCCATGATGTGCACAGGCGGGCGAGCGGGTGGGGCGAACTGAGCCCCGGCCGACCCCGCCCATAAGGGCAGCGAGAGAATCGCAATGATGCGCATGTACGAGAGATATGGAACCGAACGCCTCGCCTGACAACTCGGCGTTGCCGTCCGTCTTCCCCGGAGGGTCGGCCGGCGCCCCAGCGGCGCCGCTATCCTTTGCGCCCGTGGGCTTCGACGAGATCAACAAGGGCTCGGACGCGCTCGATAGGCCGTCGCTTCTGGGTGCTGCGTTCCGGACGGAGAACGTCGTCGGATCGGGCATTGCTTCGAACGCGCTTGGCGTGTCGAACGACCTCGACCCGATCTTCGACGCTTGGAGCGCAGTGAAGGGCACGAGCTTCGAGCCCCATTGGGGCAGGTTGTCGGGCGCCTTGAATCCGACGCGCATGGCGGCGCTCATGCGGGACATCACGCGAGAGGAGGAGGACAGGAAGACCCTCGCGGGCAGCCCGGTTCTGGGCACCCTCGCCAGCATGGGCGCCTCGATCGTTGACGTTCCGACGCTGCTCCCCGGCGGGGCGCTCGCACGAGGCGGTGCGCTCGGGTACTCGGTCGGCCGATCCGCCCTCGCCGTGGGAGCCGCAGCCGCGGCCGGCACGGCTGTCCAGGAAGCGGGCTTGCAGGCCACGCAGCAGACGCGGCCGCTCACGGACACTGCCATCGCAATCGGCGGTTCGGCGATCGTCGGCGGGCTTCTCGGGGCGGCCGGCGCCCACCTGTTCACGAATGCCGAGTGGAACCAACTCGCGAAGAAGGCCGACGCGGTCCTTCAGGAGGCGCAAGGGGCACAGCAGCGGCTTTCCGATTTCGAGGCCGGAGCGCGAGAGGCCGCGAACAACAACATGCCCCTGGCTGATGCCGGTGCCGCAGCGGTTCCGGCGCCACGCATTGAGGATTTGACCCTGTCGGGGAAGGCGGCCCGCGCGGTGGGCGCCGCAACAGCATGGCTTAACCCGTCGCTCCGGCTCGGCAGTTCGCCGTCTCCAGAGGTCCGAGCTGTCAGCGAGAAGCTTCTCAAGAACAGCCTATACCTCAACATGCACGATGAGGGCCGGACCCTCGGCGTCGCGGCCGAAACGGCCATGATCGAGCATATGGGCGCCTATGCCCGCTCGGTGCAGGCAATGGATGCCATCTACGGCGAGGCCCGGAAATCGGGGCTCAACATCGCGCCCGACGAGTTCAACCGTGTGGTTGGGCGAGCTATGCGTCGGAACGACACGGCGGACCCGGCAGACGCGCAGCTGTGGGAGCCGGTCAAGCGGTTGGTCGACGAGTCGGACGATGCGTACTCGGCCCGCATCCGCGCGGCAGCCGAGCCTGTTTCACGGGCCGCCAAGGCATGGCGAGAGACCCTGATCGAGCCCCTGAAGGAGCAGGCGATCAAGCAGGGTCTTCTCCCCGAAGATGTCTCGGTTGAGACCGCGGCCTCGTATTTCTCCCGTGTCTGGCGGCGGGAGATGATGGTGGCCCAAGAAGGGGCGTTCAAAGCAAAGGTCGCGGAATACTACTCGCGGGCCGTCGAGGGCGAATACGGCAAGGCGGTTCAGTCCCTCACGTCGCGGTTCTCGCGGATCGATCGCGAACTCGAGGATCTTCAACTCGGCCCTGAGCAAAGGACCGCGGCGCTCGCTGAGATCGAGGGGCGGCTTGAGCAGCTTCCGTCCAGAGTTTCCACCGAGACGATCGAACGAGCGGACAGGCTAAGCCAGATCCGGGCCGATCTCCGCCTCGCCCGGGAAGGCGGGGACACTGCGCTCGTCGCGCAATCGCGCGATGCCATCAAGCAGATCGAACAGGAGGGCGGACAGGAACTCGTCGACTTTCTGAAAGAGAGGGCGACACTCCGTTCCCGCATGAACACGGTCAGCATGAACACGGCTGGCCTTCGTGAGCGTTCGGACGAGATACTCAACCGGCTGGCGGACCTGGAAGAAGCGAACCTCCGGTCGATGGGGCGTCTCGTCCAAAAGGGCGAGCAGCTCCAGCGGGAACTGGATCGTCTCGACCCGGAAAGGCTGGAGGCCCGCGTTGGCCAGCTGCGCGATCAATTCGAGGCGGCGGCGCAACGCGCGGAAGCCTCGGCCGAGCGGGCCAGGCGCGACATCGAACGGGTCAAGACACAGGCCCAGCGTCGGCTCGACAAGGAGGCCACAAACGCTCAGCGGGCCTCGGTAGAGGCAGGGCTCCTGCCCGCGGACCAGAAGGCCGGGAAGCTGGGCGAGGCGTCTGCGGCCCGCCAGCGCGCCCTTGAGACGGCAGCGAAACGTGACGCAGCGGTACAGGCTAGACTTGAGAAGGAAGCGCTTCGTCAGGCGCGCCGCGCGGAGGATCTCACCCGGATCGCCCGCCGCCTGGAAACGGCAGAGCGCTTCGACCGGCAAGGCATCCTGGACGAGGTCATGGCCGGCGTCGGGCGGCTCAAAGAAGAGGTCTCTGGCGCATCGCTGCGCCGGGGCGAGCGGGCGGCGCGTTTGACCGATCGGCTGAAGGAGCTCGACCCTGCGCGCGTTGAGGCCCGGGTGAAGACCTTGGCGCAGATGCGTAAGGACATCGAGCGCCGCTTCTACGACACGTGGGAAATCGCGCGGGGCGGCGAGGGGGTCGACGCCGCAGGAGGCGGGAAGGCCGACTTCTCCGAGATGGGGAGGACCATCGCGGACGCCGTCTTCGATCGACTGACGGGGCGGGACTTGCAGACGATGCCCTCCGGGCTCGGCATCACGGTGAAAGCCCGTGGGCCGCTGGCCGAGCGCACGTTCAATGTTCCGGATCAGCTCATCGAGGAATTCCTCGAAGATGACGTGAGCCAGGTCGGGAAGCGATATGCCCGCGTCATGGGTGCCGATGTCGAGTTGGCGCGGAACTTCCAAGGGGACCCAACGCTCCAGAAGGCCATCGACGCCATCAAAGCCGACTACGAGAAGCTTCGGGCGGGGGTGAGCGACGAGGCGCAGCTGAGAGCCCTCGACGGGCGCCAGAAAGCCGACATCGCGGATATCGAGGCGCTCCGAGACATGCTGCGCGGGAACGTGAGCGCGTCGCACGCGGAGCAGAGCTTCGACCGGATCGTCCGGGTTGCGAACATGATGAACTACGTCCGCTTGATGGGCGGGGTGGTTGTTGCGTCCTTGGCAGACGTGGTGCGCGTGCCAATGGTTCACGGCCTCAAGTCGCTCGGGGTCGGTCCGCTCGCAGCCACGCTCGGCAGCACCCTCAAAAAGGAAGCTATCCAGCTATCTGTCAGGGAGGCCCAACTCGCCGGCAACGTCCTAGAGAAGGTGCACAACTCGAGGCTGGCAGCCATCATCGACGTGACGGACCCGTATCGGACGAAGAGCGCCGCGGAAGTCTTCATGGAGAAGATGACCGACGTTGCCTCCAAGTGGAACGGCATCCGCAAGTGGACCGACACGATGAAGGGCTGGGCCTCCGTCGTGACGCAGAACCGGGTCCTGGAGGGTGTCTCACGGTATGGGGATCTGCCCGCCAGTGAACGGCGCTATCTCGCATTCCTGGGCATCGACAAGAACATGGCGGAGCGGATTGCCCGCTTGGCAGAGCAGCACGGCAACATCACTGAAGGGGTGCGCGTCGCCGGGACGGCGGCGTGGGACGACGAAGCGGCTCGCCGTGTCTTCTACGGTGCCATCAACAAGGACGTGGATTCGATCATCATCCAGCAGTCCAGGGGTGATGTCCCGCTGTTCGCCAACACTCCTCTCGGGCGGATGGCGCTTCAGTTCAAGAGCTTCGCCCTCGCTTCGAACCAGCGCGTTCTCATGCGGGGCCTGCAAGAGGACCAGGCGCGGTTCTGGGGCGGCGTGATTGCGTCGTCCGCGGTCGGCATGATGATCGCGTATATCAAGGCGATCGAAAGCAATCGGGCGCACCAACTCTCTGACAACCCAGGCTACTGGCTGACGGAAGGCCTGGACCGCTCCGGCATCCTCGCGATCCCGTTCGAGCTGTCGAACACGGCCGAGAAGCTGAACATCTACGGCGCAAAAAGGGCGGCGATCGATATCGGCGAGGTCTTGTTCCCGGGGGTGTCCGGGAAGGAAGGGCCGAGCCGGTACGGCTCCCGCGGCAAGATGAGTTCTCTGTTCGGGCCGACTGTCGGCTTCGCGGAGGACGTGGCCACTGTCCTCTCGATCCCGGAAGCCTTGGCTCGCGATGGCGAGGTCAAGGACGTGCAGCGTAACGCGGTGAAGAACCTCGTGCCGTTCGGCTCATATACCGGCGTCAAGCAGTTCCTGAATTTCGCGGTCCTGCCCCCCGGCAACTAGCCGCCCCAAGTCCTATCCCGTCCGCAAGGGCCGCCCGGAGGGGCGGCCTTTTTCATGTCGCGCCAAGGCCCCGCTCCAACGGGGCCTTTTTCTATGGGAACTCGCCATGGCCTATAAGCCCTACGACCAGCTGACCGTGATGGTGGATTCGATCGGCGGCGGCGCGCTGCGCATCCACCATCTGGCGGCCGAAGACGACCTCGAAACGGTCACCTCGCCCGGCTACCTGCACGACGCCGAGAAGTGGGGTATCCGCGAAGCCGACTTCGTCATCATCACGACGGCGGACAGCAAGACCGAACTTGCGACCGTTGCCGAGATCACGGCGAGCGGCGCGGCGACCCTCGATCTCGACCCGAGCTACCTCAACACGCTCGGCACGTTCCTGGCGGCGCCGCGGCTCCCCCAGCACATCAAGACCATGACCATGGTCGGTCACACCATGCCCGGCGACGTGGGGCGCCCGTTCCGGATCTCCCGGATGGGGTCTGCCCCGCTTCAGCCGAAGGCATGGCACTATCCGCGGCCGGACGGCTCATGGTGGTACCTCGACGAATGCGAGGACATCGAGCCCGAATTCTTCGGTGGGTTCGGTGCCCCGCCCGCGGTCTCCGACGGCTCTCTCCCGGATGCAACCGCTGGCATCCAGGCCGCTATCGATTTCGTGGCCGGCATTGGCAAGGGCAAGGTGAAGTTCCGGGGCATGTGGTCGTACAAGATCACCTCTCCCCTCGTGATCCATCAGCGCGAAGGGTTCGTGAGCGACCCCGACAACGTCGCGAACAAGCCCGGCATCCACTGGAACCGCATCCCTCAGATACGCCTCTCCTCAGACGGGGATGCGCGGATCGTGGCCGGGGCGGCGATGACCCGGATGCTCTACTACACCGACAATTCGAGCGGCCAGTACCCGCCCTATTCGACACTCATCGAAGGCATCTCCTTCGACGGCGCAAACCTCGCGAATCGCTGCATCGAGAACTTCTACGCCTTCAACCTCCGCATCGTCCGGTGCAAATTCATCCGGGCGGTGTTCGGATACTACAACAACGGCGCTGGCATCGCCTCTATACACTACAACAAGTTCTTCACTCGGTTCGGCGTGTACAACATCAAGGGGGGAGATAACGAGATTTACGAGAATGACTTCTATCCGATGGAGGATGGAGCGGGCGTTTATCTCGCGTGCGGCACGGGCAACGAGCGGATCCACAACAACACGTTCACTGTCCTGCCTGGCCAGGAGCCGGCTTTTGGCGTTCACGTCAACGCAAAGGATACGGCTGGCGTGCCGGCCGGCGCCGAGTACGGCATTCTCGGCACTATCCGGAACGTGAAGGTCAACAACAACGAGTTCAACAACACCTCGCGGGCGGTCCTCCTGACGGCAATGGACGCCACCGAACGTGCTGCCTGGGTCGCCTCCCATCCTGGATTCGCCTTCCCGTTCACGTCGCTCGGCGAAGACCGCAACCTGTTTGGCGTCGAGATCGAAGGCAACCACGTCTTCGGCAGCACCAGCCCGGCCAATGTGGCGTTGCTCGATGCGACCGACGCGAAGGACATCCGGGTCGGCCCGAACTTCGTCGGGCAGACCTACTTCGAGTCCCAGAACCAGGAAATCGCCATCGCCACGGTACGCTGCCTGGACGTGGCGGTGAGCGGCGGAAAGTACGACGGGTGCGAGGCGCCGATGTACTTCACCGACTCCAGCCGTGTGGCCGTTACCGACGTGAACTTCGTCCGTGGCGGGTCCGCTCTGAACGCCAACATCGTCTTTGACGGGGGCGGCGCGACGCACTCGGTAGACGGGTGCAAATTCACGGGTGGGACGGGGTACAGCACGGTTGCCGTCGCGGTCCTGAACGGCGCGACGGTCACCACCTCCAACAACCGCAACTGGGGCTCCGTCACGACCGGGCTGTAATTGCGGCCGTGCCTCTCTGGCGCTTCTACGTCTTCACGGGCTGCTGGCAGCAGACCTCCGACCCACAGTTCCAGGGAACCCCCGAAGAAGCAGAGCAGCGCGCCGTAGCAATCGGCGTGCGCCTTGGCGCGCCTGTCTGCGCCGAGGAGATCGACCCAGGAGAAACCCATGACGCCAGCGTTCAAGGAGCGGGTCGAGAAGTTCGGCCCGCGGTTCAAAACTGACCTTGGCCTGACCAACCTTCAGGTTGCCGGCATGTTCGGGAACTTCGCAGTTGAGACTGGCGAGTTTAAGTACATGCAGGAAATCGCGCCCGTCGTGAAGGGCTCGAAAGGCGGCCGCGGCTGGGCTCAGTGGACCGGCTACACGAAGAACAACCCGCGCCGGAAGAACTTCGAGGAATGGTGCGCGGCCAAGGGCCTGAACCCGGACCACGATGAGGCCAATTACGGCTTCGTGGTGCACGAGCTGCGTGGGTCAGAGAAGGCAGCCCTGGCGGCCCTGAAGCGCACCAAGACGCTCGACACCGCGGCCGAGACCTTCATGAAGAAGTACGAGCGGCCGGGCGTTCCTCACCTCCAGAAGCGGAAGGACTACGCGCTGGAGGCGTTGCACGTTTTGGAAGCAGTCGTCGGGGTAGAGGCCGCGGGGAAGGCGGCCACCGCTCCGAAGCCGATCGAGGCCCCGAAGGTCCAGACCGTCGAGCCCACCGGCAAGAAGCCCGGCATCCTCGACGTGCTCGGCTCCCTCTTCGGCCGCAAGCCGTCGAAGCCTGCGGTGCCGGTCCTCGCTGAGAGCAAGGGCGACCCGACCATCTACTACGTCCAGAAGATGCTTCGGGAGCGCGCCTACTACCAGCAGGGCTTCGTGGACGGCCTCGACGGGCCGATGACACAGGAAGCGGTATCCCAGGCCCGCAAGGACAATGGCATGGGCGACGGCGGGGTGGACGATGAGTTCCTTCGCCGGCTGCCGTCCATGCCGCAGCGGCCGGTCTCGAAAGCTCGGGCGCAGATCAGCCTGCCGGACGCCATCAAGCACGCCCCCGAGCCGGCCTCAGGCGGTTTGACGAAGATCGGGGCCGGCATCCTGGCGACCATCTTGGGGGCCGGAACGTCCGATACCGTACAGCAGACGCTTGACGGCGCGAGCAAGGCCGTGACGGGGGCCAACGACTTGATCGGGCAGGCTCAGAACGGTCTCGCGACGGCTTCCCGCGTTGTGCTTTGGGTGGTCGACAACAAGACGCTGATCCTCATCGGGCTCGGCATCTGGGCTCTGCTCTGGGGAGTGAAACAGCTTGCGGATTTCTGGGCGAAGGTCCGCGCTGCGTGGTTCTAACCTTTTGAACCGACTATAGAAAATAAACCAGCGGCCCCCGGAGAAGGCTGGCACCAACTCCGGGAGCCTAACCACACGAAAGCCCGGGGGCTCTCGAATGGCTGACGCTAAGAGGCCGCGATTCCGCGGCGCCGCGCAAGATCCGACAACAGAGGCGCTATGCGGTGGCTCTTGATGATGAAGGCGGGCTCCCTCGCCGCACGCTCGACGAGCTTGCTGACCTACTCTCAAGGACTGCCGCAGCACCGATGCCTTCGACCTTCGCGGACCTCCCAAGGGAAACGCAAGCATGGCTCAAAGGCCTTCGCGAGGAGGACATCACGGAGATCCGAGAGGCCGTGAAGTTCCTGCGGGACGCCCGCACCGTTGGGCGCTTTGGCCGGTGGGCGATCCTGACCGCCGTCGCCTTCTTCGTCAGCGCCGTCACCTTCGGCGAAAAGATCCTGGTCGGCTGGAAATGGTTGATTGGGGCTCCAAAATGATCTGGCGCACCGTAACGCTCGGCACCGTGGGCCTGACGGCCGGCATCTTAGGCCTGTGGGTTGCTCAGCGGGAACCTCCCGTCCGCATCCTCCGGGCTACCGTGCTGACGCCCCAGGTCCCGCCAGGCGGGCAGCTCCGCATCGAGTACGATGTCGAGCGGGTGAAATCCTGCGGGCTGCGGGTCGACCGGCTGTTCTACGACAAAGACAGGGTCCGAAAGCCGCTCGAGCCGCTGGAATGGAACGTCGATCCGGGGCGGATCGGCCGCGACACGCTCCGGGTCGTGGTGGATGTGCCGCGCTCCTTCGCTGAAGGCCGGGCGATCTACCGAACCATTGCGCGCTACGAGTGCAACCTCGTGCACCGGCTATGGCCGATCATCCCGCCATCTCGGGACATTGAGTTCGAGGTGAAGGGCGCGCCCGTCTAAGCGCACCACACAACCTGAGCCTACCCCGCCCGCCTCTGGCGGGCTTTTTCATGTTCGAAAGGATGTCACATGCCCGAGCCGACTCTCCTTCAGCAGCTCGTCCGAAAGGTCGATCTGACCTCTGACAAGGAAGGTCTCAAGGCTGCGCTGAGTGAGGCGATCGATTTGCCCGAACAGGTCGGCGCGGCGATCGAGGCGCAGGTGCCGGGAATCGTTAGCGGTCAAGTAGAACCTCTCTCCAGTCAAGTGTCCGCGCTCGCAGCGGCTGTTGCGACCGGCGAAACTCTCCCGGCTTTGGCGGCGCGCACAGTGTCGGTCGAGCAAACGTCCGCCGCGCTCAACTCAGCAGCGGGGGGCGCCGCGAAGCTGGCGTACCTCTCCGAAGTGAGCAGCGGGGTCCTGAGCGACTTTCACTCGGGCGACGGTCCAGCTTGGGCGCTCGTCAGCGAAAACGGGCAAATCTTGCAGGAGGCGAACTCTCAAGGGGCCGTGACGGTCACGAGCACCACGGCTGAGTTCTACACCGGGAGCGATGGGGCTACGGAGTTGACCCTCGTCGATGAGGGTGGCGTCGTCCTCATGGAGTGGAACGGCGACGGGGAACCGGAGAATATCGCCCCCGAATTGACCGAGAACGTGGGCAAGCTCCTGGCGGTCATCACGCCGAATGAGCAAGGGTCGGTCACGGCGAAGTCGACCATTTCCGAATTCTTCAGTGGGAACGACGGCTCGGACGAATTTCTGCTGATCGACGAAGCGGGCGTTGTCCTTCTCGCGTGGGATGCTGACGGCGCCCCGCAGGATGTCGGTGGCGGGATCGACCCGGAGATCGAGAACCGCGTCGAAGAACTGGAAGGCTCGATCGTTGAACTCGGCTCGTCCGTTCAGGCTCTCGTGGATAGTGGCGTCCCGGGCTTTGCGAGCCTGCCGTCCACGGCAGAGGGCCTGGCGGCCGGCTCGCCGTTCACTGAAGCGAGGGCGCTAAGGTTCGTCCCCTCGTATTCAAGGTTCTACAGCCAACTGAACCCGATCACCAACGGACACCAGAGCGTCTACGACCACTATGACGAGTTGATGGCGGATTTCCCGGACTACATCACGCGCGTTACCCTAGGGAACGACGGTCTAGGCAACCCGATCCACCAGTACACGTTCGCCCCCGCTCGGCTGGTCAACGGCGGGTCGCAGCTGGAAGAACTGAAAAAGCCTAAGATCGTCTATTGCACCGGGACGCATGGCCTGGAGCGCACGGCGATGATCGGGGGCATGGCCTTCTTCGACGAGCTGTGCCGCGATTGGAAAAACCGGGACATGATGTTCGAGATGCGCTGGGGCTGCGACTTCGTCGTGGTCCCGTGCGTGAACCCATCGGGGATCGACCTCAACACGAGAGGGAACCACAACGGCGTCGACATCAACCGCAATGCGCCGAGCGGCTGGGAAGACGCAATCTCCGATCCGAGCAGCATCCAGTATCGGGGGCCATCTCCGTTGTCCGAGCCCGAGACGGTGATCGCAACCTCGCTGTCGACGCTCCATCCCGACGCCTGCGCGATGATCGACCACCACATGTCGAGTTCGATGGCATCGCAGGGCTATGCCCTCTGGGTCTCCACGGGCAATCCGCGGGCTGCGTCGATCGCGCTTCCGTTCCTGTACCAGATGACCGGCTATCTAAAGCGCGAGTTCGCCCAGGTCGATCAGAGCAATAGCGAGACCCAGCGGCTCGCCGGAATGATTATCGCCTCGCTGCACCGACACTGGCATGAGGCGGGTATCACGTCTTACCTGTTCGAGGTCCCGACGAGCATCGGATATTCGGACATCATCCATATCCGGCGCCACAACATCGAGGCTCTGCGTCGCTTCATGTGGGCAAATTACTGCGCCGAAGTCGAGCGTCGCCGCGTCGCCGCACTGTCTGTCTAGCACCAAAGGGGTCAGTATCATGAAAAGGTATCAAGTCGTCGGCGGGCTCAACCTTCCCGCGAGCCCGTCCGCTAAGCGCCTGACCCGCACCCCGGAGGGGATGGCGATGGCCGGCATTCCAGGCTGGAGCATCTTTTTGGACCCAGCCTATCTGTCGGGCGGGGCGCTCATCAACCGAGCCTTGCCGAACAACGTCACTCAGAACCTAGATGCCGCACAGACCCCGGCTACGTTCTCAAATGACGCGCCGGCGCTGTCGATGACCTCTGCGCGTCGCGTTCAACCCAACACCGCGGTTGATCCGAACGTCTGGACATTCTTCTGGGTCATCAACGGCTCGACGCCCACGTCGCTGATGGATCTGGCAGGCTCGGTCACGCCGGCGACCAGCCCCAACTTGTCGCTCAAGATCGGCATTTCCTCGGATGGGGCCAGGACGGGCATCTACCCGAACACGGCGACTGTCACGCCGCGCTTGGCCTACACACCCGGCAGCAATCTCTTCGGCCGTACGGCGCTGCTCATGTACACATTCTCGACCCGCGACGGGCTGCGGATCTACGAAAACGGGAACCTTGTCGCGACGGATGCCAGCGACAAGACACCCCTGACGAGCGGCTATACCGCAGGCCAGTGGCGGCTCTTCACGAACGCTCGGGGGCTCATCGGAATGACGGGGCACCTCAACATCGATCTTAGCTGGCCCGAATACGCAGCCCAGCGAGTGGCGATGGAGACGTTCCTGAAGGCGAAGTACGGGATCACCTAGCCTTACGGTCGACGAATTGCATCCCGCGCAGCGGCGACTAGCGCGCGAGCGTCGTTCGTTCGGTTGCGAGCTCCGCCGCTGTCAAGCGTGACGGCCACAACCCGCCTGCCCGCGATATCCCAAATCGCGACCAGGGCCCCCGTCTGAGACGATCGAGGAGAGGCGCCGGTCGAGCCGGTTTTCGCGCCAAGGAAGCCGTCATCTCGCGCCAAGGAAGCCGTCCGCGACTTTATCGAGTGGGCGCGTGCATTCGGGCCTGTGACCACGATGGTGTAAGTGGGAGCTCTCAAGACCTCAAGCACGTCCGGGTGGCGAGACGCCTCTGCTCCGATCAGGGCTAAATCTCGGGCAGTCGAGACTGGGCGACCTGACGCCCCCGAGGGAGCAGTGAAGTTGCTGGACCGGCATCCTAGCTCTTTCGCCACGACATTCATCTCTTCGACAAAACGAGCTATGTTTTCGTTCGTCGTCCCTGCTTTGGCCCCGCCCCTCTCCCTTATGAGCCGGCCGACGTAGTCGGCGATCGCCCTTGCTGCTTCGTTGCCGGAAGGCAGTATCATGGCGTAGGCAAGGGCGCCAAGGCTGACCTCGTCGCCCACCTGGAGCCGAGCGGTCGTCCCGTGCTCAAGGTGATCGCCCGTGATCACGACTTTCTGATCGCGATCAGCGACCCACCGATGCCACAAGATCAGTGTCAGCAGTTTAGAAGTCGAGGCCGGGTGGTCTTGCTCGTCTGGAGCGCGGGCGAGCAGAACACGCTTACTGATCGCGTCAATGACGATCCATCGCGGTGCGTGCAGGGAAGGTGACGGCTCCGGGATCGGGGTTAGCGCGAACGCTGCCCCTGTGCCCGCAAAGAAGTACATCGCGAGCACGGCGGCCGGCGGGCGAACAAGCGTGCCGAACATGCCTGAGCCTCACAGCGCCCGGAATTCAAGGGTGCCCCGGTATTCCGAAACGAGATCAGCGAAGGCTGTCTTGCGGCGCCGGCCGCTGTTCTCGAGCAGCACGGAGCCCGCCGCTTTCCGGAATCCGAATGCCTCGCGTGGGACACCGGCCTCTTCGGCGATCCGCCGCGGTATGGGGCGATCGTAGGTGCCGCCGATACGGTAGGGCTTCATCTCGTCGGATGCCCCCAGCTGCGCAATGGCCTCGTTCTGCTCGATACCGATGAATGGCACGGGCACATTGACGAAACCGAGCCCCTTGCGAAACTCGTCTAACCCGGAGCCGCTGTTGTCCCCGCGACGGATCTCGGGCCCGCTTGGGCAGCCCAGCGCCCAGGCCTTGTCCCCGTGGAACCCGGTGAGCACGATGGCGTCGGAAAGGTGCGGCGTGAACGTTGCGAAGAACAGACCTTCGGGTAGTCCGAGCGCAGCCATGAAGATATCATACTCATCGCCCAGGAGAGCGGAGTCCAGCACGGACTCGTTCCGATCTGCCACGCGGCGCTCATGGCCGGATCCAGGCCGGTCGTACTCGTAACACCGCAGTCCCAAAGCCTCTGCTACGGCCAGCCCGCTATCGTCCAGGTTCTTGCGGCCGACCCTCAGGGTCACCGCGGTGTCCGCACCTAAGCCTTTTGCAAGCGCCGCGCATGCTGCGCTGTCGTACCCCGCGCTGCAGGTCGTAATAACATTCGCGTACGGACTCTTCCGGTCGGACGATCGTGCGTTGCTTGCCAGCTGGTTCAGCACGGTCAGCAGGGTCGAGCGATAGGCCTCGAATGTCGTGAACGGGGTCGGGATTGTCGGCCGGGGGCGCTCGGAAAGTGCTCCTGTGGGCAGATCCAGGTCGAAGCCGCCAAAGTGGTATCGGTAAACCTGCCCGCTCGCCGTCTCGTACAACAGGCGAAGGTAATCTTTTGTCCCTTGCTTCGCCGAGCTTGATGCCTTCCGCAGAGCGTCGACGCTGGGCGGTGCCGCGTCTGGCGCGGCGGCGATCAGCGCGTGAACTGAGTTAGAGATCGTGTAATTCTGTCCGCTTCGAAAGCAGTAGACGCTCTCTAGGCAATGTGAAGGCGCAACCACCGACAATCGATCGGTGCCAAATACCACGCCAGAGCCGCAGACGAACCGTGCATCAAGCAGGCCATCTGCAGAGAACCGATCCGACCACGCCCCTTCCGCGATGAAACCGGGGCCGCTCTCAACCTTGTCTCCGCCTGAAAACTCAAAACCACTCCCGGTTGTCCGGACCACCCAAGTGTTGCGTCGCATTCTCGCTCTCAATCACCGTCGCCCCAATTGCACCACAGCCAGACTGGCGCGTCCACTTCCACGGGGCATGAGACCAATGCATACTGTCGCTTGATCGCTCTGACGGCGAGAATGGGCTATATCCCGACGAAGGGAACTGGAGTGCTCTCAATTGGCTTGGCTAAGACTTACACGGAATGGTGGCACAATATTAGTCAACACCGACAACATCCTTCGAATAACAACGTTGAATGGTCGGGGTCGGATCACTAGTGTAGGCAGACAGAAAGACGGCGCCCCTGATGCAATAGGCGTGGCAGAAACCCTCGAGCAAATTGAAGAGATGCTTCGAAGCGCCGGAGCGATGGGCGGAGGCGCTGACTCTGGGGCCGGGCCGGTCCGGGGCTCAAGGCGTAAGTCGCCCTAAGCTGCTGCCCATTTGTTTACGCTCCCAGCCCGCCCGGCTCAAACCGCGGCGGGTTTCTGCATCTCAGGGCTCCGGATCGGGGTCCATCACCCGTGCTCGCCGGGCCTCGCCGACATCCGGCTGTCCATGCCCCTGCGTTACCGGGTTGATCTGGTCGACGCTCTCGACCTTGCGGTGGCACTGGCGGCAGGAAAGGCGCCCGACCAGCGCGCGGATTTCGGTCTCAGGCGGGATGCGCCGCTTCAGCAGCCCGAACGGCCACATGGCCACTCGCCCGCACGAGCACTGGATCTCGAGCCCGTCGAAGCCGGCCTCTTCCATGTTGGCCAGGGTCGCGATGATCACCGCCATGGGCGGGAGCGTATCACCAGATCAGCGGCCAGGCCCACTTTGCGAATGCGGCTCCCGAGGCAACCCCGAGCACGAAGCCGATCAGAGCGTGCCGGCTCATCCCTCGTTCTGAGAGGCGGGCTCTTCTTCGTCTGACCATTCCGGCTTCGCGCCCGGCCGCCAGAACTTACCTTGGAGGCTGCCGCCCTTTTTGGCGGGGTATCCTTCGGCGAGGAGCATGGCCGTCCAGCCGTTGATCGGGCCGCGTCTTTCTCCCATTGTCTCAAGCCAGCATAGGGCGTTGTGCTCCCAGATGAGGGGCTGGCGCGCGCTTGCCCATGTTCCGTCTCGTGGCATCAGGGTTGAGGATAGCAAGTCCGCTAGGCAGCTCGCCGCGCGTTGGATTGCTAGATCATCGTCCATGTCATCCCTCGTTCTGAGAGGCGGGAGGGGAGAGGCGGGCTGCGGATCGGGCAGCCTCAACGCGCATCTCTGCGGTTCGCCGCTTGGCAGCCAACTGCGCCATATCGAGCTCGATCGCGGCGAGATCTGCTAGCTCTTCGTCAAGGGTCCGAAGGTTGTCCAGGTCGATATGTTCCGAGCGGAGATAAACTCCGTACCCTGATGAACTGTTGTCGATCCATCCGTCCTTGAGTGAAATCTGTTCGCTCATCTCACAGTCCTTTCCATATCGCTCTCCCCACCGCCGCCAGAAAAGCAAAAGCTAGAGCTAGACCGATCCAGTTTCCGCGGGGAGTGGGAGAGGGGTAGGGGCGTGGGCGCATAGATCGAGAACTCTCTTAGCAGCCAGAAGACTGTCCCGCTTCCCTTCGACCCACCACGCATCGCCATGGACAGGGTCTTCTTCCGGCTCGCCGCGCTGCTCGCATGTGAGCCAAGCTGTTGGATCGATAGCACGCGCGAGCCGCTCGATCTCGATGGTCATGGGCTTCAGCTGGTAGACTTTGCTCATTCCCCTTCCTCTCGTTGGGCTGACATGGCGCGGGCGAAAGCAGCCAACCTGGCCAGACACTCGCTCTTTGGGTGCTTCCCCTCCGCCGATCGCGAGCCGAACCCGTTATCCTCGTTCAGACGCCAGGCGTGTCCGTCTGGCCCTCCTTCGGCTTCGTAGGACCAGCCGGGGAGTTGTTCGGTTGTCAGGGCCAGGACGGCATCGACGGAGGCGGTGTAGCGCGGAGCTTCGTTGTAGGGGCCGAGCGGTCGCCAATCCGCTACCGCCGTGCCGTATAAGCCGCATGTCACGTCGTGCTCGCGCCGTCCTGCGTGCTCACGATAGAAGCCACCCTCGATCCGGAGCAGCCACCAAGCGGCGTCATCCAGAGCCCGATCCGGCCCTTCAGCCTTCTCAGCCCGTTCAGCGATCTCGAGCCAGTTCATCTCTACCCTCCTCCACGGGGCGGGACGCGGGCGGGGCTGGCACCATAAGGCCGCTGCCCAGAGAAAATGGGCGTACACCTCATGCCGTCGAGCGAGCACGTCGTCTCGGAGACCCCACACCGGGCACACCACCGGCCGCTGAGGCCGTGCGGCTTGGGCTGGGCGTCATGGGTGGCGTTCCACGGCCATTCAGACAGGTCTACGATCACGGCGTTCGGGGCGAGCACGGTAGCCGTCATAGTCTGTTGCTCCTATGGTCTTGGATGATGTGTTTGAAGGCGAGCGACCAAGCCTGACCGGCCGTCGCGACGTAGCCCATGTGAGCGCAGTCCAGGCTCCTGTCGCCGTCAACGACAACGTAACCACCGCCGCCCTTCACCATCTTGGCGTTCGGCCTCGCGCCGAGCACCTGAGACATCTTTCGCTTTTCCGCAGGGCTCACGTCCGATCTCCACTTGGCGGGGAGGGAGAGGCGGGGATGCTTGCCGGAGACGCCCCGCGGCCGTTATATTGCTGAACTGGCCGCCCACGGGACCCGGGATTCCGGGCCGCACCCGGAGCGCTCGAAGTAACGAGGTGCCCTTGTGCGGCTCGGCCGGGCGGCAAGGGTGCGGCCATCATAGCCTTCCCTCTCCTATAGAATTCGCGCAGCTTCTCGTTCGGGACTACGTGTTCGGTTCCGAGCCTCCACCAATCTGGGTTAGCGCTCATGAAGAAGGCCCAAGCAGCCATCGACATATCGCCCTTCATCGTGTTGCAGTGCTGACAAGCGAACACGGTGTCCCGGCCACCGCGAGACTTCGGATGGACGTGATCGAGCGTCTTTTTCCGCGGGTGCCGACCCTTGGAGATCACGAGCGGCTGCTTGCAATAGTAGCAGTACCGGAGTGGTTCAGTGGGTCTCATCAGCAGCCTCCACGGCGGCCAAACCTAACGAGGTAATCTCGTAACCGAGCCCGGAGCCGCGGTAGCGAACGAGGCCACCCTCCAGCATGACCCGGAGGTCATAATCTGCCGTCTCGGGCGGAACGCGCGACCACAAACCCGGCTGCCGCTCTAGGGCTTTCAGTTGGGATATGATGGATCCGGTCACGCGCACCCTGCACGTCCTCTCGCTCATCCACGCCTCCCGAGATAGCGGGGGAGGGGAACTTCGAAATCCTCAACGCGGATGACGGGCAGGCCCTCAGCCTCAGCCTGCCGAACCATGTCTGCCGTGCCGCGCCCTCCCGGCAGCGCGATCACGATGTCAGGCCTGCCCTCGCGCAGCATGCGGGCATTCCGGATCGGCCCCGCCGCCTTCCCGTGCTTCTTCCAATCGGCGTCGAAGCGGAGCACTTTGACGTGCTCGCTCTCGCCCCATCGGGCCGCACCTTCGTCGGCGCCGCGCGCTCCGCCGTGAATAACGGTGTCGATCGTCAGGGCCGAGTAGCAGCCCGTCGCGTGCGCGAGTTCGTCCTTCGCGTTGGCCTCCAGCCAGTTGAAGGCATCTGCCGCGCTCATGTCGCGCCCGCCGCAGACAAGCACCCTCATGGCCGGACTCCCACGAGAGCGGGGAGGGGCTTCGTCCGTTCTGACAACACCGGAAAGTCCTTTCCCATCAATACGGGAACGAACCGGGAAGGTGTCAGAATTGCCCTTGAGAATGCTCGGTTTCCCGAAGCCTCTTAATCAGCGGGTCCAAGGTTCGAATCCTTGTACACCCACCAATCATCTTCCAGTGAAAGCGGCGTTCTAGAGCGAGGCTCCCGTAGGGAGGTCAAGCCTGCGTCCAGGACCTGGATCTCGTAATCGCTGTTCCTCTCCCTCCATGGCATCGGCGCCTGACGACGCGGACCATCGGCTCCAACTCCCCGCACATTTCGGTCGAAGACCCTCACGCTCACACGCGCCGCGGACCATCGGCTCTGACGGTTAGGGCTCAAAGGCGGGCCGAACGTCTGGCCGGGGCCCCGGGTATTGCGGCCGCCCGGGTCGAACACTTCTGCTGAACTCCGTGCCTATTCGATCTTCGCGCCGGAGCGGTGGACGACCTCGCCCCATTTCGTGATCTCGTCCTTGATGAAGGTCCCGAAGGCCGCTGGGCCGAGCGGGCGGGAGACCGCGCCGAGGGCGGCAAATTTCGCCGCGATCTCCGGCTCCGCAAGGGCCTTCACTGTTTCCGCATTCAGCCGCGTGACGATGTCGGCGGGCGTCCCCTTCGGGGCCACGAGCCCGTTCCAGGCGATCGCGACATAGCCGGGGAGCACCGTTTCAGCGACCGTCGGGATGTCCTTGGCGATCGGGAGGCGCTCCGCCGAGGTAATCGCGAGTGCCCTGAGGCGCCCGTCGGCGAGCTGCGGCAGGACGGATTGCGTGGTGTCGAACATCAGGTCGACATGGCTCGCGACGACGTCGGCGATCGCCGGGGCGGAGCCGCGATAGGGCACGAAGGTGAGCTTGATGCCCGCCATGGAGGCGAAGAGCTCGCCCGCGAGATGGGTCGACTGACCGAGCCCGGAGGTCGCGACATTGAGGGCACCGGGCCTGTCCTTAGCCATCGCGATGAGGTTCTCGACGGATTTTGCCCGTGAGCCCGGAGGCACGACCAGGACAAGCGGGTTTTCCGTGAGGAGGGCGACGGGCTCGAAGCTGCCGAGCGCATCGTAGCCGAGCGTCTTGAACAGCGTCATGTTGATCGCATGCGCAGTCGTGTTCACGCCCAGCGTATAGCCGTCGGGAGCGGCCCGGGCCGTGAGCTCCAAACCCAGGTTGCCGCCCGCCCCAGGCTTGTTGTCGATGATCAGCCGCTGGCCGAGGACGGCCGAGAGCCGCTCGCCGACGATGCGGGCCGTGACGTCCGTCGAGCCGCCGGGCGTATAGGGCACGA
The DNA here is from genome assembly GCF_049446235.1 of Enterovirga sp. CN4-39. Taxonomy (NCBI): domain Bacteria; kingdom Pseudomonadati; phylum Pseudomonadota; class Alphaproteobacteria; order Hyphomicrobiales; family Methylobacteriaceae; genus Enterovirga; species Enterovirga sp. CN4-39. The sequence continues at coordinate 188,279 of NZ_JBMSEF010000005.1, read as the reverse complement.
TGACGTTGATCGGCCGGCTCGGCCAGGCATTGGCCGAACTCGGCCTCGTCAGGCTCGCGGCCCCGCCGACGGCAGCGAGGGCAGCCAGAACGTCACGACGCCTCATCTCGGTGTCCCTTCATCGCGCTGCAGGACGACGGCATCGAGCGCCATCCCTTCCTCGTCGCCCGTTCCGACCAGGAAGGGATTGATGTCGACGCTTTCGATCCGGCTGCTCGCCTCCGTCATCAGCCTGCCGAGCGCGAGCGCCGCCGCGACGTAGCCATCGAGCGCGATCGGGGCCTCGCCCCGGGTGCCGCCGAGCAGCGGCGCGATGCGCAGATGCGCCAGGGCCTTGCGCACGTCGTCTTCGGTGAAGGGCGGCAGCAGGATGCGGGTATCCGGCATGGCCTCCACGTATTTCCCGCCGTCGCCGACGAGGATGACGGGGCCGAAGAACGGATCGCGATGGGCGCCGAGCAGCAATTCACGTCGGCCTTTCGCCATCGGCGCGACAAGCACGCCGGAAAAGGACGCGCCGTGATCGGCCAGAGAGGCGCGGCAAGCCTCGAAGGCGCGGCTGACGTCGTCCGCGCCGTCCAGGCCGAGATGAACGAGCCCGAGCTCGCTCTTATGAGCGACATCAGGCGAGCAACCCTTCACGACGACGGGAACGCCGAAACTCGCCGCCGCTGCTACCGCTTCGCCGGCGCTCCTGCAGAGCTTATGCGGGACGGTCGGGATGCCTGCCTGAGACAGGGCGGCGAGGCTTTCGGCTTCGTCGAGAAGGCGCGGAGAGCGCGAGTCTTCGGCGGGCTGAACTGCGCTTCTGATGGCCGCGCCGTCCCCGCCGAAGCGCTCGGCTGCCTTTGCCATCAGCTCGCGATGAACGATGAACTGGCTGAGTGCCGCGATCGCCTCGCCTTCGCCCTCGAAGACGGGCAGGCCGCGGTTTTTGAAGGGCGCGGCAACCATGGCCTGCGGGGCCGTGACCACGACAGGCTTGCCCGTGGCCGCCGCGAAGGCAGAGGTGTCGCGTCCGAAGGCTTCGACGTCGTAGGCCTGGCCGGCAACAGGCACGCCGACCAGGAAGGCGTCGGCGGAGGGGTCCTCTGCGATGACAGGCAGGATCTGGCTGAAGAGGGCGCTGTTGGTGAGGAGCGCGGCTGTGATGTCCACCGGGTTCGCGGTCGCGGCGAAGCCCGGCAGAATGGCGCGCAGTTGCTCCTGCGTACCGTCCGAAAGACGAGGGATTTCCATCTCCGCGGCCGTCGCGGCATCGGCGGCGAGGACGCAGGTTGCGCCGGAATTGCTGATGACGACGAGGCGCCGCCCCTCCGGCTTCCATCCCTGGAGATACAGCTCGGCCGCCTTCACGAGGTCGACCGAATCCTTCGCGCGCCAGATGCCGTGCTGCTCCAAGAACGCGTCGACGACGCGATCCTCGTTGGCGAGCGCGCCCGTATGCGAGCTCGCCGTGGCTTGGCCCGCCGGTGTCCGGCCACTCTTGAGCGCGATGATCGGCAGGTTCCTCCGGCGCGCGATGGCAGCGGCTTCCGCCAGGTGCTCGGGGTCGGGGATGCTCTCCAGGTAGAGCAGCAGCAGCTTCAGGTCCGGATCGGACGCGACGGCAGTCGCGAACTCGCAGACCGTCACGTCCGCATCGTTGCCGGTGGAATGAGCGTGCCGGACGCCGATCCCGCGCGAGCGCAGCAAGCCATAGGGGATCACGCTCATCGCGCCGCTCTGGCTGACGATGCCGACCGGACCGTCTTTCGGCGCTTCCTCAAGGAACATGGACGAGAAGCTGAGGACGGCGCCCGTGCCGAAATTGGCGAGGCCCTGCGTGTTGGGCCCGACCATCCGCATGCCGTGGGCGCGGGCCCGCTCGACCATCGCACGCTCGGCCGCCTTGCCCTCAGGGCCGGTTTCCCCGAAGCCCGACGTCATCATCACGGCGAGCTTCACGCCCATCCCGCCGCATTCGTCGAGTGCCCGCACGGCGTCCTCGCCCGGCACCGCGATGATCGCGACATCCGGTGCCTGGTCGAGATCGGCAAGCCTCGGCACCGCCTTCACGCCCTGCACCTCAGCGCGCTTCGGGTTGATCGGATAGATCGCGCCGCGGAAGCCGAAACGCCGCAGATAGTCGAGCGGCCGGCCCCCGATCTTGTTCGGGTTCTCGGAAGCGCCGATCAGGGCAACAGAGGCGGGATCGAGCGCCGCCTTGAGGTTGGGATTCATCAGGAGCGCCGGGGTTCGACGAAGGGTACGATCCGCTCGCCTAGCGGGCGGAAGCTGGTGAGGACGGCGTCGCCTATGGCGAGGCCGTCTGCTGCATGGCTCATGAAGCGGAAGCCTTCCTCGGCACCGACGAGGGCGATCCGGTAGGGCGCGAACGGGCGCAATTCGGTCGAGGGCGCGCGCGCAACCGTCGTGATGGCGTGGACCTCCCCGCGGCCGGAAGCGATCCGCACCTCGACGTCCTCGGATCCGCAATGAGGGCAGAACGGGCGGCGAAAGTAGCTGACCCTGCCGCAGGCCCGACACTTGCCGTAGGTCAGCGCCTCGGCGCCGCTCGTCCAGTCGGCGATCACGCTCATCGTGTGGCCTCCAGGACCAGGCTGACATGCGAGGAGAGGACGCCGCCATCGCCGTGCAGCAGAGCGAGCGGCGGCCGCTCGATCTGCCTGTCGCCGGCCTCGCCGCGCATCTGGCGGACGGCTTCGACGAGATGCGCCATCGCGCCGCCGACGCCGCAATGGCCGTAGCTGAGGAGCCCGCCATGGGTGTTCAGCGGAATCGCGCCGTCCGGCGAGAAATAGCCCTCGCGGGCGAGCCGGCCGGCGCTTCCGCGCGGGGCGAGCCCGATCTCCTCCAGGAGGATCGTCAGCGTGATCGTGAAGCTGTCGTAGATGCCGGCGTAGCGGATATCTGCGAGCGTGACGCCTGCCTGCCGCATCGCGCGGGAGGTGCAGTCGCCCGCGCCGGACTCGGTGAGCGAGGCGGCTGCGCTGACATGCTGGTGCATATGCGCCTGAGCGGTGCCGATGATCCGAATGCCCGGTCGGCCGCCATCTTCGCGCTCGATCACGAAGGCGGCCCCGCCATCGGAGACGGGGCAGCAATCAAGCAGCTTGAGTGGGGAAGCGATCGGCTTCGAAGCGAGGACGTCCTCGACCGTGATTGGCGCTGTGAGCTGCGCGCCGGGCGTGCGTGCGGCGTTGGCGCGCATGAGCACGGCGAGTTCGGCGAAATCGGCCTCCGTCGAGCCGAATTCGTGCATGTAACGCGAGGCGACGAGTCCGTAATAGGCCGGGATCGTCGGCCCGAGCGGGACCTCGTAGACCGGATGGCCGACCTGCGCGAGCGTTTGGATCGCGCTGTCGCGGGATTGCCCGGTCAGCCGGTTCTCCCCCGCGACGACCAGGATGCGGCGGGCCGCACCCGCATCCACGAGCAGATGGGCGAGCATCACGAGGCCGAACCCGGTCGCGCCGCCGAGTTGGATCGCATGCGCGTAAGTCGGCCGGATGCCGAAATGCTCCGCGAACACGGTCGAGAGCATGAGGTGCGGCAGCGTTGTCGAGTAGCCGGTGAGCAGGCCATCGACGTCTTGTCGCTCCACGCCGGCGTGGTTCAGAGCCGCTGCCGCTGCCTCGCTCATCAGCGCCAGGGTGTCGCGGCCTTCCAGCTTGCCATAGGGCGTGAGACCTACGCCGGTGATCAGGCTCATGAGGCAGACCCCTTCGGACGTGAGGACGTCGCGAGGCCCCGGCCCATCTCGCGGCGGATGAGATCGGTCTCGCGCAGGAGCGCGCCACAGAGCATCTCGGCTCGCTCGGAGATGCGTTCGGTCAAGGCAGCGATGCTGAGAGCGCCGATGACGGCGCCCGTTTCCGAAAGGATTGGGACGCCGATCGCCGACATACGGTCCACCACGCGATCGAGAAGCACGACGCAACCTCGCGTCCGGCTTTCGAGGACAAGTTCCCGGATGAGGTCGACCGACATCCGCGGATAGGGGCCGAGATGCGGGCCGATCACGCCCAGAATGGCGTCGATCTCGCGTACCGGGAGCCAGGTGAGAATGGCGAGAGCTCCGGCCCCGACGCCGAGCGGGCGGCGGCTGCCAATGTCCAGATAGTTCGCCCGGATTGGGAAAGAGCCTACCTGCCGGTCGATGCAGACGGATTCGATGCCGCTGCGCACGGAGAGAAGCGCCGTGTCCTCCGACAACTCCGCCAGGCGCACAAGGCTCGGCCGCGCCAGCTCACGCAAGTCGTGCGAGCGTCCGGCCGACGCCGCAAGAGCCAGGAATTCGGGCCCGCGCGCAAAGCCGCGGCCGTCCGGCTCGCGCTCGGCGAAGCCTTCTTCGATTAGTGTCTCAAGGATGCGGAGGGCGGTGACCTTATTCAGGCCCGTCCAGGCCGAAATCTCCGCCAGGCGTTGCGGCGAGCGCGCCGACAGTGCGCGAAGGATGGCGCAGACCTTTTGGGTGGAGTTCGTCGCCCGGCCCTCGTCCGCGGCATCCGGTTCTGCGGATGTCTGCTTCGCTTGCTCGGCCATCATGACGCCGCCGGTTCAGACCCGCCGAGATAGATCCTCTTCAGGAGGTCGCTGTCCCCGAGCTCCTCCGCCGGGCCTTCGCCCCCGATGGCCCCCGTCTCGAGCAGGTACCCGTAATGGGCGTGCTTCAGCGCCTTCTCGACCAGTTGCTCGACGAGCAAGATGGCGAGACCCCGTCCGGCGAGGCTGGCCGCGACCGCCAGGATGCGGTCGACGACGATCGGCGCGAGGCCTCCCGAGGGTTCGTCCAGGATCAGCAGCCGTGGATCGGCCATCATGCCCTGGGCTACGGCGAGGATCTGCTGCTGCCCGCCCGAGAGCCGCGACGCCTGCTGGTGTCGCTTCTCGGCGATCTCGGGGAAGTCGGCATAGATCCGGTCCAGGCTCTCGCGCTGGTCGGGAGAGTGCCGGGCATAAGACCCGAGGAGGAGGTTGTCCTCCACCGAGAGGCTCGTAAAGACCCGGTGGCCTTCCAGCACCTGCACAAGTCCCGCCCGGACGATGTCGGCGGAAGACGCGCGAGAGATGTCCTTTCCCGCGAAGGTGATGGCGCCCGCCTTCTTCGGCACCAGGCCGGATATGGCGTGCAGGATGGTGCTCTTGCCTGCGCCGTTCCGGCCGAGCATGACGACGAACTCGCCGGGGTGCACGTCGAAGCTGACACCGTGGACGACGTGGGCCTTGCCGTAGGCGACGTGGAGGTCGGACACGGCGAGGAGGGGTGATCCGGCTCGGCGGGCGCTCACGCGTCAGGCTCCCAGATAGACTCGGACGACCTCGGCGTCCGTGCGGACCTCGTCGGGCGTGCCATGCTTGATGAGGCGCCCGCGATCCAGCGTGGTCACACGCGAGCAGATGCGGAAGACGAAGTCGGTATGGTGCTCGACAAGCAGCACTCCGATCCCGGCATCCCGAATGGTCGCGATGATGCGGCCGAGATGCTCGATCTCGGCCCCCGTGAGCCCGCCGGCGGGTTCGTCGAGCAGGAGGAAGCGCGGCCGGAGCGCAAGGGCGCGAGCGATCTCGAGAAAGCGTTGCTCGGCGTGTTCGAGGAGATTGGCGCGCCGGTTTATCGCGTGGCCGAGCCCGACGCCGTGCACCAGCTCCTCAGCCCGGCGGCGGATTTCGCGCTCCTCGCGCAGAGCCTTGGGCAGCGACAGCGCCGTCGTGATGAAGTCGGAACGGACGTCGCGCCAGGCACCCAGCATCGCATTGTCCAGGACCGTCAGGGTCGGCAGTAGCCGCGGCTTTTGGAAGGTGCGGGCGATGCCAAGGTTCGGACGCCGCTGGACCGAGTGACCGGACAGCGCCTCGGCGCCGAGGAGGATCTCGCCCCCGTCTGGCCGGTAATAGCCTGACATGAGGTTGAGCATCGTCGTCTTGCCGCTGCCGTTCGGACCGATAAGGCCGTGCACCTCGCCGGGCTGGAGATCGAGCGATACGTCGTCGAGCGCGACCAGGCCGCCGAAGCGCTTGCTCGCCCTGCGTGCAATGAGGGCGCTCATGCCGGGCTCCGCTCCGAGGCGAGGACGCCGCGTAGCCGGCCGAGGTCCGGCTTCACCTCGTGGCTGCGGTGCGGCTCTCCAAACCGCTCGGCGACGAGGGCGAACACCCGGCCGAAGCCTTCGGGGATGAGGAGGACGACGGCGAGCAGCAGCACGCCGTAGAAGAACGACCCGAGCTTCGCGAGCGGCGCTACGAGCTCCGGCAGGGCCGTCAGGATGACGGTGCCGACGAGTGGGCCGAGTATCGTCCCGCGTCCGCCGATGATGATGCAGACGAAGAAGAAGAGGCCGATCTCGAACACGAAGGTGTCGGGCGTGATGTAGCTCTGCAGCGAGGCGAAGAGCGCGCCGCCGACCCCCGCCGTCACGCCCGAGAAAACGAAGACGGCAAGCTTGAGGCGGAACAGGCGGACGCCCACCGAGGTCGCCGCGACCTCGCTGTCCCGGATCGCAACGAGCGCGCGACCCCACATCAGCCGGCTCACATTCCAGGTAAGCCAAGTGACGAGGGCCGCGAGGCCAAGGATCAGCCAGTAATAGCCCCAGGGCGTATTGAATGGGGCAGGGAAGCTCGGGACGCTCAACCCCGTGCCGCCGCCCGTAAGGTGGCCTTCCGCTAGCGACAGCTCGGTCACGATGAGCGCAAAGGCCATCGTGGCCATGGCAAAGTAGAAACCTGGGAGCCGGAGCGACGGCAGGCCGAGGAGGAGGCCCGCGAGCCCCCCGACGATGCCGCAGGCGAGGACTGCCAGGAAGGGGTCGATCCCGTGCGTGCCGGCCAGGATGGCGAAGCAGTAGGAGCCGACCGCGAGCAGGCCGACATGGCCGATCGAGAGCTGGCCGGCATAGCCGACGACGAGGTTCAGCCCGGCGATCAGGATCCAGTAGGCGCCGATTAGGGAGGCGAGGTGAAGCTGGTAGAGGTCGCCTGCCCAGTAGGGCAGGGCGACGAGGGCGAGGCCGCCGACGAGGAGGAGAGCGCCCTTGATGCGATGGGGCGTCATACCGGCCTCACCCGCTTGGCGCCGAACAGTCCCTCGGGTTGCACGAGCAGCACGACCATGAGGAGGCCGACCGCGATGGTCTGCTGGTACTCTCCGCCGAAAAAGTAGGTCGCGAAGGCCGAGAGAAGACCGAGCGCGGCACCGCCGACGAGCGCGCCGATGTTGCTGCCGAGCCCGCCCACCGCCAGGGCGATGAAGCCGTTCAGCGTGAGCGTCAGGCCGAGGGCGAAGAACGCGAAGGTGAGCTGCCCGGCCGCAAAGCCTGCGAGACCGCCGAGAGCCCCGGCCAGGAGATAGGAAAAGGAGCGGACACGGTCCGTCGGGATGCCGCGGGCGCGGGCTGCGAAGGCATCCTCCGAGGTTGCCTGGAACAGCTTGCCCCAGAGGGTACGGCGGTAGAACAGCTCGAGTCCTGCCGCCATGACGAGGACAGTGGCGATCGGCAGCCAGTATTTCTGGTCGGCGAGCCCGGCCGAGAAGTCCTGCGGGATCAGCCGCGGGAAGGGCCGCGGCTCCGTCCCCCACCACAGGCCCACCGCCTGCTGCACGATCGTGGCCAGCGCGAGCGTCGAGAGTAGCCAGAGGTGCTCGTCGGATCGGGCGAGCACGCGGCGGACGCCGACAATCTCCGTGATCCAGCCGAACAGGGCGCCTACCGCGATCGCACCCACGAGCCCAACGAGCACCGGCAGGCCCAGATTGCCGATGAACCATGCCCCGAATACGCCGCCGAGCATGCAGAGGTGGCCCGTGGTCACGCTCAGCACCTTCGAGGTCGAGTACATCACGTTGTACGCTAGTGCCGTGGCGGCATAGAGCGCGCCGATGGCGAGGCCCGAGACGAGGACGCTCAGCATGGCATCATCCGCTCATGCCGGCGACGGCCGGCATCCAGCCTCAGCATCAGGAACGACCCCGGCTTTCGCCGGGGTGAGCGCTTGAAAACGGTCATCACATCGGGGCCCGGTCGTAGCTGCCGTCCTTGAATGTGTTGGCAGTGTTCACGACGATGTTCTTGTCAGGAAACCCGTTGTGGTTGTCGGGCGTCCAGGTGTAGCTCGCATAGACGCCGGGGAAGTCCTTCGTCTTCTCGAGCAGCTCCTTGAACTTCTGCGGGTCGGTCGAGCCGTTCGTCTTCACGGCGTGCTCGATGATCTTCACGGTGTCGTAGCCGAGCGCGACCCACCAGAAGGTGAAATCGATCTTGCCGCCCAGCGCCGGCTTGATCTGGTCAACGAGCTTCTGCGTGCGCTCGGGCAGCTTGCCGTCGACATAGGTGGTGGATTGGTAGCCCGCCGCGTAGGCGTTCTCCCAGTATTCCGGCTTGTTGAGCAGCGCCTTGATGGGCAGCGCCATGATGGCCGGGTGGCCCACCACTGGCACGTCCCAGCCCATGTTGCCGCGCGTGTTGAGGATGCGGGCCATCAGCCCGGTCGCGGCGGACCACGGCATGATGACGTCGGCGCCGGCCGCCTTGGCTTTGGTGATCTCGTCCGTGAGGTCGGTCTTGTTGGGGTCGATCAGCACGGAATAGACCGGCTTCACGCCCGCTTTCTCCAGCAGCTCGGCCGCCGTCTTGGCGCTTGACGTGCCGTAGCCCGACGTATCGCCGATGACGGCGACCTTCTTCCGCTTCAGGACGTTCAGCGCGTAGTCGTTGCCGCCCTGGATCCACTGCGTGTTGGTGTTGATTGCCCGGAAGGCGAGCGGGAAGCGCTTCTCGTTGATCAACTCGTCCACGCTGCCGATCACGATGTTCGGGATGCCCGCTTTCGCGACGATCGGGACCGTGGCGAGCGACTCGCCCGAGTTCACCGGGCCGATCACGAAATGCACCTTGTCTGAAAAGACGAGCTGCTGGGCGAGGTTCACGGCCTTGGTCGGCTCGCCGGCGGTGTCGCGCGTGAGAAGTTCGAGCTTGCGGCCGTTGATCCCACCCGCCTTGTTGATCTCGTCGACGGCGAACTGGACGCCCTGGTTCTCGGCGATCGCGGCCGACGACAGCGGGCCCGTCAGCGACGACAGCCAGCCGATCTTGATGGGCTCTTGCGCATTGGCAGAGCCCGCTATCCCGCAGGCAAGCAAGCCGGCCGCGAAGGCGCGGCGCGACACGGTTATCGGCAGCATTACGTAGTCCCTCCCTGACCGGGCCGTTCATGGCCTCTCGTCGCCAAGATGGTTGTTTTTCCGCAGCGACCTGTCAACAATGTTCCGCGAGTAGAAACGAGATGCAACGTTTCTGCCGGGGAGGGCTGGTCTGCGCGTGTATTCGTTCCGTGTGACGGAACGGTCGCTCGGGCCGGAAAACAAGGGGGATGGCGCTTTTGCTGCGTCGGACATGTCTCGCCGTACTGGCCGCGCTCGCGGTCTCGACAGGCGCTCTGGCCGAGTATCCGGAGCGGGTCGTAAAGATCATCGTGCCGTTCCCTGCCGGCGGGACGACGGACATCCTGGCGCGCCTTGTCGCCGACCGGCTCGACAAACGGCTTGGGCAGCGCTTCATCGTCGAGAATCGCGGCGGTGCCTCCGGCAGCATCGGCACGCAGACCGTCGCGGCGAGCGAACCCGACGGCTACACGCTGGTTATGGCGACCATCAACACGCACGGCATCAACGCCGCGGTGTTCAAGAGCCTGCCCTATGACCCGGTGCGGGACTTCGCCCCGATCACCGTTGTGGCGTCCACGCCCAACGTGCTGATGGTCAATCCGTCGCTCGGGGTGTCCGACCTCACGAGCTTCCTGAAGCTGGCCAAGGAAAATCCCGGCAAGATCGACTTCGGGTCCACGTCGCTCGGCGGCTCGCCGCACATGTCGGGCGAACTCCTCAAGACGATGGCCGGCGTGAACCTCAACCACGTCCCGTACCGGGGCGGCGGGCCGATGCTGAACGACCTCATCGCCGGGCACATAAGGGTCGGGTTCGACAACCTCCCGTCAGCGGTGGGGCATGTCCGGGCCGGCAGCGTGAAGGCGCTCGCGGTCACGACGCCCGAGCGCTTCCCGAGCCTGCCCGAGGTGCCGACGATCGCCGAGAGCGGCGTGCCCGGCTACGAAGTCTCTGCCTGGTTCGGCCTCCTTGCTCCCGCCAAGACGCCGCGCCCCGTCGTCGAGAAGCTGCAGCGCGAGATTGCGGCGGTCCTGGCTGAGCCGGACATGAAGGCGAAGCTGCTGGAACTCGGCGGCGTGCCGGGCGGGATGAGCCCGGATGCGTTCGGCGAAATCGTCAGGCGCGAGGTCGCCAAGTGGCCGGACGTCGTCGCGAAGACGGGCGTCAAGGTCGAGTGATGGGGAGAGGCATGACAGGTCTACGTATCGGTTCAGGATCGGCCTGGTGGGGCGACCGCCTGGAGCCCGCCCGCCTGAACGCGGAGAAAGGCGACCTCGATTATCTCTGCTTCGAGACCATGGCGGAGGCGACAATCTCGGCCGCCCAGGTTCGGAAGCGGCGTGATCCCGAATTCCCCGGCTACGACACCTATCTCGACGACCGCATGCAGCGGGTCATCCCCGGCTGCCTTCGGCGCGGCACGAAGATCATCTCCAACCAGGGCTGGATCAATCCGGAAGGCGCGGCGCAGCGCATCGTGCATTGGCTGCGCGAATGCGGTGCCCCTCGCGGCACGAAGGTCGCGGCGGTATCGGGCAGCCTGATCACGGACAGCGTGCTCGACCTGACTGACACGCTCATGGAGAACGGCAAGCCGTCCTCGTCCCTCGCCGGGAGCATCGTGTCGGCCGAGGCGTATATGGGCGCCGAGCCGATCGTGCAGGCATTGAAGAACGGCGCGCAGGTGGTCGTGACCGGCCGCGTCGCCGACCCGTCGATCTTCATGGCGCCGATGATGCACGAATTCGGCTGGGACGCGCTGGACCACGACCGGCTCGGGCCGGGGAACGGCATCGGCCACGTGCTCGAATGCGGCGCGCAGGTCACCGGCGGATATTTCTGCGACCCTGGCTTCAAGGATGTGCCCGATCCGTGGGACCTCGCCTTCCCGATCGCGGAGATAGAGAGCGACGGCTCGGCCGTCATCACCAAGGTCGCTGGCACGGGCGGGGCGGTGAACCTCCGTACTCTCAAGGAGCAGCTGTTCTACGAGGTGCACGACCCGGCCAACTACATCACGCCGGACGTAGTGGTCGATTTCACCACCACCGATCTCGAGGAGGTCGGGCACGACCGGGTGAGGGTGAGCCGCATCTCCGGCAAGCCCCGCACGCCGACCTTGAAGGTGTCGATCGCCTGCCAGGAAGGCTTCATCGGCGAGGACATGTTTTTCTATGCCGGTCCGGGAGCGCTGCGCCGGGCGGAGCTCGCCAAGCGCATTCTCGAAGAACGTTTCAAGATTGTCGGGCTGGAGGCGGAGGATTATCGCGTCGACTTCGTCGGCGTGAACGCGATCCATGGCGGCTCCTCCCCGCGCGTCGAAGCCGAGCCCTACGAGGTCGCGGTCCGCGTCGCGGCGCGCTGCAAGACGCGCGAGGAGGCCCTGAAGGTCGGCCGCGAGGTCGACGGCATGGCGGTGTCGGGTGTCGGCATGACAGGCAAGCGCGTCCCGCACCAGGACCGCACCCGCGAGGTCATCGGCGTCTGGTCCTCGCTCGTGCCGCGCGAGGCCGTGAAGCCCGTCATCACCATGTACGAGAGCTGAGCCGATGAAGCTGAAGCTGCAGCACGTTGCCCATGTCCGCTCGGGCGACAAGGGCAACACCTCCAACATCACGGTCATCGCCTACGAGCCGGACCTTTATCCCATCCTCAAGGAGCAGCTCACGGCCGAGCGCTTCAAGGAGTTCTATGCCGGCATGGTGACTGGCAAGGTCACCCGCTACGAGGTCGACAAGCTCGGCGTCCTGAACTTCGTGGCGGAAGGCGCATTGGGCGGCGGCGTCTCGCGTTCGCTCTGCCTCGACAATTACGGCAAGGCCCTGTCCGCTGCCGTGCTCGGGTTCGAGATCGAAGTGCCGGACTCGAAGGCGAACCTGCTGCGCAACTGGCGGCCGGAGGCTGCCTAGCAGCCCCCATAGCCGGGCGCGGTCCGGCCGTTCACTCAGCAACACAGAACAAGAGGCGGCCGCTCACCCGGTCGCTCCAGGGAGATGTCGTGATGGTTCCCGAACTCACTGAACTCGCGTCAGGACTCCGGTTCCCCGAGGGCCCGGTAGCGATGCCCGACGGATCGATCCTCCTCGTCGAGATCGAGCGCGGGACGGTGACGAAGGTCGCGCCGGACGGGGCTGTCTCCTATGTCGCGAGGCCCGGCGGCGGGCCGAACGGTGCGGCGCTCGGGCCGGACGGTCGCCTCTTCATCTGCAACAACGGTGGGTTCCGCTGGACCCCGGAGGGCGACGAGAGCGGCCTCCGCCCGATCGGCATCGCCGAAGACTATTCCGGCGGCCGGATCGAGGCGCTCGACCTTGAGACCGGTGAGATCGAGGTGCTCTATCGCGAGTGCGACGGGCGCCTCCTCTGCGGCCCGAACGACCTCGTCTTCGATGGCGAGGGCGGCTTCTACTTCACGGACCTCGGCAAGGTGCGCCACCGCGACCAGGATCGCGGTGCGGTCTACTACGCCCGAGCGGACGGCAGCATGATCCGGGAGGTCGTCTTCCCGATCTTCACGCCGAATGGCTGCGGCCTCTCGCCGGACGGACGCGTGCTCTATGTCGCCGAGACGGAAACAGCGCGGCTCTGGGCGTTCGACCTGACTGGGCCCGGGGAGATCCGCCGGCATCCGTTTCCGTCACCGCATGGCGGGCGGCTCGTCACCGGTCTGCCAGGCTACAACCGCTTCGACTCTCTCGCGGTCGATGCGGGCGGCAACATCTGCGTTGCGACGCTCGTCAATGGCGGGATCACGGTCGTGTCGCCCGACGGCCACTCGGTGCGGCACGTCCTCATGCCCGAACGCTGGGTGACCAATATCTGCTTTGGCGGCCCGGACCTGCGCACGGCCTACATCACCCTGTCGTCCACCGGGCGACTGGTCTCGATGCCCTGGGAGCGTCCAGGCCTGCCGCTACACCACCTGAATAAGTGACGTAGCCGATCGCTCAAGCGGCAAGCCGGAACCCAGGCCGATGGACCCCGCCTTCGCCGGAGTGAGCGGGGAGGGAGGATCGAATGAAGCACGCGCTCGTTGTCGGTGCCCTCGGGGTCGTCGGGCAAGGCCTCGTTCAACACCTTGCCGGCCAGCCCGGCTGGAAGGTGACCGGCCTGTCGCGCCGGAACCCAAGCGAAGCGCGCGCAGCAAGCTACATCTCGATCGACTTGCTCGATCGCGATGATGCCGAGCGCAAGCTCGCCGGGCTCGCGGACGTCACGCACATCTTCTACGCCGCCTATCTGGAGCGGCCGAGCTTCGCCGACGAAGTGGCCCCCAATCTCGCGATGCTGCGCAACACCGTCGAGGTGGTCGAGCGCGCCGCACCAGGGCTCGAGCACGTCAGCCTGATGCAGGGCACCAAGGCCTACGGGACGCATCTCGGGCGCTACAGGACGCCGGCCCGCGAGACGGACCCGCGGCACATGCCGCCGAACTTCTACTACGACCAGGAAGACTTCCTCCGGGAGCGCGCGCCCAAGGCTCGGTGGACGTGGTCCGCCATGCGGCCGCGCACGATCTACGGCTACGCGATCAACTCGCCGATGAACATGACTTCTGTCCTCGGCGTCTATGCGTCGATCTCGAAGGAACTCGGCCTGCCGCTGCGCTTCCCGGGTACGCCGGGCGGCTACCGCGCCCTGCAGCAAGCGATCGACACCGACCTTCTCGCCCGCGCGACCGTGTGGGCCGCGACCGAGCCGCGCTGCGCCAACGAGATCTTCAACGTCACCAATGGCGGCCTCTTTCGGTGGGAGCATATGTGGCCGAAGATCGCCGCCTTCTTCGGCATGGAATGCGGGCCGGTGCAGACGATCCGGCTGGCCGAGCAGATGGCCGACAAGGGTTCGCTCTGGGCCCGAATGGTCGAGAAATACGGTCTCCAGCCGACGCCCTACGAGCAACTCGTCGCCTGGAAGTTCGGCGATTTCCAGTGGCACGCCGAGTACGACTCGATCTCGGAGACGACCAAGATCCGCCGCTACGGCTTCCACGACATCGTGGACGACGAGGAGATGTTCGTGCGCCAGATGGCGCGCCTGCAGGAGCTGCGCGTCATCCCGCCCGCAGCGTAGCTGGCCGCTGCTTCGAATCCCAATCAGGGAGGAGACCGCGGCCCGGCCGGATCGGGCTCGCCTGCTATGGCGGCGTGCCGGCCTTCGCCGGACGCCGGATCGGCGGCCACCGCGGGCACGGGAGGGACATCGGCGTTGTTCTCCGCCCGGTCACGATAGAGCGCAGCGCGGGTCAGGAGCATCAGGGTGACAGGCGTCGTGATGAAGACGAAGGCCCCGATCAGCACCTCGTGGACGACGGGGCGAGATCCTAGCGCGGAGAAGAACACCATGGATCCCGCGAGCACGCTCCCGATGCCGAGCGTCGTGCCCAGCGTCGGCGCGTGGACGCGCTGGTAGAACGAGCGAAGGCGCAGCATCCCGACCGACCCGATCAGGGCGAGAGCCGACCCGGTCAAGATGAGGATGGAGACGAGCAGCGCGGCCCAGGCCGGGATGTCGACGGCGTTCGTCACTCGATGATCTCGCCGCGCATGAGGAACTTCGCCGAGGCCGCGGTCGACACGAAGCCCAGCATGGCGATGATGAGCGCCGCCTCGAAATAGACTTGGCTCGCCGTGCGGATGCCGAAGACCAGGAGGAGCATCGTCGCATTCACGTACAACGTGTCGAGGCCCAGAACGCGATCCTGAGCACGCGGGCCGCGCAGAATCCGGTAGGTCGCGCAGGCCATGGCGGCCGTCAGGATGATCTGCGCCGCAAAGACCGACCAGTCGAGGATCGTCGTTGTCATGCGATGATCTCCATCAGCCGGCGCTCATACCTTTCCTTGATGATCCTGACCCATTCCTCCTCGTCCACAAGATCGAGCACGTGGAGGAGCATCGTTCCCTCCGCCGAATCATACTCGACCCAGACCGTGCCAGGGGTCGCCGTTATGATGCAGGCGAGTACCGTCAGCCCGGTGGGATGGCGCATGTCGAGCGGGACACGGACGAAGCCGGAGCGGCGCTCGCTGGCTCCCGGGCCGAGGATGATGCGGGCAACCGCATTGTTGGAACGGACGATCTCGACCGCCACGTCCCACGCCAGCCCCACGGCCATACCGATCCGCCGGAGCCTCGTCCGCGGCGGGGGCAGGGCGGAGAGCGCGAAGCTTGCCAGCAGGGCGGCCGCCACGCCGAGGATCACCGTCCCCGGCGCCACGCTCTCGTTCAGGATGAGCCACATCCCGAACAGGCCGGCCAGGATGAGCGGATATTGCAGCCAGACCCTCACCTCGGTGCTCCCGGTTCTGGGATGCGGGCATCGGGGAAGATGGCGCGGACGTAGTCTCGTGGCGCGTGCAGGCTGCGGGCCGTCGCCTCCATATAGGCCATGACTGGAGCCGGCCGGACCGTCAGGGCGGTACACAAGGCGATAAGGAATACGACCGGGCCTATCTCGACAACCCGCACTCGAGACACCGAAGCGGCCGGCGCCGCCCAGAACACGTCGATGCCGATGCGCGTCATCGCGATCACCGTCGCGAGGCCGGAGAGGATGAAAGCGCAGACCAGCACCCAGGTACCGATGGAGATCGCGTCCGGTCCCGACATGAGGGGGGAGAGGATCGCGAATTTCGCCAGGAAGCCAGACAGTGGCGGCAGCCCGGCGAGCAGCAGCGCGCAGGCTATGAAGCCGATCCCGAGGACGGCTGCGGTGGCCGGAATGGCGACACCGACTTCCTCCTCCCGCTCCTCTTCTTCGTCTGTGCCGAAGGCCTCGCGGGTCACGGCGAGGATGTCGGCGCCCGGCTCCCGACCTCGCTCGACCAGTTCGATGAGAAGAAAGAAGGCGCCGATCGCCGGGACTGCGCTGGCAACATAGAACAGCGCGCCCCCCGTCGCGGAGACGTGGCCCGCCCCGATGGCAGCGAGCAGCGTGCCCGACGAGACGAGGACGCTGGCCCCGGCGACCCTGGCCATGTTCTGGGAGGCGAGGACTGCGATCGAGCCGAAAGCGAGCGTGAGGAGGCCACCGATAAAGAGCCAAGCTCCTCCGAAGCCGGAAGAGGCGCCGGCATCGTCGCCGAACAGCATGAGCCAGAGCCGAAGGACGGCGTAGATGCCGACCTTGCTCAGGATGGACAGCACGGCGGCCGCGGGCGGGCTCGCGGCAGCGTAGGTGGGCGGCAGCCAGAAACCGACGGGCCACATCGCCGCCTTGATCAAGAACGCGATGCCCAGGATCGCGGCGCCCGTCTCCGCGAGAGCACGGTCTTCCGGCGCAACCGCCGGTATCCGAACCGCGAGGTCAGCCATGTTGAGCGTCCCGCTGACGCCGTAGATCATGCTGACGCCGATCAGGAAGAGCAGCGACGCCGTGAGATTGATGACGATGTAGTGCAGGCCTGCCCTGACGCGCGCCGCGCCGGAGCCATGCAGGGCAAGGCCGTAGGAGGCGGCGAGCATCACCTCGAAGAAGACGAAGAGGTTGAAGAGGTCGCCGGTCAGGAACGCACCGTTGATCCCCATAAGCTGGAACTGGAACAGCGGCTGGAAATGGGATCCGGCGCGGTTCCAGCGGGCGATCGAGAAGACCAGCGCCGCCATGCCGAGAAGGCTGGTGAGCAACACCATCAGGGCCGACAGGCGGTCAAGCGCCAGTACGATCCCGAACTGGGCGGGCCAGTTTCCAAGGCGGTAGACGCGCACGATCCCCGCTTCGCTGCCGTCGGCGATACGCACCAGGGCAATGCTGAGGGCGACGAGCAGCAGCACGGAGACGATGCCGAGCCCGGTCACCAGGTTGCGGCGGCGCTCGCCGAGCAGGATGGCCAAGATCCCCGCGACGAGCGGAACGACGATCGGGAGGACCGTCAGGTGGTCGGTCCAGGAGGTCATCGCTCGGGCTCCCGGCCGTCGACGTGGTCGGTGCCGGTGAGGCCCCGCGCAGCTAGGAGAACCACCAGGAAGAGCGCCGTCGTCGCAAAGCTAATGACGATAGCAGTCAGGACGAGCGCCTGAGGCAGCGGATCGGCATAGGTTGCGAGAGTGCCCGCCTCACCTCGCGCGAGGATAGGTGGCTCGCCGATGCGCAGGCCCCCTGTCGAGAAGATGAAGAGGTTCACCGCATAGGACAGCAGCGAGAGGCCGATGATGACCTGGAAGGTCCGTGGCCTGAGCAGGAGCCAGACGCCGGAGCCGGCCAGGATTCCGATTGCCAGGGAGACGATGGCCTCCATCACTGTCCTCCCGAGGCGATCACCGGAGTGGGTACATCCGCCAGCTCGGGCGCCCGCGCGGGGCGCCGGGGCACCGCGCGATGGCCGCGCAGGGATTGGTGCGCCAGCGCGATCAGGATGAGCACCGTCGCCCCGACGACCAGCATGAACACGCCGATGTCGAAGAGGAGCGCGCTCGCAACCGGCATTTTTCCGACCAGAGGGATCTCCGCATAGTTGAAGTAGGACGTCAGGAAGGGGCGCCCGAAGAACCATGCCGCAAGCCCGGTTCCTGCCGAAAGCAGCAGGCCGAAGCCCATCCAGCGCAGGGGGTGAACCTGCACGCGGGCTTCCGCGACCTGGGTCCCGCTCGTCATGTATTGCAGGATCAGGCCGATGGATGCCGTCAGGCCCGCGACGAATCCGCCGCCCGGCTGATCGTGGCCGCGCAGGAGAAGGTAGATCGCCACGAGCGTGATGACCGGGAAGAGCAGCCGCGCGATCACGGAGGGGACAAGGAGCCAGTCGGCGACCGTGTCGCCTTCGCTCCGGTCCGGCCGCGCCTCATCGTGCGCGCTCTGGTCCCGCTGCTGCTCGGGCGTCTCGACACTGTCCGGCGCCGGCCGGAAGCGCCGAAGAAGCGCGTAGACAGTCAGCGCGACCGCGGCGAGGACGGTGATCTCGCCCATCGTATCGAAGCCGCGGAAATCGACGAGGATGACGTTCACGACATTCGTGCCGCCACCTTCATTGTAGGCTCGCTCCAGGAAGTGCTGGGCCAGGACGTCCGGCGGCAGGCGCGTCATCACGCCATAGGCGAGCGCGGCCATGCTCAGTCCGCACAGGACCGCGATTGCGAGATCGATGAAGCGGCGCGTGCGCGAGATCCTCTCCGGCCCCGCGCTGCCGGGAACCTGGAAGCGCTTCGGCAGCCAGCGCAGCCCGAGAAGCAGCAGGACTGTCGTGACGACCTCGACGAGGAGCTGCGTCAGCGCAAGGTCCGGCGCGGAGAACCAGATCAGGGTGAGGCAGGTAACGAGCCCCGCCCCGCTGACAAGGAGCAGTGCCGCCAGGCGGTGAAACTTCGCCGTCCAGGCCGCGCCGAGCGCGCAGATGCCGCCGACCGCCCAGGCCGCGGCGAGGACGGGATCGACGGCCGCAGACGGCAGATTGCCCGGTCCGAGGCCGCGCAGCGCGACGGCCGAGACACCGGCCAGCAGCGTGAGGCAGAGGATCAGCCGCAGCTGGGGCTGCAGGCGACGGGTGCCGAGGACAAGCTCCGCCGAACGGGCGAGCCGCCAGGACAGGAACACCATCGTGCGCTCGAAGATCCGCCTGCCTTCAAAGGCGCGGATCAGCGGCGGGCCCTCGATCCCCTTTAGGAGATGAGGCTGTAGCGCAAGGTAGAGCAATGCGCCAGCCACGAGAGCGACGACGCTCATCAGGAGTGGAAGATTGAAGCCGTGCCAAAGCGCCAGGCTGTATTCCGGCGTCGCTGGCCCGAGGACTGACTGGACAGCCATGTGGAGGAATGGGCCGACGGTCGCGGCCGGGAAGATGCCGACCACGATGCAGATCAGGACCAGGATTTCGATCGGCAGCCGCATCCAGCCGGGGGGCTCGTGCGGTTGGCGCGGCAGGTCGACCGGGTCGGGTCCGAAGAAGGCGCCGTGGATGAACCGGAGCGAATAGGTCACGCTGAAAGCGCTGGCGATGACCGCGAAAAGGGGGAGGACGTCCAGCAGCAAGGGAACGGGAGAGGGTGCGGAAAGCGCCTCCGCGAAGAACATCTCCTTCGACAGGAACCCGTTGAGGAGCGGCACTCCCGCCATTGCTGCCGCCGCGACCATCGCGAGGGCCGACGTGAACGGCATGTAGCGACTCAGCCCGGAGAGCTTGCGGATGTCCCGGGTGCCGGTCTCGTGATCCACGATCCCGGCCGCCATGAAGAGCGACGCCTTGAAGGTCGCATGGTTCATCATGTGGAAGATGGCAGCGACAAGCGCGAGTTTGGTGCCAAGCCCGAGCAGGAGCGTGGTCAAGCCGAGATGGCTGATGGTGGAATAGGCGAGAAGACCCTTCAAGTCGTGCTGGAAGATGGCGATGTAGGCGCCGAGGACGAGGGTCACGAGCCCCGCTGTTCCCACGATCCAGAACCACGCGTCCGTCCCGGCGAGAACCGGCCAGAGGCGAGCCAGGAGGAACACGCCTGCCTTCACCAGCGTCGCAGAATGCAGATAGGCGGAAACAGGCGTCGGCGCCGCCATCGCGTGCGGCAGCCAGAAGTGGAAGGGGAACTGAGCGCTCTTCGTGAGAGCGCCAAGCAGGATGAGGATCAGAGCGGGCAGATAGAGCGGGTGCGCGCGGATCCGGTCGCCTTCCGAGAGCACCGTGGCCAGATCATAGCTGCCCGCGATGTGGCCGAGGATCAGCATACCCGCAAAGAGCGCGAGGCCGCCCGTGGCCGTGATCGTCAGGGATATGCGCGCGCCGTCTCGGGCTGCGGCGCTCTGATGCCAGTAGCCGATGAGCAGGAATGAGAAGAGACTCGTCAGCTCCCAGAAGAAGGCGATCTGGATCAGGTTGCCCGACGTGACCACGCCGAGCATGGAGCCCATGAAAGCGAGGAGGAACGCGAAGAACCGCGGAACGGGGTCCTCCGCCGACATGTAGTACCGCGCGTAGAGCACGACGAGCGCGCCGATACCGGCGACCAGCCCCGCGAAAAGCCAAGCCAGCCCGTCCAAGCGCAAAGTGAAGTTGAGCCCGAGCGAGGGCATCCACGCCGCTTCGTACCGCACCATCGAGCCCGAGTGCACGGCCGGGAACGCTCCCCAGATCACCGCCAGGCAGCCCACGGCGACGGCTCCGGCGAGCCAGGATGCGGCATTCCGGGAATAGGTGGGCAGGAGCCCGGCGACGATCGCACCCGCGAACGGGAGAACGAGCAGAAGGAGAAGAAACGAGTCGGGCATAACTCCTGCAGGGTCGGGTCTCGAACGGGCTCGGATACCCTTTAAGCGGGGAGAGTCTCGTGGGGAAAGCCCTTATGGCGCTTGAAGATCCGCATTCCGCATGAGGTGGGTCCTGCAGGGCGGTGGATGAGGTGGGGCTCCCGCGCCGGGCGGGCAGCCCAACCACCGCCAGGGCCGCCAGGAACGCGGCAGAGCGCTGAGCCAGCGCGGCTGAAGGAGATAGCCGAGAGCCGGACCCGCCCGGGCCAGCCTTGCCCGCCGCGAGAACCTTCGCGACAATCCGGCACACGTGGCGAGCAGTCGGGCAGGATCGTATGCCGGCCGTGAAGATCATCAGGCGGAACTCGCGCCCTGTCGTCCGGCGTGTCCTCAACGCCGGTTCGGGTCCGAAGCCGTCCCGACTCCACCCGATCTTCGCTTCGAGGTCCTGGGAGCACGTCCGGCTCGACGCGAACCCCGCCGCCGAGCCAGACCTGCTCGGTTCGGTCGCCGATATGACGACCCTCATCGCGGACGAGACATTCGATGCCGTGTGGTCCTCACACAACCTCGAGCACCTGCATGATCACGAGGTCGGGCCTGCGCTGAAGGAGATCAAGCGGATCCTCCGACCGGGCGGCTTTGCCCTGATAACCTGCCCCAGTCTCGAAGCAATCTGCCGCAGCATGTCGCGCCTCGATGTGGAGGCGCCCGTCTATGTCTCGCCAGCCGGCCCGATATCGGCCCTCGACATGATCTTCGGACACCAGGCGTCGATACGTGCCGGCAACGAGTACATGGCCCACCGGACCGGATTCACAGCCGAGCGCCTCGCATCCGACTTGATGGAGGCCGGGTTCGAGGCCGTCAGGGTCACCGCCGGTTCGGGTCTCGATCTCTGGGCAGCCGCCGTGAAGAACAAGGCGTATCAGGCTGGCATCGAGGATGAGCTGAGGCGATCGAGCTTGGGTCAGGTGCTCTTTGAAGGGGCGGTATTGTTGCTGTGAGTTTTCTTCGTTCCAAGGGAGGGCGAGGTTATTGTGCTTAAGTATGACGCGTCGCGCTCAAATCAGACATTGTCGATGCAGCGCTATTCTGAGAGCGTGCATTGCGGCGAATGTTTGTGGGCCCACATGACCCCGGCCGGGCGCAAATCGTTTCAGAGATATTGTCATCTTATGATGCTCATACGCCCGGCTTGCTCAAAGATCTGACGATGTCGGACTGCTCAAATCCACCATCTATCACGGCAGTCATCTGCACTTACGATCGGTACGACGTCCTTGTCGAGGCACTGCGGTCGCTTGAACAGCAGACGCTCCCGAAGGAGCAGTACGAACTTGTTGTCGTCGACAACTCACCCTCGTCCGAAAAAAAGGAGCGGTTCTGGGAGGGGTTGCACCTCGCCTGCGAGTGCCGGGCCGTGTTTGAAGACGAGCCGGGCCTGTCCCGCGCGCGCAACATCGGTCTCGAGGAGGCGAGGGGGCGACACATCGCCTTCCTGGACGATGATGCTGTGGCGAGCCCTGGATGGCTCGAGGCCGCCGTTACGGTTCTGGACGAACGGCCGAAGGTCGGGATTGTCGGTGGGCCTGTGGAGCCGATCTGGCCGGAACGGCGCCCGGCCTGGCTGCACGAGTGGCAGGAAGGCTATCTTACGATCCTCGATCGCGGGCCTGACCTCCGCGAGCTTGGCCCGGCGGAGTGGGTGGCCGGGACGAACATGGCACTGCCGCGCGAGGTGCTCCAACGGGCAGGCGGGTTCGACACCGCCATCGGCAGGATCGGAAGATCGCTGCTGTCGAACGAGGAACTTGCGCTGACGAAGAAGCTGAGCGCTCTCGGCTACACCTCCGTCTATTCGCCGAATATGCGTGTGCGACACCGCGTCCATGCCGACAGGCTCAACCAGGACTGGTTCGTGCGACGGGCGTCCTGGCAGGCTGTCTCGGACCTTCTCTCCTCTTCGGAGGCCGGATCGGGCGACCGATCATCGGACGAGCGGACTATCGAGCGCTTCTTCTCGTCGTTGCCAATCAGACGGCGAAAGTTCGAGAGCTTCTTTGCGGGTTCGGCGACCAAGGAGGAGTTCCAACTGAGACTGTCCGCCGTGGAGGCCCTTGCGCGTCTCCTGCTGCGCGAGGAGCGGGGCGCGGCTTCCTTGCGCTCCTCGGCGTAAGCGAGCCTGGCTGCGCGCTCGCGGTCTGAGCCTCGATGAGACGTCCCACAGCGCTGATTCTCTCTCCGACGCCTCCCGTCCCGGCGGATTATGGCAACCGCAATCGCGTTCGCCAGACGTACGATTTCCTGGCCAGCCGCGGCTTCGAGGTGTCGTTTCTACTCTACCCGATGGACCGGGACTGGGAGAAGGAGATCCCCGCTTATTACAAATGTCTCCAGTCGATGTTCTTCTACTTCGACGTAGTGGGAAATTCGCGCCCGCTTCATTCTCGGGCGGCTCGCCACCACCATGACATAGATGAATGGTGGGACGAAAACATCGCGGTCGAACTCGAGTGGCTGTTTAGGCGCAAGCGCTTCGACATCTTTCTCGTGAACTATCCCTTTCTGAGTCGGGGCTTCGAGTTCTGCCCCGCCGGCACGTTGAAGATCCTCGACAGCCATGATGCGTTTGCCGGCCGTCGTGAGATGTTCGAGAAGTTCGGCGTCGCGCCCGAGTACTTCTACACGAACGAGATTGAGGAGGCGGTAGCGTTCGACCGCGCCGATGTCGTGATCGGAATCAAGAAGACGGAGGCGCAGACGTTCAGGTCCCGCACTTCGGCGCGCGTGGTCTCCATCCCGTACTGGAAGCCGGCTACCCGCTCACGGTCGAAGGAAGAACGGTCGCGGCCAAAGGGGAAGGCGCTCTCGGTGGGGTTCATCGGTGCAGCCAACTCGGTGAACGCGGTCAACATGCGGGCCTTCGTCGGCCTCCTGGCGGAGGACCCTCGAATCCTGTCGGGCACCCTGCGGCTGGTGGTCGTCGGGAACGTTTGCGACAGCCTCTCCCCGAGGGGCGAATGGCTCGAGCTGCGTGGCCGGGTCCCATCGGTCGAGGCGTTCTACGCGGAGGTCGACATCGTCGTGGCGCCTTTGCGGTTCTCGACGGGGATCAAGATCAAGGTCGGGGAGGCGCTCGCCCACGGCAAACCGGTGGTGGCGACGGAGAACGCATTCGACGGGTTCACGCCGTATCATCCGACTCAGCACCTTCATGACCTCGAAGAGGTTGTGGACACTCTGTTCGAGATCGCGGACGGGCGTATCCCGCTGGCAGAGCTTCGGACCGCAGCCAAGTCTGCCGCGGCGGCGGCCGCCCATAATGCCCGGAAGGGCCTCGCCGAGCTTGGGGCTATCATCGGCGAGCGCGTTCGGCGGATCTACGTGATCGTGGATCGCGACATCTGGTATCGCGCCTGCTTCGTCGACGAGTTCGCCTGCCAGGCGATCGAGTTCCTGAGCCACATCGCTGGCGTGGTCATCGCCTACACAGGGAGAGGCACGCCGGATCCGAGCCGCATCTTTGCCGATGTCGAGTTCATCAAGATCGCCCGGGACGACGTCGCCTCAGAAGTCGTTGCGCTCTCGAAGACGTGCCGGGCGGCGGCCGTGCTCTGCGCGGCCGAGGAGCGGGCCATCGCGGATGAGATCAAGGCTGCGTGCCATCCTGGATCGACCGTTTTCGCGCTCGCTCCCCTCCACGAATTCCGGACGGGATTCCGCCTAAGGCAAGCCGCAGAAGGCGAGGGGCCTCGCCTGTTCGACCTTGCTCCGCTGCGCTATGTGCCCGTCGCGGTGCAGGGCGGAGAGAGCGTGCCGCAGGCCGAGTTCGTGGTCGCCCTGCAGCACGATGCCTCCAAGCAGGACCGGGCGCTCGCTGCACAGATCATCGCCCACCTCGGCCGGAATGGCAGAGCGGCCTCGCTCTACGAGATGCCGGCATAAGGCGAGTACTCGACCGATCTGTTCCAGTATTCCGGACGAGCGAGGAGTGCCCGGTGGGTTCTGATCGGAGAGGATACATTGGCCTGGGCATGCGTCAGGCACCTGCTCCTGCTCAGCGATTCCCACGGTCTGTGCCTGCGCCGGCCGGGTGCTCGCGAGGTTGCGGAGATCGCGCCTCATATCGCTGGCACGTTCGAGAGCTACCGCCACTCGACCGGCGGGCTCAAAGAGGAGCTAACGGAGCTTCACGACCTGAACCAGGGATGGGATCGGCTTTGGGGAGCCATCGCGTGAAACGCCGGGCTTTCTATCCTGCCCGGCGCAGGCTGGGACCCTCTCGCAATGGAGGTTTGCGGACATCATGAAGGGTGCGCAGATCGCCTCCGTGTCTGACCTGCTCGATCTGCTTGCCCCCCGGCTTGTGGATGAGAGCCAGACGATCACCCAGGACACGCGCTGCTGGGCGAAGTGGTACGGGGGCGACACTTGGTACGCCAAGGAGCTGGGATCAGATCCAGTCCACGACCGGAAGCCGGACGAGCATTTCAGGCTTCTTTTTCGAAAGCTCCCCGAGTTTCGCAGCCTCTTCGACTATCGCTGCCACGGCGATCCGACCCTCGTTCAAATCGCTGGGGCCGTGCCGACAGCTCCGAGAGCGACAGAACTGCATCTCCGCGCCGGATCGATAGGGCCTCGCTGCCGCATCCAGCACGGCCACAATGCCCGGGTTTCGGCGGAGTCGATCGGGTCCGACTTTTTCGTTTCACATAACGTCACGATCGGCTGGGCCCACGGGCAGCGGCCCACCATAGGCAACCGTGTGGCGATCCTGGTCGGGGCCGTGGTGGCGGGCGGGATCACTATTGGCGACGACGTCACCATCGGCCCCAATGCCGTCGTGAACTTCGACATTCCGTCGGGTGCGAAGGTCTACGCCCAACGCCCGCATGTGAAGCTGCCAGCCCTCGAACGATGACGCGCGAAGCCGGCGACGCGTTGACCTACGTCACGATCGTCTGCCGGCGAGATCTCGCCTTTCTGGAACTCCAGCTTCGCTCCATGGCGACCTTCGGCGCATCGATGCAATCCGCTCGATGCTTGGTCATCGCGAACGGCGCCGATGTGTCCCTGGCTCGCGAGGCTAAGGCCGCCATCGATCGCGTCCCGACGACCCCAGGCCTTCGGTTCGACGTTCTGCCCTTCTCTGCCGTCGTGCCCGAACTGGACCGCACCTGGGGATGGCGCTCGCAGCAAATCCTCAAGCTCGAGGTCCATCGGCTCGTATCGACGGACTGGTATGTGGTTCTCGACGCGAAGAACCATTTCCTGAGGCCGTTTTCGACGCGCGACTTTGTCCAGGAGGATGGGCGAGGGCGGATCGCGTTGCAGAGGCATCGCGGGCACATGGAGCCGTTCCTGCGAGCCTCGCTGCGGGAGTTCGGGCGCGAGGCGGATGAGTATCTGGAGAGGGGGTTCCCCACGACGACCCCTCTGCCCCTCCACACGCGTACCGTGTCCCTGCTCTCCGCCCATCTTGGGGCGGAGGGGAGAGGATCGATCAACGATTACCTGGAGAAAAGGCGGCACAGGGCGTCACGGAGTTCTTCACCTATTACGGCTTTCTTCTGCTCTCGCGGGATGGAAGCCTTGAGGAGCTGTATAGTGTCGGCTCAGAGGAAAACTTCGTTCTGTTTGCGGACGTTCTTTCCTCGGAGCCCAGGTGGGCAACGCTTATGGACCGCGTGTCGAAGCCGGAGACGCTGTCTTTCGGTCTCCACTGGCGCGCCGCCCTCAAACTGAGCCAGGTCCAGGCTCTCGCGATCGCGGCGATGTGGGCGCGAAAAGGCCTTCTCTCCACCGAGGAAGGCATGGCCCTCCTCGCCAGGATGAAGTCGGACGTCGAGGCGATCGCTAAATAGCGCACGGTCGAGCGGCAGAGCGCCGCAGACCGGGACGTCAGCGCCCGCCGTCCAGCAGCCGAGAGACGACCCGGGCCGTGAAATCGACCATGGGTACAATACGGGCGTAGTTCAGCCGGGTGGGGCCGATCACGCCCACCGCTCCAACGACTCGCTGCTGCCCGTCGCGAAAGGGAGCGGCGATCATGGAGGAGCCCGACAGCGAGAACAGCCGGTTCTCCGAACCTATAAAGATGCGCACTCCCTCGCCCTCGTCGGCGCGCGTCAGAAGATCGGCGACATCCGTCTGCGTCTCCAGATCGGCGAAGAGGAGCCGGATACGCTCCAGGTCCTCGGCTGCGCGGAGGTCTTCGAGCAAGTTCGCCTGACCGCGGACGATGAGTTGGCGGCCATTGCCGGCGCC
This sequence comes from Enterovirga sp. CN4-39, assembly GCF_049446235.1. NCBI lineage: Bacteria > Pseudomonadati > Pseudomonadota > Alphaproteobacteria > Hyphomicrobiales > Methylobacteriaceae > Enterovirga > Enterovirga sp. CN4-39. The sequence continues at coordinate 161,671 of NZ_JBMSEF010000005.1, read as the reverse complement.
AATGCTGGTGGCAAGTCCCGCCTCCACAAGTCGGGCCGTGAGCTGGTCGAGTTCCTGCTCCATCTCGGCCCGGCGCTGCTGCAGGTCGTGGCGCAACTCGGACAGCGTCCTCCCGGCAATGCGGGCGTTGAGATAGTTCGACGCCTCCACTAGGGCCGAGACCGGCAGACCGGGCGGAAGATCGAGCAGGCGGTTCTCGACCGAGCCGTCATCCGAAACCAGCACGACGAGTGCCCGGCCGGGATCCAGTCGCACGAACTCGATGTGCTTGAGCCGGGCGTTCGTTTTCGTCGTGACCACCACCCCCGCACCCCGAGACACGCCAGAGAGCATGGACGAAGCTTCCGCGAGCGCCGTTTCGAAGGTGTGCCGCGACGCGGCAGCACGCATCTGCGATTCGATGCGGTCGCGCTCGTCCGCGGCCACGTCGCCGATTTCGAGAAGGGCATCGACGAAGAAGCGCAGCCCGGACTGCGTCGGCAGCCGGCCAGCGCTGGTGTGCGGCGCAAAGATCAGCCCGGCCTGCTCCAGATCCGACATCACGTTGCGGACAGAGGCCGAAGACAGCGTCATCGGCAGCATGCGGGCTATGTTCTTGGAGCCGACGGGCTCCCCGGTCGCGAGATAACTCTCCACGATCTGGCGGAAGATCTCGCGCGAGCGCTCGTTCAGCTCCGCGAGCGCGCGAGCCTGCGCCGAGGGCGGGACGATCGGTGCGTTCATGTCAGCGCCATTATGTGTCGACCGGCCCCGGCTTTCGCAAGGGTTTCGGCCTGCGGCTTGCCGCCCGCGGGCCTAGCCCGTAAGGACCTCCGCATTCCCCCAAGGAGAACAGGATGCGGCCTTCAGGGCGCCGACCGGACGAACTCAGGCCAGTGACGCTGGAGCGCAATGTGGCGCGCTACGCGGAAGGGTCGTGCCTCGTTTCCTTCGGCAACACCAAGGTGCTCTGCACGGCCTCCCTCGAGGAGCGTGGCCCGCCCTGGCTGCGCGGCTCCGGCCGCGGCTGGGTGACGGCCGAATACGCCATGCTGCCGCGGGCCACGCATGAACGGACCCGCCGCGAGGTCACGTCGGGCAAGCCTTCGGGGCGGACGCAGGAGATCCAGCGGCTCATCGGGCGCTCGCTCCGGGCCGTGGTCAACCTTGCGGCGCTCGGTGAGCGGCAGGTGACGATCGACTGCGACGTCATCCAGGCCGACGGGGGCACGCGCACGGCCTCCATCACGGGAGCCTGGATCGCCCTGCACGATTGCTTCGCCTGGATGCGCGAGCGTTCGATCATCTCGGTCGATCCGATGAAGGACCATATCGCGGCCATCTCCTGCGGCATCCATGGGGGCGCCCCGGTGATCGACCTGGACTACGTGGAGGATTCGGCCGCGGAAACCGACGCCAATTTCGTGATGACCGGTTCCGGCGGCATCGTGGAAATCCAGGGCACCGCGGAAGGCAAGCCTTTCAGCGAGGAGGAACTGCTCTCGCTGCTCAAGCTGGCAAAGGGTGGTTGCACCGAACTCGTCGCGCTCCAGAAAGCGGCTCTCGCCCGCTGAAACCCGGCGCGGCGGGCCGGCCCTGGTTGAAGACGGTTCAATCGGGGCCGAGAGTCATCTAGTGTCGCCCTGCAGAGCAGCGAGGCGAAGTTGCGGGCGGTCATCGACAAGGAAACCGATCGGCCGATTGGGCCAGTGATCTCCGCAACCCCCGCTCAGAGGCCGCCCCCCGCCCTGTGCCTCGAGGGTCGCTCGGTCATACTGGAACGTCTCGACGCCGACCGGCACGCCGATTCAATCTTCCGGCATGTCCAGAGCGGAGATCCCGACGCGCTTTATCTTTACCTCTCTCCCGCGCCTCCGAGGGATCCGGAGACTTTCCGGCTGCTGGCGGCCGGAATGGCGGCTTCGACTGATCCCTTTGCGCTGGCCATCATCGACAAGGCCTCGGGCGAGGCGGTCGGGCACGCGACCTACATGCGGATCGAGCCCGCGCAGCGTGTCGTCGAGGTCGGCAACATCCTTTACACCCCGGCCCTGCAGCGGAGCATAGCCGGGACGGAGGCCATGTACCTCATGGCGCGGCATGCCTTCGAGGAGCTCGGCTATCGCCGCTACGAGTGGAAGTGCAACGCCCTCAATACGCCCTCGAGGCGGGCCGCGGAGCGCTATGGTTTTACCTATGAAGGGACCTTTCGGAACCACATGATCGTCAAGGGCCGGTCGCGCGACACGGCCTGGTTCTCGATAACCGAAGAGGAATGGCCGGCCCGGAAGCGCTCGTTCGAGCGCTGGCTCGACCCGGCGAATTTCGACCTGCAGGGTCGCCAGAAGGTCAGCCTCGCCACCTTCAATGCGACGAAGCTCCAGGATGGGGGCACCTTGCTGCAGCGGGCGCGGCCGGAGGACTTGGAGGCGTTCGATGCGGTGCACCGGGCCGCCTTCGCCTGGAACCGCGGGATGCTCGGCCGCGAGCCGCTGCCGCTGCTCATTCCGCCAGACGAGGTCCTGTCGCGCTACGAGACATGGCTCCTCGAGGACGAACGCGGGATCGCGGGGACGTTGGCGCTCGATCCGCGAGCCGACGACCTCGAGGTGTGGAGCGTTTCGGTCGAGCCGTCGCGGCAAAACCTAGGAATCGGCCGGAAGCTCCTCTCCGCCGCGGAGGCGCGAGCCCGGGAGCTCGGCCTTAGGGCACTGCGCCTCTACACGGGCTCGGTCCTCACGAAGAACGTCGAATGGTACCGGCGTCGCGGCTATGCGATCGAGCGGACGGAAGAGCTGCCGGACGGGCGACAGATCGTCCACATGATCAAGCACTTAGAACAATAGATCGACAGCGGGAGAGAACGACATGGCCGGAAGGCTCGAGGGCAAGACCGCGCTGGTCACGGCGGCGGGGCAGGGGATCGGCCGGGCAATCGCTGAGGCCTTCGTGCGCGAGGGCGCCAAGGTATGGGCGACGGATCTCGAGACGGCAAAGCTCGAAGGGCTTGCCGGTGCAGAGCTTCGCAAGCTCGACGTGCTCTCGACTGAAGCCGTCGAGAACCTGGCGCGGGAGACCGGCCCGCTGGACATCCTCGTCAATGCGGCCGGCTTCGTCCATCACGGCACGATCCTGGAATGCGACGACCGGGCGTGGGATTTCTCCTTCGACCTCAACGTCAGGTCGATGCACCGGACCATCAAGGCCTACTTGCCCGGTATGCTCGAGAGGGGGGCGGGTTCGATCGTCAACATCGCCTCGGGTGCGAGCTCTGTCCGCGGCATCCCGAACCGCTACGTCTACGGCACGACCAAGGCGGCCGTGATCGGCCTGACCAAGGCTGTCGCGGCCGACTTCATCAAGCGCGGCATCCGGGCGAACGCGATCTGTCCGGGCACGATCCAGTCCCCCTCGCTCGACGAGCGGATCGCGGCCCAGGCCAAGTCCTCCGGCCAGTCCACCGAGGCCGTGCGGCAGGCCTTCATCGACCGCCAGCCGATGGGCCGTCTGGGTACCGCCGAGGAGATCGCCTGGCTCGCCGTGTACCTGGCCTCGGACGAGTCGAGCTACACGACCGGGCAGATCCACCTCGCTGATGGCGGCTTCGCGCTCTGAGACCGCAAGCGCAGGACGGACACAGCATGCACATCCTGATCCTTGGCGCGGCCGGAATGATCGGCCGCAAGCTCGTCGACCGGCTTCTGGCGGACGGCGAGGTCGGCGGGCGCGGCATCAGCCGCATGACGCTGTTCGACGTGGTCGAGCCCGTCGCGCCTGCGTCCGGGTCTGTCGCCATCGAGACCGTCGCCGGGGACCTGCCCGCAGCGGGGCAGGCGGCGTCGCTCGTCGCGAGCCGCCCGGACCTCATCTTCCACCTCGCCGCGATCGTGTCGGGAGAGGCGGAGGCCGATTTCGAGAAGGGCTATCGGGTTAATCTCGATGGCACGCGCGACCTGTTCGAGGCGGTGCGGCTGGTCGGCGGCGGCTACAGGCCCCGGCTCGTCTTCACCTCGTCGATCGCCGTCTTCGGCGCGCCGTTTCCTGAGGGCGGGATCTATGACGAGTTCCACCTCACGCCGCTGACCAGCTACGGCACACAGAAGGCCATCGGTGAACTGCTCCTCGCCGACTATTCCCGGCGCGGGTTCTTCGACGGGGTGGGAATTCGACTTCCGACGATCTGCGTCCGGCCCGGCAAGCCGAACAAGGCAGCGTCCGGCTTCTTCTCCGGCATCATCCGCGAGCCGCTGAATGGGCAGGAGGCCGTGTTGCCCGTGGGCGAGGGCGTGCGGCACTGGCACGCGTCCCCGCGTGCCGCGATCGGTTTCCTGATGCATGCCGCCACAATGGACACCGAACCGCTCGGCGCGCGGCGCAGCCTCACGATGCCGGGCCTCTCGGTCACAGTGGGCGATCAGATCGAGGCGCTGCGCCGCGTCGCGGGCGATCGGGTAGCCAGCCTCATCCGCCGCGAGCCCGACCCGGTGGTGATGGGGATCGTCAAGGGCTGGGCCGAGCGCTGCAACCCGAAGCGCGCGGAAGCGCTCGGCTTCAAGGCCGAGCAGAGCTTCGACGAGATCATCCGCGTCTATGTGGAGGACGAACTCGGCGGGAAGCTGCCGGGCTGAGCGGGAGCGAGCGGCGGCGCCCGGCCGCCGCTCGCCAAAGCCTCACCAGTGAGCGCGATAGACCCCGAAACCGGCCGGAGCGAGGGGCCGGTAGGGACGGTAATATCTTGGCCCAGACCAGCCATACCGAGCCGGCCGGTAGTAGCGCGGGCCGTACCAGCCATACCTGATCGGCCGGTAATAGCGCGGTCCTCCATACCAGCCGTACGGCCTGTAAACAGGGCGCGGACCCCAGAATGGACGGCAGAACCCGAATGCGTCGCGGGCGAAGCCGCGCCCGCATCCCTGTGCCGCTTCGGCCGTCGTGACATTCGCGAGGCCTGCTGCAACAAGCGCAGCAGCGCCAAGAAGCATCTTCCTCATCCTTCGCTCTCGTTTGTGGCGTGATGCCGCCCCTTGCCCCAGAAAGAGCAAGGGCCGGCTTCGGTTCCGAGAGCGGAAGCCGGTCAGCGCCTGTGCGGCGTCTCCGCCACGGGGGTGAGCGGCCCCTTGCCGGCGAACCACGAGACCAGGTTGTCGACGACGAGCTGGCCCATCGCGCGTCGCGTCTCGACGGAGGCCGAGCCGACATGCGGCAGGAGCACGACATGTTCCATGTCGATCAACTCTTTCGATACCCGCGGCTCATCGGCGAAAACGTCGAGGCCCGCGCTCAGGATCGTCTTCGACCGCAGCGCCTCGATCAGGGCGGGCTCGTCCACCACACTGCCGCGGCCGACATTGACGAAGATCCCGTCGGGCCCGAGGGCGCGGAATACCTCGGCATTGACGATCTTGTCCGTCTCCGCACTGCCCGGCGCGACCGAGATCAGGATGTCGACCGCCTCCGCGAGACCTGCAAGCGTCGGATAGTAGTCGTAGGACACGTCCGCCTGCCTGTTGCGACCATGGTAGCTGATCGGCAGGCCGAAGCCCTCGAGGCGCCTCGCGACCGCCTTGCCGATCCGGCCGAGGCCCAGGATCCCGACCTTTCGCCCGCGCAGTGTCGCCGTGAGCGGATACGGCTTCTCCAGCCAGCGGCCCTCGCGGAGGTACCGGTCGACCTGAGGCAGCTGCCGCACCGTCGCAATCAGGAGCCCGACGGTCAGGTCCGCCACCTCGTCCGTCAGGACGTCGGGCGTGTTGGTCACCATGATCCCGCGCCGGCCGGCCTCGGCTGCGTCGATATAGTCATAGCCGACGCCGAAGCTCGACACGATCTCGAGTTTCGGAAATCGATCCATGAAGGCAGCGTCGACCTTCGTGTGCCCGCCGAGCGCCACGCCACGCACCTCGGACGCAACCTCCCGCATGAAGGCGTCGCGGTCGGGTGCCTCCCACACCTTGAGAAGGCGAAACTGGTTCTCGAGGCCGTCGACGACGACGGCAGGCATCTGGGCGGGCATCAGGATCGGAACGCTGCTCACTCGGCTCTCCTCGGCTTGCTTGGCGCGCGGGCTTAGCGCGCTCTTCTGTTGTCAGGTGCGGCCAGATCCCATGCGCACCCGCATGAGGCGAGCGAGGTCGCGCGGCGTTTCGATCCGGGCGGCCTTCACGGCGCGCGATCCGCATTCGGAGCATCTGAGGCGCCGCGTCAACTGTACGAGCGGAATGTCTTCCAACCCACCCTCGCGCGGGATAGCCGAGCGGCGCCCGCAAGACAGGCACTCGACGAGCACGCCCGAAGGCGTGCGCCCTTGCCGCTGCTCGCGCTCGTCATGGGAGGCCATCGCCGGATTCGGCCCACGGCGGCATGCCCGAGTCAAGCTTGGGCTGCTGCGTCCGAAAGCATGAGCCCTGGCCGGCTTCCGCACCCTCTCGTTGCCGTGCTACGCATGGGGAAAGACGGTTTGCCATGTAGCGGGCCGCATGTCCGGGAGGTTCCATGGCTTCAGTCGGAATCCGCGACGTCCAGAAGGCTTTCGGTTCCACGCGCGTGATCCACGGCGTGTCGGTCGATATTCAGGATGGCGAGTTCGTCATCCTTGTCGGGCCTTCGGGCTGCGGGAAGTCGACCCTGCTCCGAATGATCGCCGGACTGGAGAATATCTCCGCCGGCGAGATCCGCATCGGGGAGCGCGTCGTCAACGACGTTCCCCCCAAGGAGCGGGACATTGCCATGGTGTTCCAGAACTACGCGCTTTATCCGCACATGACCGTGCGCGAGAACATGGCGTTCTCGCTGAAGCTGCGGAAGGCGCCTAAATCGGAGATCGAGACCAGGGTGGCGAAGGCCGCCTCGATCCTCGGCCTGAACGCGCTTCTCGACCGCTATCCGCGCCAGCTCTCCGGCGGCCAGCGCCAGCGCGTCGCCATGGGGCGGGCGATCGTCCGCGACCCGCAGGTCTTCCTCTTCGACGAGCCGCTATCGAACCTCGATGCCAAGCTGCGCGTCGCAATGCGTACCGAGATCAAGGAACTGCACCAGCGGCTGCGGACCACCACCGTATACGTCACTCACGACCAGATCGAGGCCATGACAATGGCCGATCGCATCGTCGTGATGCATGACGGCGTGGTCGAGCAGATCGGGGCGCCGCTCGATCTCTACGACCGGCCGCACAATCTCTTCGTGGCCGGCTTCATCGGCTCGCCCGCGATGAACTTCATCAATGGCCAGATCCGGGCGAACGGCGAGGCGAAGTTCGTCGGCGACAGCGGCATCGAGATCCCGCTCGGCCAGAGCGCCCCTACCGCGTCCGATGGCCAGCCGGCGACGCTTGGCGTCCGGCCTGAGCATTTCCGGGTCGCCGACGACGGCATCCCCGTCGAGGTGGTGGTCGTCGAGCCGACGGGCTCGGAAACGCTTCTTGCGGTCAAGGCGGCCGGTCAGGAACTCACCTGCGTGTTCCGCGACCGGGTGCTTCCCAAGCCCGGCGAGACGATCAGGATCCGGCCCGAGGTCGGGCTCGTGCATCTCTTCGACCGGGAATCGGGACAGCGCCTCGTGAATTGACGCGCCGGGCCGGCCGCCGCCGGGCTCGATCGCTCGAAGAACAGGACCGATCCGCTAAGGGCGGGCCGGAAGAGGGGCCGAAGCCCCCGTCAATAACCCGTGGGAGACGAAACGCGATGAATTTGGACCGTCGTTCGATTCTGAAAGGGAGTGCTACGCTCGGCCTCGCGGCCGGGACCGGGTTGCTCGACTTCGCCAAGGCCTGGGCCCAGACCTCTCCCTGGAAGCCCGAGCAGGGGGCCAACATCAACCTCCTGCGCTGGAAGCGCTTCGTGGAGGCCGAGGACGCGCAGTTCATGAAGCTGGTCGCCGCGTTCGAGCAGGCGAACGGCGTGAAGATCAACGTGTCCAACGAGTCCTACGACGACATCCAGCCGAAGGCGTCCGTCGTCGCCAATACGGGCCAGGGACTCGACATGGTGTGGGGCCTCTACTCGCTCCCGCACCTCTTCCCCGAGAAGTGCCTGGAGGTGACGGACGTCGCCGATCACCTCGCCAAGGCGCATGGCGGCTGGCTCGCCGCGGGCGAGCGCTACGGCAAGTCCAAGAACAAGTGGATCTGCATCCCGATCGCCACCACCGGCTCGCTCCTCAACTACCGGATCGGTGCATCGGAGAAGGCCGGCTTCAAGGAGGTGCCGAAGGAGACGGCGGGCTTCCTCGAATATTGCAAGGCCATGGCCGCCAACAAGACGCCGGCCGGGATGGCCTTCGGCCACGCCTCGGGCGACGCGAATGGCTGGATGCACTGGCTGCTGTGGAGCCATGGCGGCAATCTCGTCGACGAGAACGACAAGGTCGTGATCAATTCGCCCGAGACGGCGAAAGCGATGGAATACGGCAAGGCGCTGTACGAGACGTTCATTCCTGGAACCGCCTCCTGGAACGATTCGTCGAACAACAAGGCTTTCCTCTCCGGCGATCTCTACTGCACCAACAACGGCATCTCGATCTACGTCACGGCGAAGCGCGAGAATCCTCAGATCGCGGCTGACATGAACCACGCCTACATGCCGGTCGGGCCTGTCGGTCAGCCGACCGAGCTGCACCTATCCTTCCCGATCCTGACCTTCGCCTTCACCAAGTACCCGAATACCTGCAAGTCTTTCATCGCGTTCATGCTCGAGGCGAAGAACTTCAATCCCTGGATCGAGGCGGCCCAGGGTTACCTGTCCCACTTCCTTGCCGAGTACGACCAGAACCCTGTCTGGACGGCGGACCCGAAGACGACGCCCTACCGGGACGTCTCCAAGCGGACGCTGACGCCGGCCGGCAAGGGCACGCTCGGCGAAAAGGCGGCAGCCGCGGTGGCCGACTTCATCGTCGTCGACATGTTCGCGAACTACGTCACGGGCCGGCAGGACCTCAAGACTGCGATTGCGGGCGCCGAGCGGCAGGCGCGGCGCATCTATCGCTGAGCTGAAAGACATCGTCCGGGCCGGGATCAGCCTGGCCCGGACGAGCAGGGACCGTTCGATGGCCAATGTCGCTGTGAAAATGCCGGTCAGTCCGGCGGGCGCCGGGTCGCCCGTCTCGGCCTGGAAGCGCCTGTCGGTGAGCAAGGGCTGGCTGGCCATCTGGTTCATGCTGCCGACGGCGCTGATCCTCGGGCTGTTCCTTGCCTTTCCGCTTGTGAAAGGCATCTGGCTGTCCTTCACAGACACTCGGATCGGGCGCCCCGGCCAGTTCGTTGGGCTCGAAAACTACGAGTGGCTCTGGGACGACCACGTCTTCTGGCTCTCGGTCTTCAACACGCTGCTCTACACGGCGGTGGCTTCGGTCGTGAAATTCGCGATCGGGCTCTACCTCGCCCTGCTGCTCAACAAGCACATCCCGTTCAAGACCGTGATCCGGTCGATTGTGCTGATCCCGTTCGTCGTGCCGACCGTGCTCTCGGCGATCGCGTTCTGGTGGATCTTCGACAGCCAGTTCTCGATCATCTCCTGGTCGCTGCGGCAGATGGGCCTGATCGAGCAGAACATCAATTTCCTCGGCGATCCGAACTGGGCCCGGGCTTGCGTGATCTTCGCCAACATCTGGCGCGGCATTCCCTTCATCGCCATCACGCTGCTCGCCGGTCTGCAGACAGTCTCGCCCTCGCTCTACGAGGCGGCGACGATCGACGGCGCGACGCCCTGGCAGATCTTCACGCGGATCACGCTGCCGCTGCTGACCCCGATCATCGCGGTCGTGATGACCTTCTCGGTCCTCTTCACCTTCACGGATTTCCAGCTGATCTGGGCGATGACCCGCGGCGGGCCCGTGAACGCCACCCACCTGATGGCCACGCTGTCCTACCAACGCGGCATTCTCTCCAACCAACTCGGCGAGGGCGCCGCCATCGCCACCGCCATGGTGCCGTTCCTGCTCGCCGCGATCATGATCTCGTGGTTCGGCCTGCAGCGCCGCGCCTGGCAGCACGGGGGCTCCGATTCATGAGCGTCATCGCAGCCGCCACGCGCGGGGGGCTCGTCAGCTCCGACAACTCGGAAGGGATGGCCTATCTCGAGCGGCTGCCCCGCCGCATCGTGACGACCTATATCCCGCTCGCGATCATTCTCGTCGTCCTGCTCTTCCCGTTCTACTGGATGGTGCTCACGGCCATCAAACCGGACGAGCAACTGATCGACATGCAGACCTACAACCCGTTCTGGGTTGTGTCGCCGACGCTCAAGCACATCAACAAGCTGCTGTTCGAGACGCAGTACCCGCGCTGGCTCTGGAACACGATGTATGTCTCGATCGCCGCGACGGGTCTGTCGCTGGTCGCGAGCGTGCTCGCCGCCTACGCCATCGTGCGCATTCGGTACAAGGGCGCGGCGTGGGTCGGCGGGGCGATCTTCCTCGGCTATCTCGTGCCGCCCTCGATCCTCTTCATCCCGCTTGCGACCATCATCCAGCAATACGGCCTGTTCGATACGCCGCTCGCCCTCATCCTGGCATACCCGACGATCCTCATCCCGTTCTCGACCTGGCTCCTGATGGGCTACTTCAAGACCATTCCCTACGAGCTTGAGGAATGTGCCCTTATCGATGGCGCCAGCCGGCTTCAGATCCTGATCAAGATCATCCTTCCGCTGGCGGTTCCCGGCCTGATCTCGGCCGGGATCTTCTCCATGACGCTGTGCTGGAACGAGTTCATCTACGCGCTGACGTTCCTGTCCTCGACCGGGAACAAGACCGTTCCGGTGGCGATCGTCTCCGAATTCGTGGACGGCGACATCTATCGCTGGGGCTCGCTGATGGCGGGCGCGCTGGTCGGCTCGCTACCGCTCGTGATCCTCTATTCCTTCTTCGTCGACCACTACGTCTCGGCCATGACCGGCGCCGTCAAGGAATAGGGCAGGTCCGGAATCGACCGGGAACGGCCGCGCGCCTCGTCTGTTCAGCCCTCCTGAGGGAGTGGTCTGATGGAAGGGCTGCGAGTGCGGGAGCGCGACAGGGACGAGCTGCCGGCAGCCGAGATCGAAGCGGTCAGGGCCCATGCCGAGCCGCTGCCGGACATCGACGATCCGGCCTTCGGCGCGGTGTTCGACCGCTTCGGAGATGCCCGGATCGTGCTGCTCGGCGAAGCTACGCATGGAACAAGCGAGTTCTACCGCGCTCGGGCGAGGATCACGCAACGCCTGATCGAGCAGCATGGCTTTACGATCGTCGCCGTGGAAGCGGACTGGCCGGATGCAGCCCGCCTCGACGCATTCGTCCGGGAGCGCGAGGCTCCGCCGGGCAATGGGCCGCCTTTCACGCGTTTTCCGACCTGGATGTGGCGGAATGCCGAGGTGCACGCCTTCATCACTTGGCTGCACGCCCACAACCGCGAGATCCCCGCCAAGGACCGGGTGAGCTTTCGCGGGCTGGACGTCTATTCGCTCCGCAGTTCGATCGCGACGGTCCTGGCCTACCTGGATGAAGTGGATCCGGAAGAGGCCAAGGATGCCCGCGCGCGCTATGGCTGCATCTCGCCTTGGCTGGCGGACCCGGCGCGCTATGGACGAGCCGTCCTCCACGGCGACAAGAAGCCTTGCGCGCCGGCGCTTCTCGATCAGCTCAACGGGCTTCTGGAGAAGGGCATCGCCTATGCCGCCCAGGCGGGTGACGAGGCGTTCTTCGATGCCGTCCAGAATGCGCGGATCGCGCGGGCAGCGGAGCACTATTACCGCATCATGTACCAGGGCTCGACCGAATCCTGGAACCTGCGCGACCGGCACATGTTCGACACGCTCCAGCGCCTCATCGAAGCCGGAGGACCAAGGGCCCGTGCCGTCGTGTGGGCGCACAACTCCCATATCGGCAATGCCGCCGCGACAGCGATGGGCTGGCAGGGGGAGTTCAACATCGGCGAGCTCTGCCGCACCGCTTATCGGGACCAAGCCGTGCTGATCGGTTTCGGGACTGATCGCGGCGCGGTGGCGGCGTCCGACGACTGGGACGAGCCGGTGAAGGTGAAGACGGTTCTGCCGGCCCGCCCAGACAGCCACGAGCGCGTCTTCCGCGATGCCGGACTGCCCGCCTCACTAACCGATTGGCGCCACAGGCGCCATCTTCGGGAAGCGCTCTCCACTCCGCGGCTCGAGCGTGCCATCGGGGTTGTCTACCGGCCCGAGACGGAGCTCGCGAGCCACTATTTCGAGGCTGTCTTGCCCGAGCAGTTCGACGCCTTCGTCTGGTTCGAGCAGACAAAAGCCGTGACGCCGCTCGATATCCGGGCGGAGGGAGGGGGCGCGGATCTGTATCCGTTCGGCCTGTGATCCTTTGATCCGGGGATGTGGGCGGGATGGTTGTCCCCAGAGAAGTTGCTGATATTTGCGGCTGAGCTGAAACTCTCCTCGTACGATCCCGTTCAACCCGCATGCGGACTTTGCGCGGCAATTCGTTCCCGTCGGACACGACCCTCGAGGGTCGATGCGACACGATGCTCCTGGGCAAGCTCGGGCACGAACTCGCTCACATCTACCACGACACTCTGCAGGCACCGCTTCCGGCGGGCCTGCGAAGCCTGATCGACCGGCTCGAAGCGGTGCTAGATGGCGGCGAGGCAACGCCGCAGCCGCAGCCGCTCGGCGTGCGGGATCCCAACACCCGTTGATCAGCGGAGCGATCCTGCGCGTCCGGCATGGACAAACCCCGGCTCGCCTTGCTATGCCTCTCATCACGCGGGCGTAGTTCAGTGGTAGAACGTCAGCTTCCCAAGCTGAATGTCGTCGGTTCGATCCCGATCGCCCGCTCCAACCTTTTCCTCTGGGCAGCCTGACGCGACCGGATCGCGGTTCGCAATACGCCGGGGAACCTATTCAAGCCGCGAGACAAGCACGGCGAAGCAGGCGGGCGCGCCTCGGGGCCGGCAAACACCCGCCTGGCATCCGGCAGCACTGACGACCGCATCGCAACAGAAAAACCCGCCCGGCCGGAGCCGAGCGGGCTAAGTGGTCTGCGCCTCCCGCATGAAGGCAAGGGCAAGTCTACGCAGATCAGGCCGGCGCGCTATAACCCTGAAGGCTTAGCTCCTGGCCGGCGAGTTGCGTGCGATGGCCCGCCCGACCGCGCCGCCCTCTCAGGCGGGAGGCTATATAGCCGAAAAAGATCGTTCCTCTCTCACCGGCGGTGTTGCGCCTTGGGGCCCGATCGTCTCAGCCACGACATAGAGCGGGCGCCGTTTCACCTCGGCAAAGATCCGGCCGACATACTCGCCGATCATGCCCAGAGACATCAGTTGAATGCCGGAGAAGAACATCAGCGACACGATCAGCGACGGGTAGCCCGGCACGTCCGAGCCGAACAGGAACGTGCGGATTGCGAAGTAGATGGCCGCTCCGATCGACAGAAGCGAGATCACCCCCCCGAGATAGGTCCATACCCGCAGCGGGACTGTGGAGAACGAGGTGATCCCATCGAACGCGAAGCGGAAGAGCTTGCGGAAACTCCACTTCGTCGCACCGAACTGGCGGTCCTCGACGACGAAAGGCACGCCCACGGACGGAAACCCGATCCAGGCGTAGAGACCTTTCGAGAAGCGCGCTCGTTCCCCGAGGCTGCGCAGCACCTCCACGCCCTTGCGGTCGATCAGGCGGAAATCGCCTGCTCCCTCCGGCAGTTCGGTTTCGCCGAAGCGCGCGAAGAGGCGATAGAATGCGTGGGTGAACCCGCGCTTGGTTCGGCTTTCGCCCGAGCGGTCAGTCCGCTGCCCGTAGACCATGACGTAGCCTTCGCGCCACTTCGCGACGAAGTCCGGGATCGTCTCCGGCGGATGCTGCAGGTCGGCATCCATGATGACGACAGCCTGCCCCCGGGCATGGTCGAGGCCCGCGGCGATCGCAATCTCCTTACCGAAGTTGCGGCTGAACGAGACGGCCTTGATCCTGGGGTCGCGGGCGTTCTGCGCTCGGATGGCCTGGAGCGTATCGTCCCCGGAGCCGTCATCGACGAAAAGCACCTCGAAGGAATGCGCGACGCGCTCCATCACACCGACGAGGCGCCGGCAGAGCGGCTCGACGCTTTCTGCCTCGCGGTAGATCGGAACAACGACGCTGATCTCGATTTCGGGGCCGGGGTCGTTCATTGGGTTCAGGCTGTAGGCGTTCGGCCGCACGTGCATCTCGCGGAGCATCCGGACTTGAGGTGAGACCGGGATGACGATCCGGAAGATTGTCCTTTGCGCCGATGACTACGCCATGAACGAGGGCGTGAGCCGCGGGATCCTGACGCTTGCGGAGATGGGCCGCATCTCGGCGACGAGCGCCATGACGAACGCGCCAGGATGGCCGACAGTCGCCCCTCAGCTATCCGGACTGGGCGCGCGCATTGGTGTCGGACTTCATTTCACCCTGACCTGGCGCGCGCCGCTCGCGCGGATGCCGGCTCTGGCGCCCTCGGGCGAGCTGCCGCGGCTCGGCAGCTTGATCGCCGGAGCGGTTAGAGGGGGGCTGCCCCTTGGGGAGATCGCCGACGAATTCGCGCGTCAGCTCGACGCCTTCGGCGAGCGGACGGGGCGCGCGCCGGACTTCGTCGACGGACACCAGCATGTCCACGCACTCCCCGGAATCGGGCAGGCGCTGTTTGGCGTGCTTGTTGCACGTGGCCTTGCGGGAAGGGTCTGGCTGCGGGATCCGGCGGACCGCCTGGCGTCCATCGTTCGCCGGCGCCTTGCCGCGCCCAAGGCTCTCCTCGTGTCCGGCCTGTCGCGGGGCTTCGGCGCGCAGGCGCGTGCGGCAGGTTTCCGGACGAACGGAGGCTTCTCGGGTTTCAGCCCGTTCGATCCAGCGCGAGATCTCGATCGCGACTTCCGGACCTATCTCGAGGCGACGGGACCTTCGCACCTCGTCATGTGCCACCCCGGCGAGGTCGGCGACACGGCAGGACTGGACGAGGTGGTCGAAGCGCGCAGGCGGGAGCTCGACTACTTGGCGTCCCCCTCGTTCGGGCGGCTCCTCGCTGAACAGAACATCCAGCTGGTACCCGCCCCGGCCTAGGCCGGAGCGGGTAGGGATAGGCCGGGATCAGGCCGCCTTGGAGAGCATCTCCTCGACATGCTCCCAGTTCACGAGGTTCTCGATGAACGCCTTCAGGTAGTCCGGCCGACGATTGCGGTAGTCGATGTAGTAGGAGTGCTCCCAGACGTCGACGCCGAGGATCGGGGACGCGCCATGCACGAGCGGGTTCTCGCCGTTCGGGGTCTTCATGATCTCGAGCTTGCCGTTCTTCACCGCGAGCCAGGCCCAGCCGGAGCCGAACTGCGAAACGCCCGCCTGGATGAAGTCGGCCTTGAACTTCTCGACGCCGCCGAGCTCGTCGTTGATGCGCTTCTCCAGCGCGCCGGGGATGGGGCCGCCGCCATTCGGCTTCATCCACTGCCAGAAATGGATGTGGTTGTAGTGCTGGCCGGCGTTGTTGAAGAGCGGCTGGTTCTTGCCGTAGCTCCCTTTGACAACCTCCTCGACGCTCTTCCCTTCGAGCTCGGAGCCCTTCAGGAGGTTGTTCCCGGTGTCGACGTAGGCCTTGTGGTGTTTGTCGTGGTGGAACTCGAGGGTCTCCTTGGACATGTACGGCTGCAGCGCATCATAGGCGTAGGGCAGATCGGGCAAGCTGAACGTCATCTTGGATCTCCTCGGGCCCGAAGGGTTCGACCGGGCCATGCCAAGCGATCTATGACCGTAGGCGGCCCGGAGCAACGGCGAAACGCCCAGCTTCGGTCCGAGTCGCTGCCCCGTGCCGGGGCAGCTGTGCATACTGGGCCTGTGCCGCGAGCTTGAGATGAGCGTCTTCCTATCCCTGCTCGGCGTCACGATGATGGTCGCCGGCCTCGCCGCGATGTATTCCGGCTCGCTTTTCGTCGGGATCGAGCGCGGCTGGACCATGGTGGTCGCGGGCGCGATCGGCTTCTCGGCAGGCGCCATCCTCCTCGGGCTCTCGGCGGCGCTCCGGCGCCTGACGCAGATGGAGAGGGCGCTCAGGCAACTGACGGTTGCGGCCAGCCGACATGCCGACCCCGGAACCATCGAGGCCGAGCCTGCGGGCCCTTCGGAAGATTTGGTCGTGGCGAGCGAGCAGAACGGGCCGGACGCCGCCGTGCCGGGCGGGAGCCCCGCATCCAAGGAGGGGACGCCCGAACCCGAAGAGGCGACGGAACCTTCAGGCCGTCTCGACCAGAGTGGCGGGACCAAGCCACCGCCGGACAAGGTCGTCGGCACCTACAAGGCCGGAGGCAACTCCTACGTGATGTATGCCGACGGCTCGATCCGGGCGGAGACGCCGTCCGGGGAGCATCGATTCGCCTCCATGGACGAGTTCAAAGCGTTCATGCTGACCGGCACGCTTCGTGCGCAACCCCCGGAGGAGACACAGAAAATCGGGCCGCCGGAGGAAGGCGATCAGGCCTCCGACAGGCCGGCCGCCTTGAGCGCGAAGGCGTAGATCAGCCCGACCTCGTCCAGCCGGTCGAACCGGCCGGCCGCGCCGCCATGGCCGGCATCCATGTTGATCCGCAACAGGACCGGGCCGCCCCCCGTCATCGTCCCGCGGAGCCGGGCGACCCACTTCGCGGGCTCCCAATAGGTGACGCGTGGGTCGGTCAGGCCGCCGAGGGCTAGGATCGCCGGATAGGGCTGCGGGCGGACGTTGTCATAGGGCGAGTAGGACAGGATGGTCCGGAACGCCGCCTCGTCCGTTCCCGGATTGCCCCATTCGGGCCATTCGGGCGGGGTGAGCGGCAGGTCGCCGTCGAGCATCGTGTTCAGCACGTCGACGAACGGAACCTCCGCCACGATGCCGGCGAACAGGTCGCCGGCCATGTTCGCAACTGCGCCCATCAGCAGGCCGCCAGCCGACCCGCCAAGCGCAACGAGGCGCTTCCGGCTCGTGTAACCTGCCTCGACCAGGGCTTCCGCGCAGGCGATGAAGTCTTTGAAGGTGTTCGTTTTTTTCTCGCGTTTGCCGTCCAGATACCAGCGCCAGCCCTTTTCCGTGCCGCCCCGGATATGCGCGATCGCGTAGACGAAGCCGCGGTCGACCAGGGACAGAAGGTTCGTCCGGAAGGACGCCGACATGGACGAGCCATAGGAGCCATAGCCGTAGAGAAGGCAGGGCGCGCTCCCGTCGAGCTTCAGGTCGCGGCGATGCACCAGCGAGATCGGGGCGGTCTCTCCGTCGGGCGCGGTCCCGAACAGGCGGCGGGTGACGTAGAGTGAGGAGTCGAAGCCGCTCGGGATTTCCTGTCGCTTGCGGAGCACGCGCTCGCGGGTGTGCAGGTTGTAGTCGTAGGTTTCGCTCGGCGTCGTCATGGACGAGTAGCCGAACCGGATCGTCTCGGTGTCGAACTCGTAACCGGGATCGACGCCCAGCGAATAGGCCTCCTCCGGGAAGGCGATCGCGTGCTCGTTCCCGGTCCACATCTCGCGGATCACGATCCGCGGATTGGCGTCCTGCCGTTCCAGGCGGACCAGATGGCGCGCCAGCGCGACCTGGTAGAGGATCATGACGCCCTGGCGATAGGGGACGAGGTCCCGCCAGTTCTCCCGGGCCGGATTCGCGAGGGGCGCGATGACGAGCTTGAAGTCCTCGGCCCCATCGGCGTTCGTGCGGATGATCAGGTCGAGCCCGTGATGCTCGACGTCGTAGAGGACGAGCGGCGTCCTGGCCGCGACCAGGCGGCGCTCCGCCTTCGGGTCGGCACGGTCGAGGAGCCAGACCTCCGAGGTCTCGTGGTCGGCGATCCGGACAACCACGAAGGCGCCGGAGGTGGTCTGGTCGATGTCGATGAACCAGCCGACCTCGCTCTCCTCGTAGATCAGCTCGTCCTCTGACTGCGCCTGGCCGAGATGGTGGCGCCTGACGCGGGCCGGCCGATGGTTCTCGTCGACCTCCACGTAGTAGAAGGTGCGGCCATCCAGGCACCATATGACCTCGCCCGAGGTGTGCTTGATCTCGTCCGAGAGGTCGGAGCCCGTCGCGAGGTCGCGTATCCGGATCGTGTAGAGCTCGGATCCGGCGATGTCGGCGCTCCAGGCCAGCAGCTTGTGGTCCGGGGAGTGGGTGGCGTCCTGGAGGTCGAAATAGGCGAGGCCCTCGCTCTCCTCGTCGCCGTCGAGCAGGATCGACGCCTCGCCGCCGTCGCGCGGCTCGCGGCAGATCAGCGGGTGCTGCCCGCCTTCGCGGTAGCGGGTGAAATAGGCGAACGGCCCGTCCGGCTGCGGGACGGTGTCGTCGTCCTCCTTGATGCGGCCGCGCATCTCCCGGACGAGCGTCTCGCGGAGGGGCCCGAGATCGCCGAGCATCGCGTCCGTGTAGGCGTTCTCGCGCTCGAGATGCTGGCGGATAGCGAGCGGGAGGGCAGTCCCGTCCTTCAGGACCTCGCGCCAGTTCTCGGCCTTGAGCCAGGCATAGTCGTCCTGGATCTCCTGACCGAAGAGTTCGAACCGGTGCGGATATCGCTCGGCGACTGGCGGCACGAGGTCGGGGGAGGGCGTCCAGGACGAGTCGGCCACGGGCGAAAACTCCAGCGGGAGCGGCCCACGGCCGCCTTCCGGCAGCGCATTAGGCGGGACCACGCCGCTTAGCAACGCGCAGCGGGCGAAAGCAGCTTGACTCGATATAGGATTATATGCTTACTTGTTGCCCGGATCCGCTCCTCCGAAGCCGCAGCATACATCTGGAACATATCATGAACAAGCGTCACCCGTCGAAACCCGCAGGCCTGTCCCGCATGGCAGAGCGGCTGCTCGCCGCGCTCGCCGAGCCGGACGCGATCGCCATTCCCGATCCGACCCGCGACGGCACGGTGATCGTCCGGGGAACGAGAGGCGGCGTGTCCGTCGGGCGCGGAGCCTACCCGGAGGGGGCCTGCCAGGAACTCGACCGCAACGACCTCGTCAGGCGCGGGGAGGGGCGGGCCTTCTGCCTGTCCGAAACGGGACGGCAGCACCTCCGGCGCGGCCAGGCGGCGCCGGACGACGCGTTCCGCGACCAGCACGCCGAGATCACGACGGAGGTCGTCATGGATGGGGAAGCTGGCTCCGGCGCCGTCGCGGTCAATACGGCCGAGAGCCCGCTGGACTGGCTGCGTCGTCGCAAGGACCGGGACGGTGCTCCCATGATCGACGCCGCCGCCTACGAGGCGGGCGAGCGCCTGCGGCGCGACCTGACCTTTGGAGGCATGATGCCCTCCGTCACCGCGCGCTGGGAGGGCGCGATCGGCTCGGGCGGCGGACCGCGTGATCCGGCAGGAGCCACCGATGCCATGATCGCCGCCCGCCAGCGGGTCCGCCACGCGCTGGCGGAGGTCGGGCAGGATTTCGCGGACCTGCTGCTCGACCTGTGCGGGTTCCTGAAGGGACTGGAGACGATCGAACGCGAGCGCCGCTGGCCGCCGCGCTCCGGCAAGGTCGTCGTGCGCCTCGCCTTGAGGCGCCTCGCCGAGCATTACGGGCTCGAGACCGAGGCGCGCGGCCCGGAGCGCTCGCGGGGCCTGAGGACCTGGGTCGCGGGAGAGGAAGTATCCGAGCGTGTCGCGGGCTTTTAGGCGAAGTCGGTTTCGGTAATGTCCATTCGCCCGTGCAGCACGCGTACGAGGAGGAGCGCGTCAGGCTCCACCTCGTAGAACAGGACGTAGGTGCCGGAAGGGATGCTTCTTAGGCTGGGGCGCAACTCGGTCCGCGGTCGCCCAGCAAAGGGATTGTCCAGCAGCATCATAAGGACTGTTTCAAATCGGTCGAGCAGCCGGTCCGCTGCCCTTTCGCTGTCGCGGGCGATGTACGACCAGATCGCAAGGAGATCCCGCCGCGCGGCGGGGGTCCGGAGGAGCTTACGCCTCACCGGGCCGGGTCTGGCCGGTCGAACGACGTGCGGCGCGAGCCTCCTGCTTCAAGCTTTCCATGTCGAGTTCGTCGGGGGCTCCGCTTTCGATGCCCTCTTCAATCTCCCGTCGCAACCGGTCGAGTTTCGCCTCCCGCCGCCGCTCCTGCTCCTGAAGAAGCCGCAAGCCGTGGCGAACGGCGTCGCTGGCGGAGCCGTAGCGGCCGGTCGCGACGAGCCGGTTCAACAACTCGTCGTAATGTGGACCAAGGGAGAAGCTGGAGGGCATGGTCGCTCTGCTGTCGAGAGAGGATATCGCTCCTAAGCCCAAGAGAGAAGCGCCTGACCCGTCAGGCCGCCGCGGCCACCCGTGCCGCCTCGCCCCGGATCCGGTCCACCATCGAGCGCAGGCCGTTGGAGCGCTTGCTCGTTATGTGCTGGCCGAGCCCGAGGTCGCGGAAGATCTGCAGGGCATCGTTCTGCAGGATCGTGCGGGCCGTCTGGCCCGAATAGAGCGACGCCAGGAAGGCGACGAGGCCCTTCGTGATGTGGGCGTCGCTGTCGGCCGCGATGGTGATCACGGCGTTCGCGCCCGCGCCGCTCGTCTGCATGTCCAGCCAGACCTTGCTCTGGCAACCGGGAACGAGCTTCTCCTCGGTATGCAGCTCCGCCGGCATCGGTGGCAGGAGCCGCCCGAGCTCGATCAGGTACTCGAACTGCTCGGTAGGGTCCTCGAGCAGTTCGAAATTGGAAACGATCTCGTCGAAGGCAGGAAGCATGGGCTCGGCGTCGATTGGGTATGTTTCATATAGGCGCGACGGCCGGGGGACGCGAGGCGCTCCCTCGCGCTAGGGAGACTTCGGCCGCGTGTCGCGCTAGGGGCGCCTCATGCGCCTCCTCCTCTTCATCGCCGCGTCGCTGCTGCTTCTCGCATCGCCCCCGAGCCGGGCGAGCGAGGAGGGGCGCCTGAGCGAATCCGAGATGCTGGCCTTTCTGGTTCAATGCATCGGGACCGGCCCGAACGGGTCGCCATCGATCGTGTCGCAGCCGGGGAGTTCCTGCCGAACCCCGCAGGAGGTGGCGTCGAAGCCCGATTGGCGCAAGCACGATTGGCCTGACCGCCGGGATCCGGCGGTCCAGCCTCTCGGGCACCAGGCGAGCGACTCGGTGCTCGACAGGGGCTTTCCCTTTCCCGCTGTCGTCCAAACCTTCGACTTCGGCGATGCGGGACGGCGCTTCGGGGTCAAGGACGAGGGCCGGGGCGGCGACGGCGGCGACGCGGTGGCCATCCTGAAGGGAGCAGCCTGGGTCTTCTTCACGGAAGATGGCGGAAACGGCCGCCAATGGTTCGTCGCCGAAGCCTGCCGGACGGCGCCCGGCCCGAATGCTGCGCACGAGAGCTGGCTCCTGTTCGACGACACCGTGACGCGCCATGGCTGGCGCGACCGTCTTGCCCGCTTGCGGATCACGCGCTCGCCCGACGAATGTCCGGACCGCTTCAGCAACGCCTACACGCGGTTCCGGCGCGCTACGATCCCGGTGCCTTACCGGGCCGTTACGGGATCCCAGCCGGTTCGAACTGGAACCTGGAAGGTCGATTCCGTCGTCTCGGACCATTTCGGCGGCCGCAGCATCGAGAGCGCGGACCATCTCGAGCGGTTCTATTTCGGACGCGGGCTCGGCAAGTATCGCTGGGAGCGCTGGGAGGAACTGTCCCGTTCTCGCCAGCCGGACGTTCCCGAGCGGGCGCGCACGATCGCCGAATCCGGCCGCTGCATGCCGCTGCCCTATTCCGATCCGCCGGGCCCGGGCTGGGTGATGATCGATTGCCGGACCTGGACCAACCTCGTCCGCCAGCGCGCGAACTGGAGCGCGTCAGAGCTCGGCTGGCCCGGCACGGCCGTCGATGCCATCCGCCGGGGAGCAGGCCGGCCCCACTCCCCTTGACGGCCGCGCTCCGGTGAATTGTAGTCGGATGCCTGGGGATCGCGATCTCCCCACGAGGCGACATGCCCAAGCATCGCGTCCGCCTTTTCTGAAGGACGCACGCGCATGGCCTCCACCAGCAGCATCTCGTCATCCAAGCTCGCCCGGCTGATCGGCCGCCCGGATTGCCCTGACCTCGTCGACGTTCGCACGGACGAGGATTTCGCGGCCGATCCGCGCCTCGTCCCAGGCTGCGTCCGCCGCCCCTATGACCAGGTCGAGGATTGGCTCGATGGGATCCGCGGCTCGCGCGTGATCGTCATCTGCCAGCGGGGCCTGAAGTTGTCCGAGGGCGTTGCCGCCTGGCTTCGCCACCACGGGATGGAGGCCGAAATCCTCGAAGGAGGAACGGAGGCCTGGGGGGCTTCAGGGCAGCCCGCCGTGCCCGAAGCGAAGCTGCCGCGGCGCGATCAGGCCGGTCGCACCGTCTGGGTGACGCGCTCCCGGCCGAAGATCGACCGCATCGCATGCCCGTGGCTGATCAGGCGCTTCGTCGATCCGCAGGCGGCGTTCCTGTTCGTGAGCCCGCCGGAAGTGCAGTCGGTTGCGGAGCGGTTCGGCGCGACGCCGTTCGACATCGACGCCAAGAACGTGTTCTGGACGCATAGGGGAGAGCTGTGCAGCTTCGACGTCTTCGTCGAAGAGCTCGGGCTCGGGACTGAACCGATGTTGCGGCTGGCGACCATCGTGCGGGGTGCAGACACGGCGCGGCCTGACC
This sequence comes from Enterovirga sp. CN4-39, assembly GCF_049446235.1. Lineage (NCBI taxonomy): Bacteria > Pseudomonadati > Pseudomonadota > Alphaproteobacteria > Hyphomicrobiales > Methylobacteriaceae > Enterovirga > Enterovirga sp. CN4-39. The sequence goes on along the minus strand of NZ_JBMSEF010000005.1, from coordinate 139,143 downwards.
TCGCGCCGGAATGCGCCGGCCTGCTTGCAGCCTCCCTTGGCCTCTCGCGCATGTATGCCGAGGACCTCGCCCAACTCGAGGCGGGGATGGGCCTCTACGACGCCTTCTACCGTTGGTGCCGCGACGCCGTGGATGAAACTCACAACTGGCCGGCGCGCCAGCCGACCGGGCAGGTCGCGGCATGAGCGGATCGGTAGCCATGGAGCGCGAAGCGGAGAGCGGGGCGCTCGGCCCCGCTCACGGCGTCCCGTTCCGGGAGGCGGTGCGCGTCTGGGCGAGGATCGCGCTCCTCTCCTTCGGCGGACCGGCTGGGCAGATCGCGCTCATGCACCGCGTCCTGGTGGACGAGAAGCGCTGGATCGGCGAGGTCAGGTTCCTCCATGCGCTGAACTTCTGCATGCTGCTGCCGGGGCCGGAAGCGCAGCAGCTCGCGACCTATATCGGCTGGCTGCTCCATCGCACGAAGGGCGGGTTGGTGGCGGGCGGGTTGTTCGTCCTGCCCGGCCTCGTGTCGATCATGGCGCTGAGCATCATGTATGTCGCGCTCGGCAGCGTTCCGGCCGTCGCGGCGCTGTTCTTCGGGCTGAAGGCCGCGGTCCTCGCCATCGTCCTCCAGGCGATCGTCCGGATCGGGTCCCGCGCGCTCAAGAACGGCGTCATGCTCGCGATCGCCGCCATGTCCTTCGTGGCGATCTTCGCGCTGGACGTGCCGTTCCCGGCGATCGTGCTGGGCGCCGGAGCGATCGGCTACTTCGGCGGCCGGATCGGGCTGAAGGCCTTCCTCGGCGGTGCTGGCCACGGCTCGGCCGCCGCGGGCGCGGTCCTTGCGGATGCCGAGTCCGCGCTCGGGGAGGGCACGCCGGCCCACGCGCGCCCCAACCTCGGATGGGCCCTGCGCATCGGGGCCGCCTTCCTGGCGCTCTGGCTCGTGCCAGTGGCGGCGCTTCTGCTCTTCCTCGGCACGGACGATGTCTTCAGCCAGATCGCCGTCTTTTTCTCCAAGATGGCGGTCGTGACCTTCGGCGGTGCCTACGCGGTGCTTGCCTATGTCGCGCAGGCCGCCGTGGAAACCTATGGCTGGCTGAAGCCGGGCGAGATGCTGGATGGGCTCGGCCTCGCGGAAACAACGCCCGGCCCGCTGATCATGGTGACGCAGTTCGTCGGATTCCTGGGGGCCTTCCGAGCGCCGGGGAACCTCAATCCCTATGCTGCCGGGATACTGGGCGGCATCCTGACGACGTGGGTCACCTTCGCGCCCTGCTTCCTGTGGATCTTCCTCGGCGCGCCCTATGTGGAGGCGCTTCGCCACAACAAGCCGCTTTCGGCGGGGCTGGCCGCCATCACGGCCGCGGTGGTCGGCGTGATCCTCAACCTCGCGATCTGGTTCGCGCTGGAAACGATCTTCCTGGAGAGGCGGGCGGTGGCGACGCCGTTCGGCTCCATCGACCTGCCCGTCCTCGCCAGCGTGAACTGGGCGGCTCTCGCCCTGTCGGTGGCCGCGACGGTCGCGGCGCTTCGCTTCAAGGTCGGCGTCCTGTCCCTGGTGACCGGCGGCGCCGCGGCCGGTCTCGTCTATCACCTCGTGACCGGACGGCTCTGAGGATCAGGGCCGGGCTGCGGGGCTCACGCCGGTTCCCCCTTGCCGGCCGACGATCCTGTGCGCCTGGTCGAGGCCGTCCCTGGCGACCTTTGCGCCGCCCGCCGCGATCGCCGCCTCGACTGCTTCGGCAGGCATGGCCGCAATGCCCTTCTGAAGGAGAGACGCGAAGGGCTGAGCGGAAGGATTGTCGAGGGTAGGGGCGGCCATCCGCTGATCCGGACGGCTCCTGTCGCGCTCGGGCGAAAGGAGGAAGATGGTTGTTATGGCTGCAATCGCAGCAATCACCCGAAGCATCTTCTCGAATACCTGCCCTGTTGTAACCAGATCATTTCCGTTCGCTAAAGAAATGGTAGCTTTTTTGGATCGCCGCAGGTACGATTAATGGCCGGTTAAGCGCATAAGCTAGCGCCGAAGCAGATCCGATTCGGCGTCTCTCCTTAGCTTTCATTTAAGCTCGGGAGCGCATGGTCCCCTCATGAGTGCCAGAGGGCGCGGCCAACGCGCGAACAGTTTGGGACGCACCGAGTTGAGCTCCGCCCTGCGGACGCCCTCCTGGGGCGCCGTGCAAGCTTCGACGGCCGGCGGAACGCGCCGGCTGAACGACTTCATTCTGAGTCGCCTGATCACGGGCGCCGTCGGGCTCGCATGCCTGTCGCCTTACCTCGCCTGGCGAGGCACGTCGTCCACTCTCGACGCCGTGCTTGCGCTCGGGCTCGTCGCGCCGCTTGGGGCGGCCTATCTCGCCAATCGCTTCCACCGCCTCGATATCGCCTATGCGGTCTCGGCCGCCGGGGCGGCGGCGCTGGTGCTGTGCGTCTTCGCCGGAGGCGGACCTCTGGCCTGGCCGGCGGCGGTCTGCCTTGCCGCTCAGCCCCTGGAGGCGCTGGCCGCAGGAGAGCGCCGGAACGCCCTCGTGGCGGCGCTCGTCTCCGCGCTGGCCTGCCTGGTGGTCGCGGGCGGCATCCCGAGCGCACTTTCCTCCCAGCCGGAAGTCCTTCCCGCGGGGTTCGCCCTGCTGTTCCTGCTGGCCGGAACCATCGTGGAGGGCGGCCTTCGCGTCTTCCGTTCAGGCTCCGAATCCGCCCCCGCGGTCCACGCCCCGACCGATGACGAGGAATCGGCGCTGCGCGAGAGCTTCGGCGATCTCGTCACCTTCCATGACCGGCAGGGCGACGTGCTCAAGGCGACCGGTGCGGCCGGCACGCTCGCGGGCCGCCCCGCTTCGGCCCTTCTCGGGTCTGGGCTCTTCGGCCAGGTCCACATCCCCGATCGGCCGGCCTACCTGAAGGCGCTCGGCGATGCCGCTGCGGGCCTGGGCCCGGTCGCGGTCGAGTTCCGCCTCGCGATCACGTCCGAGCGCGAGCCGATGCGCCTCGTCTGGGTGGAGATGCGCGCCCATGCCGTGAAGCGGGCGGGCGACCCCGGCGCGGTCGTCGCCGTGATGCGCGACGCCTCGGCCAGCCGGCGTCATGCGGAAGAGCTCGACGCGGCGAGGCTCGCGGCCGTGCAGGCTTCCGAGATGAAGGGCCGCTTCCTTGCGACGGTGAGCCACGAACTCCGCACGCCGCTCAATGCGATCATCGGCTTCTCGGAGCTTCTCTCGGCCGAGCACCCCTACCTGATGGGCGAGGAGCGGCGGAAGGAATACGCGACGATCATCAAGAACTCGGGGCACCACCTGCTCGAGGTCGTGAATACGCTCCTCGACATGTCGAAGATCGAGTCGGGGAACTTCACCGTCTCGCCCGAGCCGTTCAGCATCACGGACCTCGCGAACGGGTGCTGCGACCTGATGGCGCTGAAGGCCGAGCAGGGGAAGGTGCGCCTGGAGCGCCGCCTCGCCGCGGGCCTGCCGGAGCTCGTCGCCGACCGGCGCGCCTGCCGCCAGATCCTGATCAACCTCCTGTCCAACGCCGTGAAGTTCACGCCCGCCGGCGGCAGCGTGACCCTGACCATCGCGCGTGACGGCGACCACGTCGTCCTCAGCGTCGCGGACGACGGGATCGGCATCCGCGAGGCGGACCTCCCGCGGCTCGGCGACCCCTTCTTCCAGGCCGGCGACCTGCATCGCCGCCCGCACGAGGGGACCGGCCTCGGCCTCTCCGTCGTGCGCGGCCTCGTCGGGCTGCATCACGGCTCCATGTCGATCGAGAGCGGCCCCGGCGCCGGCACGGTGGTCACGGTCGCGCTCCCGCTTGCGGGCGAGATCGAGACCCGGCAGATGCGTCCCGTCGCGGTGCGGACGGCCGTTCGGCTGCCCCCGCGTCTGGTAGAGAGGAAGATCGCTTGAGCAAGGACCGAGTCAGCCCTCAGACCGCAAGGCCTGGGTCTGGACGGACGATCTCCCGCGAGCGTGCTTCGGCTTCGTCGCGCGTCGAGCGGATTGCTGCGCCGGTCCTGCGTTTCGCCGCCAAGCGGCCGGGTTTCGTGCTCGGCGCCGCGGTGCTCCTCGCGACGACGAGCGCGATCGGCTGGAACGCGCTCAGCCAGGGTGGCCGCCATCCCGCGCCCCTGTTCAAGCCGAAGGCGCCCGGCCAGGCGGAAGCCCCGCGCCGGATGGAGACGGCCGCCTTCCAGCAGCCCGTGGCCATTCCCGTCCCGGTCCCGCGTCCCGATCCGACCACCGTCGGCTCGGTGGCGCCGCCTCCTGCACCGCCGCCGGCCGCAAAGCCCGCAGCAACCCCCGCGGACCCGATCGGGAGCCTGATCCGCGGCGGCGAGGCGAGCGCCCGCCCCGCCGAGATCCGCCCCGACCCGCGCGTCATGGCCGTGCAGAAGGCGCTGACGAAGCTCGGCTACGGCCCGCTGAAGGCCGACGGCCTCCTCGGATCGGGCACGCGGCAGGCGCTCGAGCGCTTCGAGCGCGACAACAGCCTGCCGATCACGGGCGGGCTCGGAATCCGCACGACCCGCCAGCTCGCTTCCGTCTCCGGCACGCAGATCGAGTAGGAGCGCGCGCCGTGAGCCGCATCCGCTCCGATTTCTGGGTGTCGGCCCATCTGCGGCGCTGCGCGCTGGAGGGCATCGATGCCGTCCTGCGGCGCCGGGGCTCGGAAGAGGCCGGCGCGATCTATCTCAGCATCGACCGGCTCGACGGCACCGCCGACCTGCTCGGCCCCGCGCCGCAATCGCTCGTGCCGGAGGGGGAGGTGGATCGCCTGTTCGCCCTCGTGCTCGCCAACCGTACGCCGCTCGAGATCGAAGAGCGGATGCAGCGCGAGATCAGGTTCGATCCAGACCTCTGGTGGATTTCGATCGATGATCGGCAGGGCCGCTCGCTGGTCGAGCCGGTGAGCGCCGGGCCGGCTCCGTAGCCGAGGCTGCGCGGGCGCCATCGGCGGCGGCTTCCCGCTTCGGGCTTTTGGCCGGGCGGGTTCGCCGCGGCTTCGGCTCGGCGCCGAGGATCCGCATAGCGGCCGCGCGCGGGGTGGTCCGGCAGATCTGCCGCAACCGAAACACCCGCGGCACCGATCCGGCGATCCGCGGATCGACCGTGAGGAGGATGCGCACGCATTCCTCCAGCCGCAGTCCCACCCCGACCAGCGCCAGCGCGAAGAGCTCCGCTTCGACGAGGTCGTCCAGTCCCGAGCTCGGCGGAGACGCAAGGCCGAGCGCAGCACCAAGCTCCCCGCAGAGCCCGGCAACGTCGCCATCCGCGGCGGCTGCGAGCAAGCGCTCGCGCCGCCTCTCCGTGAGCGGCGGCAGGCTCGGGGCATCGACGGCGGTGGCGGAGACGAGCTCCTCCCGGATGCGGTCGCGTTCGGCGGGATCGGCCGCAAACCGGAAAAGGGCTCCGCGGTCCGGAGCCGACAGGTCGGGCCGCGCGAGAAGCGCCTGGGCGAGCTCCCGGTCCTGCAATGCCTGCCCGACCAGGGCGTGACGCTGGTGGGCATCGAGCGGCTCGCCCGTTTCGGCGGACGGCACGGTCGGGGGCGCGACGTCCGCGGGGGGCTCGTCCTCGGCCGCCGCATCAGCCGAGCGGGCCTGGCGGCGCTCCGCCAGGAGCTGAAGCACGCGGGGCGGCGCCTCGGGCACCTGCTTCAGCATGGCGGCGACGTCGGCCACGACATCGTCCGGGACGAGCGGGATCAGCCCGAGAGCCAGGGCTTCGTAGGTCTGCACCGCGCGCCGGTCGCGAGTTGGGCTCGAGACGAACTCGCGTGTGTGGAGAGTCAGCAGAACCGGGCGCAGCTCGCGGTCGCCAGCGCGTGCGAGCATCGCCAGGCCTGCCAGATCGGATTGATGCAGGCTCGACATCGACGGCTCGGCGGCTGACCTCCTTATAGGTTCGGCAACCTTACCGACCTCCTAACCGGCCGTGCGCGCTCGCACGTTCAAGCCCGTGGAAACGGGTCATTAACCATAAACGCGGTCAAACGCGCCAAACGACTCGGGGGAGGGCGGCATGCCGCTTCCACAGACGATACCTGCCGGAAAGATCATTCCTCTGCCGACGCGCGGCGAGCGGGCAAGCCAGCGGATCCTGCGCGACGACGCGGAGCGGGGGCGCATCCTGCTCTTCACGGGCGTGCGCTACGAGCGCATGGTCGAGGACGCCGACGAGAGCGTGGCCGAACTCTCCGGCCGTCCTCGCCGCGACCACGACATCCTGTCCTGAGAACGAGGGTGTCGGCCGGACGGGGCGCATCCGCGCTTCTGCTGCCTCGGGCCTGCGGGGTGCTGCTCGGGGCGTTGGCTCTCGCCGGCTGCGTGGAGCGCGGCGATTTCGGCCGCGTGAAACAGAATTCGGCCTGGAACGATCTCCTCCAGGCGACGGGGTCGGTCGCCGCAGCGGGCCGCGGCGAGCCGGTCTCTCCCTACGGCTACACGGACGACGAACGCGAGTTCCGTAACCGCGCCTGGCGCTTCCTCGTGCCGGCGCACGATTTCGCCTGGTTCGAGCGGGCGCTCGCGGACCTTGCCGCAAAACGGGTGCTGCCACCCGGGGCCGGCGCGGGGGATCCGACGATCTACCATCGGGCGCTTCTCTCGGACGGGGCGATCTCGCCGGCGTCGCGTTATCGGCGGCTATCCGACGATGCAGCCGCCGATGCGCGGCTCCTGCCCAAGCTGCTGGACGTGGCCTCGCGGGTGTTCACGGCCGATGCCGTGCGGCTGAAGACGCTTAACCATGCGGTCGCGATCAGCCCGGCGGATATCGCGAACGCGGAGGCCCGCGTCGCGGAGAACCGCTGCCTCCTCGCCTGGGTGGCTTTCGGGCTCGAGCAGCGCATCATCGAGTACCGCTATGCGCTGGAGCATCTCGTGATCGAGACGCCTCAGTCCGATGCGGTCCCGGCAGAGCGCTCGCTGACCTTCCTCGAGAGCCGGCGGGCGCTTCTCGCCCGGTTCGATGTGCCGCCGCTCCTCGGCCCGCCCTGCAGCCGTGCGGGAAGCGTCCAGCCCGCGATCGAAGCCGCACCCGAACCGGCACCGCCCCTGGTGCTGAAGGGCTGAGAGGCGCATTGCCGCGGTCCCGCCTATATGAGGCTCTATGAGCCGCCGCTCCTCCCAGAAATCCGGTCCCATGAGTCTTCCAGCCGACACGGCAGAGGCGCCTTTCTGGCGCACCAAAACGCTCGAGGAGATGAGCAGCGCCGAGTGGGAGAGCCTCTGCGACGGGTGCGGCCGCTGCTGCCTCGTGAAGCTCGAGGACGAGGACTCGGCCGAGATCCACTACACGGATGTCGGCTGCACGCTCCTCGACGGGACGAGCTGCCGCTGCCGCTCCTACGCGACGAGGCAGGAGATCGTGCCCGATTGCGTCCGGCTCACGCCCGAGACCGTGCGCTCGATCCGCTGGCTTCCGCCGACCTGCGCCTATCGGCTCGTCGCCGAGGGGCGGGACCTCTATTGGTGGCATCCGCTCGTCTCCGGCGATCCGGAGACGCCGCATATCGCCGGCGTCACGGTCCGCGACCGCCTCGCCGGGCCGGAGGAAGATTTCGAGGAGGAATATCTCTTCGAGCAGATCGTGGAATGGCCGGCCGAGGCGCCGATCGAGCCGTTATCGGCCCGGGCGCGACGCCGAAGCGGCCGGAACTGAGTCACTTCGGCCACGTTTCCCCGAGGTGACGCGCCCGCCCCGCGGGCGCAGAGAAATTCACTCTTCCGGGAGACGACCATGGGTCTGTTCACGTCACCGATCAAGACGTTCGATGATCTGTATCTGCACACGCTGCAGGACATCTATTACGCCGAGCAGCAAATCACGAAAGGTCTGACCGAGATGATCGGCAAGGCCGAGAATACTGCTCTCAAGCAGGCCTTCCAGAAGCATCTCGGCGAGACCGAGCAGCAGATCAAGCGGCTGGAGGATGCCTTCCAGATTCTCGGCAAGCCGGCCAAGGGCGCGACCTGCCCGGCCATCGACGGCATCATCAAGGAAGCGCGCGAGATCATCTCCGATTGCGACGACCATGAGGTTCGCGACGCCGCGATGCTGGCCGCCGCGCAGGCCGTCGAGCATTACGAGATCACTCGCTACGGCACGCTCGTGTCATGGTCGAACCAGCTCGGGCGAAAGGACGTGGCCGCCCTGCTCGAGAAGACCTTGAACGAGGAGAAGGCCACCGACGAGAAGCTAACCAAGCTCGGCGAATCTCGGGTGAACAAGAAGGCTGCCTGACAGCAGCCGGGATGGAGAGACCAGCGGCGGCCGAAAGGCCGCCGTTTTCTTTTGCGCGGCGCCGGCAGCGACCGGGTTAACTATGCTCAATTTCGCATGAAACCGGACGGAGATTCCAGAGTTGCCTAGTCCAGAAGCTTGGCCATTCGCCACGAGGGCAACATGACGCTTGGAACCATCCTCCTCATCATCCTCATCCTGCTGCTGATCGGCGCGATACCGAGCTGGCCCTATTCGCGTGGGTGGGGCTACTACCCGTCAGGCGGTATCGGACTTCTCCTGATCATCGTGCTGATCCTGCTGCTCTTGGGACGCCTCTGATCGGGAGCTGCCGGCGGCCGGTTTAGGTCTATGAAAATAGTCCTTGACACCGGCGCGCTCCCGGGCTAGGGTCGGCCCACGCTGAGGAATTGCGCCGAGAACATCGGTCGCGGCGCGGCCCACCCGGGCCGAAAAACTCGGCGGACCAACACGATCTGATTTGGACGCGGCTGGAGCCATCTCCGGCCGCGTTTTCGTTTGGAGGGCGCGATGCCGCGATTGCGGAGGATCGGAGCGGCCGAGATCGAACTCGGCCGGATCGGCTATTGCGATCTCGCGCGCGATCCGCACGACGTCGCCGCCGCGCTCGAGATCAATATTTCGACGCTCTACAGCTGGGCCCGCAAGTACAGGTGGCCGCCCCGGCGGATGCAGCGCCAATCGGCTATCAGGCCCGATTTCGTGCGGCCCGATCCGGCCGAGATCGCGAACGCGGGGGTGGCCGGCCAACTCGCGAGGCTGGAGCGCCTGGCGAGCCAGAGCATCGCCGCCCTGGAGGGGGCGGCCGCGTCCGGGCAGGCCACGGATCCCGAACGGGTTGCCCGTGCCCTCGCAACCCATGTCCGCACGCAGGCCCAACTGAACAAGCTGCAATCGGAACGGCATGAGGAGCCCGCAGATGCTGACGAGCCGCCCCCGCGCACGCTCGCCGAACTCCGCGACGAGCTTCGTGAGCATTTTGCGCGGATCCAGGACGAGGAAGAGGGCTGACGCTTTCGTCGACAGGCTGACGCGGGCCGAAACCGAGGAGATCCTCGCGCACTGGCCGATCTACTGCCGCCCTTCGCAGCGCCCGCCGGAGAGCTGGGGTGATCCCCGCGCCTGGTCGGCCTGGCTGGTTCTCGGCGGACGCGGCGCCGGCAAGACTCGGACCGGCGCCGAATGGGTTTGCGGCGTGGCGCATGGCGAGCCCGGCTTCGCGGAGCCGAAGGTGGGCCGGATCGCGCTCGTCGGCGAGACCCTCGCGGCCGTGCGCGACGTGATGATCGAAGGGCCGGCCGGGATCATGTCGCTCTGTCGCAAGGGGAGGCGGTCTCCACCGACCTGGTACCCCGCCTTGCGGCGCCTCGAATGGGAGAACGGCGCGGTCGCCCATGCCTTCTCGTCGGAGGATCCGGACTCGCTGCGCGGACCGCAATTCGGCGCGGCCTGGTGCGACGAACTCGCGAAATGGCGCTATCCGACGGAGACCTGGGACATGCTGCAATTCGGGCTGCGCCTCGGTGCGGCGCCGCGCGAGGTCGTCACCACGACGCCGCGCCCGCTGCCCCTGATGAAGCGGCTGCTCGCCGATCCGCAGGTGATCGTCAGCCGCTCCCGGACGATGGACAACGCAAAGCACCTCGCGCCCTCCTTCCTGGACACGATCGTCGGCCGCTATGCGGGAACGCGCCTCGGGCGCCAGGAACTCGACGGCGAGCTCATCGAGGAGCGCGAGGATGCGCTCTGGTCGCGCGAGAGGATCGAGACCTTGCGGGTGGATGCCGCGCCGGCCCTCGTCCGCATCGTGGTCGCGGTGGATCCGCCGGCCTCGTCCGGTGCCCGTGCCGATGCGTGCGGGATCGTGGTTGCCGGCGTGGATTCGGCCGGTCACGGCTACGTGCTCGCCGATGCCAGTCTCGAAGCCGCGCGCCCGACCGACTGGGCCGAGAAGGCGATCGCCGCCTACCGGCGCTGGAGCGCGGACGCGCTCGTCGCCGAAGCAAACCAGGGCGGCGAGATGGTGCGCGCCGTCCTCGCGCAGGTCGATCCCGGCGTCCCGATCACGACGGTCCATGCGAGCCGGGGCAAGTATGTGCGGGCGGAGCCGGTGGCGGTGCTCTACGACCAGGGGAGGGTGCACCATGTCGGCGCCTTTCCGCAGCTGGAAGACGAACTCTGCGATTTCGGCCCCGGCGGCCTGTCCTCCAACCGCTCCCCCGACCGCCTCGACGCGCTCGTCTGGGCGGTGAGCCACCTGATGCTGTCAGGCGGGGAGCCCAGGGTGAGGGTGCTCTAGATGCCGAATCTTTTTTCACGCTTCTTCGGGCGCGCGCCCGAAGAGAAGGCCTCGCGTGCGCCGCTGCCGGCGCATGGCGGCGGGGTTGCGTTCTATCTTGGCGGGCGGGCGGCTTGGACGAGCCGCGACTACGCGGCGCTCGCCCGCGAAGGGTTCGGGCGCAATGCGGTCGTGCATCGCGCCGTGCGCCTGGTGGCCGAAGCGGCCGCCGCGATCCCGCTCGACCTCATGCAGGACGGAAGGGCGTTGGCCCGGCATCCGCTGCTGGACCTGCTCGGGCGCCCCAACCCGCGCGAGGCAGGAACGCGCTGGCTCGAGAGCCTCTATGGGCATCTTCTCGTCTCCGGAAACGCCTATCTCGAGGCAGTCGCTGTCGAGGGCCGGCCGCGCGAGCTCTATGCGCTTCGCCCGGACAGGATGCGGGTGGTGCCGGGTCCCGACGGCTGGCCGGCCGCCTACGAGTACCGGGTCGGGAGCAGCACCGTCAGGTTCGACCAGGCGGGCGAGGTTCCGCCGATCCTGCACCTGACCCTGTTTCACCCGCTCGACGATCATTACGGCCTGTCGCCCATGGAAGCGGCCGCGGTGCCGCTCGACATCCACAATGCGGCGGGCGCCTGGAACAAGGCGCTGCTCGACAATGCGGCACGGCCCTCCGGGGCGCTCGTCTTCGCCGGGCCGACCGGTACGGCGCTGACCGATACGCAGTTCGACCGGCTGAGGAGCGAGCTCGAGGCGAACTACCAGGGCGCCGCGAATGCCGGACGGCCGCTGCTGCTCGATGGCGGGCTCGACTGGAAGCCGCTCTCGCTGACGCCGAAGGACATGGATTTCGTGGAGGCGAAGAACGGCGCGGCGCGTGAGATCGCGCTCGCCTTCGGCGTGCCGCCGCTGCTGCTGGGCCTGCCCGGCGACAACACGCATGCGAACTATGCCGAGGCGAACCGCGCCTTCTACCGCCAGACCGTGATCCCGCTCGCGAGGCGGACGGCCGAGGCGGTCGTGCAATGGCTCGGGCCGGCCTTCGGCGCGGGGCTGAGGCTCGAGCCCGACCTCGATGCGATCGAGGCGCTGGCGCCCGAGCGCGAGTCGCTGTGGCGACGGGTGAACGCGGCATCATTCCTCTCGGAGGACGAGAAGCGCGCCGCCGTCGGCTACGGCGCCAGGGGAGGCGGCACATGAGCGCGAACGGGGACAGCACCACGCATTTCGCCGCCCTGCAGGAACGGGTCCACGGCCTCGGCCAGCAGTTCCTGCAGTTCGAGCAGACCACGACCCGGGCCTTCCAGCAGGTTGAATCCGCCCTCGCGGCGCTCTCGGCCGAGGTGCGGGCGGGCGGCAAGACGCAATGGCAGACGATCGTGACCTCCGTGGGCGTCATCGTCGCGATCCTCGGGGCTCTCGGCGGCCTCGCCTACCTGCCGGTGAAGAACGGCATGGAGGCGCTGGGTGCCGAGCTCCGCATTCTCCGCGAGGCCGTGGTGCCGCGGGCGGAGCAGGCCGAGCGCTGGCGGCGCACCGACGAGGACATCAAGGCGCTCCAATCCGAGCTGCGCCGCACCGAGACGCGGTTCGTCGGCCGGTCCGAATACGACGAGAGGTGGCGCTGTCGTGAGAACAAATAGCGAACTAAAGCCCGACCTGGAGGTGAAGCTGCTTCCCCGCGAGCTGCGCCGCGTCGGCGCGGACGGCGTCATCGAGGGCTATGCGAGCCTGTTCGGGATATCCGATCTCGGCCGCGACGTGGTCGAGCGCGGCGCCTTCCGCGACAGCCTCGCCCGGCGCGGCGCCGGCGGGGTCCGGATGCTCTGGCAGCACGATCCGGGCGAGCCGGTCGGCACCTGGCTGTCGATCCGCGAGGATGCTCGCGGTCTACTCGTCCGCGGGCGGCTGAACCTCGCCGTCCGGCGTGCGCGGGAGATCGCGGCGCTGATCGGGGAGGGCGCCCTCGACGGCCTTTCCATCGGCTTTCGCGTGGTCGAGGCCGCGAAGGGCGCCGGCGGCATCCGCCGGCTGCTCAAGCTCGACCTCTGGGAGATCTCGGTCGTCACCTTCCCGATGCTGCCGGGCGCCCGGCTCGGGACCGTGAAGGGCGCTCCCGCCTCCCTGGCGCACTCAATCCGCCGCGCCTCCGCGCGGCTGTCTCGTCCCGCAACCCCGTGAGGAACCCGATGAATCTGCTCAGCCATGCACCCGAGACGAAATCCGCCGGCGGAGGCGACGTCGCCGCCGCCTTCGAGGATTTCGCCCGCACCTTCGACGCGTTCAGATCGGCCAATGACGAGCGCCTCGCCGAGATCGAGACGCGGCTCTCCGCCGACATCGTCACCGAGGAGAAGCTCGCCCGCATCGACACCGCGCTCGACGAGGCGAAGCGACGGCTCGACCGGGTGCAGCTCGAGCGCGGGCGTCCGGCGCTCGGCGCCTCATCCGACCAGGCGCGCAATGCCGGCCTCGCCGAGCACAAGGCGGCGTTCGACCTCTATGTCCGGGCGGGGGAAGCCTCCGGCTTGAAACGCCTGGAGGAGAAGGCGCTCTCCGCCGGCTCGGGGCCGGATGGGGGCTACCTCGTGCCGGAGAACGTCGAGAAGGAGGTGCTGACCCGCCTCGCCAACCTGTCGCCGATCCGGGCGATCTCGTCGGTTCGGACGATCTCCAGCGGCCTCTACAAGCGCGCCTTCTCGACGGCCGGCCCGGCCTCCGGCTGGGTCGGCGAGGCTGCATCACGGCCGCAGACGGCCTCGCCCAACCTCGCCGAGCTCGCCTTCCCGGCCATGGAACTCTACGCCATGCCGGCCGCGACGCAGACGCTTCTCGACGACGCGGTTGTCGACATCGACGCCTGGCTCGCCGCGGAGGTAGAGACGGTCTTCGCCGAGCAGGAGGGCCTCGCCTTCGTCAAGGGCGACGGCGTGAACAGGCCTAAAGGCTTCGTGGCTGCCCCGACGGTCGCGGATGCGAGCTGGAGCTGGGGAAATATCGGCTATGTCGCGAGCGGAACCGCCGGCGCCTTCCCGACGGAGAATCCGGCCGATGTGCTGATCGACCTGATCTATGCGCTGAAAGTCGGCTACCGGCAGAACGCGGTCTTCGTGATGAACCGCAAGACGCAGAGCGTCATGCGCAAGTTCCGGGACGAATCGGGCGCCTATATGTGGCAGCCGCCCGCGACGGCAGGGCAGCCGGCGACCTTCATGTCCTTCCCGGTCGTCGAGGCGGAGGACATGCCGGACATTGCCGCAAACTCGTTCTCCGTGGCGTTCGGCGATTTCCGGCGCGGTTACCTGGTGGTGGACCGGGCGGGGATCCGCGTCCTGCGCGATCCCTATTCGGCCAAGCCCTATGTCCTGTTCTACACGACCAAGAGGGTCGGCGGCGGCGTGCAGGACTATGCTGCGATCAAGCTGCTGAAGTTCGCTGCGAGCTGACGCCGCGAGCCGTCAGCGCATCGACCAGTCGAACGTGTTGGTGCGCGGGCGCGAGGCCCAGCCGATCGTCTGCTCGCCGTTCAGCCGACGCAGGTCCTGCGCGCGGGCGGTGATCCACTCTCCGTGCTCCGAGACAGGCGTGACGGCCGTCAGGCCGCCGCAGGCGGTCGGGGTGCGGGAGTGGAGCGCGCCGGAGGACCAGCTCACGATGCCAAGGAGCTGGTAACCGCCCGGCCCGTTCCGGACGATCGGTCCGCCGGAATCGCCCCGGCAGGCGCCGGCCCCGGTCGTTTCGGCAAGCCGACGCTGGTCGGCCACGACGACGACCCGGTTCGCAGCCTGCAGCGTTCCGAGGGACACCAGGCGTGTCGCCCGGAGCACCCGGGCCGAGCCCTTGGCGGCCTCGGCGGACAGGCCGAACCCCGCAAGGTCCACCATCTCGCCCTCGCTGAGACCATAGGAGCGAGCCGGATCGAGCGGGGCGAAGTCCGGACCGAGGTTCTCTCCGAGCTTCAGGATAGCAAGATCGATCCCCGGCTGCGTGCGCGGGGTCGTGCCGGGGATGAAGGAGGGATGCAAAGCCGCCGCAACGGCCCGGATGCTGCGTTTCCGAAACCGCCGGTCCACCGTCACCACCCGGTAGGCGGCCCGCTGGAGCACGCAATGCGCCGCGGTCAGAATGAGGTCCGGCCCGATGACGGCCCCCGAGCAGAGCTCGCCGTTCGAGCTTTCGATGAGGACGACCGATCGGCGCAATCCGTTCGGATCTTTGACGACCTGCCCGCCCGTGACCGCGGCGGCAGGAAAGGGCGCGAGCGAGAGCGCCGCGGCAATGAGGCAGCCACGAAGAAGGCGGTTCATGGGGGGCAATCTGCCCGCGGCCGGCAACTTCGGCAAGCCGGCTACTCGGGTCAGCGCCACTCCGCCGCGCGGCCCCAGCCGGCGAGCGTGCGATCGATCCAGCCACGCTGCGGTCCGACGAGGATGCCCTGGCTCATCGTGCCGCAGCCGCCCTTGGCGTCGCCTGCGGCCCAACTCGTGAGCGCGGCGACCGCTCCGGTCGGCTCCGCCATGGGCCCACCGGAATCGCCTTCGCAGGCTCCGGTCCCGCGCTCGCCCGCCGCCCAGAGCAGGATGCTGCTGCGGCCGTAGGGCTCCACGACGGCAAGCTCGGCCGTGCGGAAGGTCCCGCTCGACCGGCCGTCGCCCACGCGGGCGACGCCGTAGCCGCCGAGCGTGACGGGCGCCCCCTTCGCGGGCGCGGAGGCCGTCAGCACTCCCGGGACGAAACGGCCCGGAAGGTCGGACGGCAGGCGCAGCAACGCCATGTCGATGGAGCGCCGGCGCTCAGCGACGGAGTTCGCGACGAATTGGGGGTGAATCGTGCGCGAGGCCGGCGGGACGAGGACCGGCTGGCCGTCGTCGCCGCGCCAATGCACGCGGAATTCGCCCCTGCCGGCGACGCAGTGAGCGGCCGTGAGGACGGCGTCCTGGGCGACCACCACGCCCGAGCAGACGCCTCCGCGCGAGTTCAGGACCATGATCGTGGAGCGGGCGAGGGGGCCTGAATTCTCCCTTCCTCCGACCACGGCATGGGCCGGTGGGAAACCGATCGCGAGCAGCGCGGCGACCGAGAGGGCCGCGCGACCGAGCCGCAATCGTGAATTGCTGATTTTCGGAGACATCGATGAGCCCGATACCCATCGCCAGCCCGGCCGTCGAGCCCGTGACCCTGGCCGAGGTCGCCGGTGCGCTCGTCTCCACGGGGCTGACCGAGACCGACATCCTGGCCGGGCGCTACGACGACGCGAGCGTCGAGACCTGGATAGCCAACTGGACGGAACCGGAGGCGCGGCTTCTCACGGACGTGTTCTCGATCGGCGAGATCCGCCGCGCCGACGGCGCCTTCGTGGCGGAGCTGCGCGGGCCGATGCACCGCCTCGATGAGGAGCGCGGCCTTACCTACCGCGCCACCTGCTCGGCGGATCTCGGCGACGGCCGCTGCCGCGTGGATCTCTCCTCGCCGATCTTCATGGCCGAGGCGGCGGTCGAGACCGCCGACGGTGCCCAGAGCCTCACGACAGGCGGGCTCGATGGCTATGCGGCCGGATGGTTCACGGGCGGGCGCCTTCTCTGGCTGACCGGCGCGAATGCCGGGGTGGCCGCGGAAGTGCAGGCGCACCGGATTCTGGGCGACAGGGCGGAACTCGACCTCTGGCGCCGCATGCCGGCGATGATCGAGCCGGGCGACACGTTCCGGGTCTCGGCCGGATGCGACAAGCGCCTCCAGACCTGCCGGGGAAAGTTCGACAACGTCCTGAACCATCGCGGCTTTCCGCACATGCCGGGCAACGACTTCGTCCTGAAGGTCGCCGCGTCCGGCACGGGCGTGTTCGACGGCGGGAGCCTGTTCCGGTGAGGCGCGAGGCGATCGTCGCGGCGGCGCGCTCGTGGATCGGGACGCCATACCGGCACCAGGCCTCGCTGAAAGGGGTCGGCTGCGACTGCCTCGGCCTGCTCCGGGGCGTGTGGCGCGAGGTGATCGGCCGCGAGCCCGAGCGCCCGCCGGCCTATTCGCGCGACTGGGCGGAGGCCACGGGCCGCGAGGCGCTGATCGAGGCGGCCGAACGCCATCTCCTCCCCGTATCCGAGCGCGAATGGCGGGCGGGCGACGTCCTCCTGTTCCGTTGGCGCGGCCACCTGCCGGCGAAGCACTGCGCGATCGCGGCCGGGCCCGGCACGATGGTCCATGCCCATGAGGGCGCAGCCGTGGCGGAGGTGGCGATCGCGCCCTGGTGGGACCGGCATCTCGCGGCCGTCTTCAGCTTTCCGGGAGCCGAGCCATGACGACGCTTGTTCTTCAGGCGGCCGACACCGCCCTCGGCGGCCTCGCCCGGGTGGGGACGAGCTACCTGGGCGGTCTCGTCGCCGGTGCCATCTCGGGTTCGGGCGGACGCAACACCACGCGGGCCATCGAGGGGCCGCGCCTGACGGAGATGAACGGGCTCGCCTCGACGGAAGGCGCGCCGATCCCGCGCGTCTACGGCCGGGCTCGTGTCGGCGGCCAGCTAATCTGGGCGACGCGGTTCGAGGAGGTCGCGAACACCGCCGTCGACCGCCAGACCAGCCGCGGGGGCAAGAGCCTCGGCTCGTCCAGGCGGACCACGACGACCGTCACGACCACCTATTCATACCACGCCAACCTCGCGGTTGGGCTCTGCGAGGGTCCGATCGCCTTCGTGCGTCGGATCTGGGCCGACGGGCGCGAGCTCGACCAGACGAACCTGACGATCAGGGTCCATCCGGGCACGGAGGACCAGGTGCCCGATCCGCTGATCGTCGCCAACGAGGGCGCCGAAAACGCCCCCGCCTATCGCGGGCTCGCCTATGCGGTCTTCGAGAAGCTGCCGCTCGCCGAATTCGGAAACCGCGTCCCCCAGCTAACTTTCGAGGTGGTCCGGCCCGCCGAGGGCCTCCGCAACATGATCCGCTCCGTCTGCCTCATTCCCGGGGCGGGCGAGTTTGCATACGAGACGGTGCCGACCCGGCGCGAGCTGGGCCTCGGGAGCTCGGTTCCGGAGAACACGCATCAGTTCGCCCGATCGAGCGACGTCGTCGCGTCGCTCGACCAGCTCCAGGCGCTCTGCCCCAACCTGAAGCATGTCTCGCTCGTGGTCTCCTGGTTCGGCAGCGACCTCCGGGCCGGCCATTGCACGGTCACGCCCCGGGTCGAGATCGCCGACAAGGCGACGAGTGGTTTCGAATGGTCGGTGGCCGGGCTGACCAGGGCGGAAGCCGGTGAGGTGAGCCATTCGGCCGGGCGGCCCGCCTATGGCGGCACGCCGTCGGATGCGAGCGTGGTCCGCCTCGTTCAGGCCCTCAAGGCGCGAGGCCTCGCCGTCACCCTCTACCCCTTCGTGATGATGGACATCCCGGCCGGCAACGACCTGCCCGATCCGCGCACGGGAGCTGCCGGGCAGCCGCCCTATCCCTGGCGGGGGCGGATCACCTGCGACCCCGCGCCGGGCCTGCCGGGAACGGTGGATGCGACCTCGGCCGCTGCCGAGCAGGTCGCCGCCTTCTTCGGGTCCGCCGAGGAGTGGGGCCTCCGCCGCGTTGTCCACCACTATGCGGATCTCGCGGCCGAGGCCGGAGGTGTGGACGGCTTCATCATCGGGTCCGAGCTGGTCGGCCTGACCCGGATCCGCTCCGCGCCCGGAGTGTACCCGGGCGTCGACCACCTCCGGGCGCTCGCGGGGGAGGTGAGGGCGAAGCTCGGCCCGGAGACCCGCATCACCTATGCGGCGGACTGGACCGAGTACGGCGCCCACGTCCTCGATGGCGGCGCGGAGGTGCGCTTTCCGCTGGACCCGCTCTGGGCCGATCCGGCGATCGATGCAGTCGGGATCGACAACTATGCCCCGATCTCCGACTGGCGGGACGGCGTGACGAACGCCGACGCCGCGCTCGGGCGCAGCATTCATGATCGGGACTACCTGCGGGGGCGTCTCCGCTCCGGCGAGACATTCGACTGGCACTACGCCAGCGAGGCCGACCGCCTGGCGCAGGTGCGAACCCCCATCATGGATGGGGCCTACGGCAAGCCCTGGATCTTCCGCGCGAAGGATTTCGCCGGCTGGTGGGAGAACCACCATGTCGAGCGCAGCACCGGCGTCGAAACCGGGACGACCGCATGGGTGCCGCGCTCGAAGCCGATCTGGCTGACCGAAATCGGCATTCCGGCCGTGGACAAGGGGCCGAACGGCCCGAACGTCTTCCCCGATCCGAAATCGGTCGAGTCGGCGGTCCCGCCATTCTCGAGCGGCGCCCGCGACGACCTCGTCCAGGTGCGGGCCTTGGAGGCGATGCTCTCCGGTTTCGACCCGGCAATTCCCGGCCATGTGGAGGGCGCCAACCCGTCATCGCCGCTCTATGGCGGCCCGATGATCGACCACGACCGCGTATCGGTCTGGGCTTGGGACGCACGGCCGTTCCCGGCCTTCCCGGATCTCGACCTCGTCTGGGCAGACGGCGCCAACTGGGAGACCGGCCACTGGATCACGGGCCGGATCGAGGGCGTGCCGCTCGATCGGCTCGTGCGGGCGATCATGGCCGATTACGGCCTCGATGGCGGACCCGATATCCCGCTCGACGGCTTCGTGGACGGCTATGTGATCGACCGGCCGATGTCCGCTCGCCAGGCTTTGGAACCGCTGGCGGATGTGTTTGGCTTCGATGCGATCGCGAGTGGAGGCGCGATCCGATGGCAAGGGAGGGACGGCCGGAGCAGCACGGCCCTGCTTGCCTCGGACCTTGTGGAATCCGGCAACGAACCCGTCTTCGCACGCTCCCGCGCGCAGGAGACCGACCTGCCAGCCGCGGTCGAGCTGAACTTCACGGATGGCGAGGGTGAGTATGGGCGCGCCGCAGCCGGATCGCGTCGCCTCGCGGGAACGAGCCGGCGCGAGGTGCGGGTCGATTCCGCGATCGTGACGCGGCGGGCCGAGGCGCAGCGCTTGGCCGACATCCGGCTCCAGGACGAGTGGGCCGGGCGGGAGACGGCGAGCTTCGCCCTGTCTCCGCGCCGTCTCGATCTCGAGCCGGGGGATATCGTCGAGATGGAAGGCCCGGGCGGGCCCATGTTGCACCGGATCGTCCGGATTGCCGACGGCGCCAGCCGCAAGGTCGAAGCGCGGGAACTCGATCCCTCGATCTTCAACGCGCCCCGGCCGGCGGGCGTCCTGGCTCCCCGCCGCCCGGCACCGCCCAGCATAGCCGGGAGGCCCGCTGCCCTGCTGCTCGATCTGCCCGCCTCGCCCGCCGATCCGGCGGCTCTCCAGCACCTTGCCGTGGCCGCAGATCCGTGGCCCGGCGCAATCGCGGTCTGGCGTTCGCTCGACGGTGGCTCCTTTTCGCTCCACGCTGTCGCGCATCTTCCGGCCGTGGTCGGCCAAACGACGTCGCCGGTCCCGGCGGGGCCGGTCTGGGTGTTCGATCGCGCCTCCGTGATCGAGGCGGAGTTCTCCGCCGCCGCCCTGAGTTCCATCGGCGAGGAGGGTGCGCTCGGGTTCGACAGCCTGTTCGCCGTGCAGGGGCTGAACGGCACCTGGGAGATGTTCTCCGCGGCCTTTGCCGAGCTGATCGGTCCACGGCGCTATCGTCTTTCCGGACTACTGCGGGGGCCGGATCAGATCACCGCGCTGCTCCACGCGGCGATCCTCAAGCTGTCCGACGAGATCGCGGTTCTGAAGAGGCGCCTGACGACGCCCGAGGCAGCTACCTGACCTGCCAGGATTGCGGCCACAATCCGTTCTGTTCCGCCGCGACGACCAGCAGGATCACGGCGAGCGTGGCCGCGATGATCACCGGCCAGCGCAGGAACGGCATGCCGCGCCCGACGAGAAAGAGCACGGCCAGGAGCGCAACGAGCGAGACGATCCAGGTCATGCCTGAAGCCTAGCCCAGCACCGGCACCTCGACCAGCCGGCCCGGCCGGAATCCATTCACAAAGCGGAGAAATGCATGGCGGCCGAGACTTTCGACCGAGCGCTGACGCTCGTCCTCGAACTCGAGGGTGGATTCGTGGATCACCCGAGCGACCCCGGGGGCGCCACCAATCTCGGCATCACGCTCGCCACGCTGGCAAAGGCACGGGGGCGGCCCGTCACGGTCGCGGACGTAAAGGCGCTCACAAGGGCCGAGGCCGGAACGATCTATCGCCGCTCCTACTGGGATGCGGTGCGGGGAGACGAGCTACCGCCCGGGCTCGATCTCGCGACCTTCGACTTCTCCGTGAATTCCGGGCCTAGCCGAGCCGCCAGGAGCCTGCAGGGCGTACTCGGGGTCGCCCAGGACGGCAGGATCGGTCCGAAGACGCTCGCAGCCGCGCATGCCGCCGACCCGGCCGAGACTGTCCGGGCCCTGACTCGCGAGCGGCTTCGCTTCCTCCGCGGCCTATCGACGTGGCCGGTCTTCGGCGGGGGTTGGACCTCGAGGACGACCCGCATGGAGACCGCCGCCCTCATGGCCGCCGCCGCTCCCTATGCCCGGATAGCCGAGCCCAAACCATCACAGCCAGGAGAGGAGAAGGTGACGATGATCGATAGCAAAGGCCTGCTCGCGAGCCGCACCGTCTGGGCCAATCTCGTCGGGCTGGGGTCCCTCGCGCTCGGCACGCTGGGCGTACAGACGGGCACGCTCGACCAGAGCGGGCTGGCGGAGGCGCTTGCCCAGATCGTGGCCGGGATCAGCTTCATCGCCTCGACTTATTTCCGGCTGCAGGCGACGAAGCAGATCACGCCCCCGGCGCGCTGACGCGGCGCATTCACGGGCAGTTCAGGGCCGCGGCGTCAGGCTCCATCCATGCGCCGCGTCCTCCTCGGCTTCCTCCTCGCATTCGCCGCGATTCCGCGGGCGAGCGCTGCGGATCGGCGCCCGGAGCAGCTCTGCCTGTCCCCGGGAGATACGATCGAGATCCTCAACGCGCATGAGGTGGTTACGCCGAGCGAGGTGCTTGTCCACGCGCGGCGCGCCGTCCCCAATTCGGAGGTTCTGCGCGCATCGCTGTGCCGCGAGACGGACAAGCTCGTCTATCGTATCATGCTCCTGACCAAGGACGGTCGGATCGTGCGAGTCACGGTCGACGCGCCGTCCGGCAAGGTCGTCACGATCCACTGAGCGTCAAGCTGCCCGTGCGCCTCCTTCTCGTCGAAGACGACCGTAACCTGAACCGGCAGGTCGCCGCGGCTCTAAGCGATGCCGGCTACGCGGTCGACAAGGCCTTCGACGGAGAGGAAGCGCAGTTCCTCGGCGAAACCGAGCCATACGATGCCGTCATCCTGGATCTCGGGTTGCCGGGAATAGACGGCGTCTCGGTGCTGACGAACTGGCGCCGGACGGGGCGCAAGATGCCCGTGCTGATCCTGACGGCGCGCGATCGCTGGAGCGACAAGGTCCAGGGCTTCGATGCCGGCGCGGACGATTACGTCGCGAAGCCGTTCCACATGGAGGAACTGCTTGCCCGCATAAGGGCGCTGCTGCGGCGCTCGGCCGGGCATGCGACGAGCGAGCTCGTGGCGGGTTCCGTTCGGCTCGACACCCGGTCTGGCCGGGTCAGCGTCGACGGCGCGGCCGTGAAGCTCACCTCGCACGAATATCGCCTGCTCTCGTATCTGATGCACCATACCGGCCGCATCGTCTCGCGCGCCGAGCTCACCGAGCATCTCTACGACCAGGATTTCGACCGCGACTCGAACACGATCGAAGTCTTCATCGGCCGGTTGCGGAAGAAGCTCGGCGTGGACCTGATCCAGACCGTCCGCGGGCTTGGGTACCTCGTCGATCCCGCCTTGAAGCCCTGAGCGACGATGGAGCGCTTCAGGCGCCTCCTCGCAGGTCGGTCGATTGCGGTTCGATTAGCCGCTTCCGCGCTGTTCTGGAGCTCACTCATCCTCATCATCGCGGGGGTGATCCTGACCGCGCTCTATCGGCAGGCGACCGAGCGGTCCTTCGACGAGCGGCTGCTCGTCTACGCGAACGACCTGGCGGCAGACCTCGTGGGACCGGCCGACCAGGAGCCTCAGCGAGGCCTCGGCAGCCTGGGCGATCCCCGCTTCGATATTCCCCTGTCCGGCTGGTATTGGCAGGTCGGCCGGCTCGAGGCCCAGCCCCGCGACGTTCGCGCCTCGCGCTCGCTGCTCGGCAACCCGCTTCCCACGCTGGCCGATTCGTCGCCCGACCGCAGGTTCGGCCAGATCAGGAAGGATTACGCCGCCGGTCCGGAAGGACGGGAGCTGCGCATCCTGGAGCGCGACATCGACCTCGGCGAGGACGGCCGGTTCGTCGTCCGGATCGCCGGACCCGCGGATGAGATTTCGGACGCGCAAGGCCGGTTCGTCCTCGCCCTGACGGTCACCTTCCTGCTGCTCGGTGCGGCGCTCGGCCTGTCGATGCTGTTCCAGATCCGGTTCGGTCTGAAACCGCTACTCGATCTCGGCGGAGCGGTGGCCTCCATCCGGCGCGGACAGTCGGAAAGGATCGCAGGGGATTACCCGCGCGATATCGCGCCCCTCGCCGAGGAGCTCAACCTCCTGCTGGACGCGAACAAGGAGATCCTGGAGCGCGCCCGCACGCAGGTGGGCAATCTGGCCCATGCGCTGAAGACGCCGCTCAGCGTCATCGTCAACGAGACGACGCACCCGACGCCCGAATCGCCCAATCGCGTGCGCGAGCAGGCGATGATCATGCGCGACCAGATGGACTATTACCTCAATCGCGCCAGGGCTGCCGCGCTCGCCGGCACGCTCGGGGCCGTGACGGATGTCGGCCCGGTGCTCGAGGCGCTCGCCCGGACCTTCGGGAAGATCTACCAGGACAGGAAGCTGACGCTGTCGGTCGGCGCCGTGGACTCCCTGAGGTTCCGGGGCGAGCGGCAGGATCTCGAAGAGATGGCCGGCAACCTCGTCGACAATGCCTGCAAATGGGCCACCTCTCAGGTGAACGTCAGCGCCGAGCTGGTCGAGAACAAGGGCCGATCCTGGCTGCGGATCGTGGTGGACGATGACGGGCCGGGCCTCCCGCCCGAGGCTTGGGAAGAGGCGATGAAGCGCGGCAAGCGCCTGGACGAGACGAAGCCGGGCTCCGGGCTCGGCCTCTCGATCGTGTCTGAACTCGCGGCGATCTATGGCGGCCGGCTGGAACTCGCCCGCTCGCCACTCGGGGGCACCCGCGCAGAGTTGTCGCTGGTCGGCGACCTCGCGACCTGAAGCGCGTGGCCGCAGGGGCTGCGACGGCAGGCAGATCCCTCGGGATGGCAACGAGTTGCGCTGGATCGCTCGCGTCGAAAGCGAGTCCCACTTCCCTTGTTGATCGTTTAAGGACAATTACGTGTGGCCACGTGCCACCTTCGGGCCTTTTCTCGTGACGCGTATGTGAGGCCATGCTCCTCTGGACCGCCATGGCGTTGATGACGGGGGCCGCCGTCATGGCGGTGCTCTGGCCCCTCTCGCGCCGCCTCAACGGCGCCGAGCCGGAATCCCGTGGGGATGTAGGCTTTTACCGGGATCAGCTCGCTGAATTGGATCGCGAGGTCGAGCGAGGCTTGATCTCCGACGATCAGGCGAAGGCCGCCAAAGCCGAGGCGGGCCGTCGTCTTCTTCGCGCCCATGCCGAGGGTGGCGGACCTGCGAGCTCGACGGGCGAGCCGGCCTTGAGACGGCGGCGCGCGGCGGCGGCCTTCAGCCTGTCGATCGTTCCCCTAACGGGACTTGCGGTCTACGGGCTGCTCGGCTCGCCACAGGCTCCCTCGCGGGCGGCCTCGGTGGCCGCCAGGGTCGACGTGGTGCGCGACCTGAACAGCGCCGTTGCGCGGATCGAGAGCCACCTCGCGGCGAATCCGGATGACGGACGGGGCTGGGAAGTCATCGCTCCGGTCTATCTCGGCGCGGGACGGTTCGACGACGCGGCCAAGGCCTTCGCGGCTACGCGCCGTCTCCTCGGGGAGAGGGCCGATCGTCTCACGGGCCAGGGGGAAGCCCTGGTCGCGAGCGCGGGCGGGGTCGTTCCGGCCGACGCGGCCGCCCTGTTCGCCCAGGCGCTCGCACTCGACGCGGGCTCGGCCAAGGCCCGGTTCTATCTGGCACTCGCCGCCGAGCAGGACGGCGACCTCCCTCGGGCCCGTGCCGAATACGAGCGCATCGTTGCCGGCGCGCCCGCGCAGGCTCCCTGGCTGGACGTGATACGCTCGAAGCTCGCACGGCTGGACGCGCCGGCCTTCCCCCGCGTGGAGAAGCAGGATTCGACCCCCGAGATCATGGCGATGGTAGAAGGTCTCGATGCACGCCTTGCCCGCGAGGGTGGCAGCGAGCCCGAATGGGCGCGGCTCGTGCGCTCCTTCGTGGTGCTTGGACGTCCGGACGACGCGCGGGATCGCCTCGCGAAGGCGAAGGATGCGCTCGCCGGCGACACACGTGCGGTCGAGAAGCTCGACCGGTTGGCCCAGGATCTCGGCCTGCGCAGCCGGGAGGCTGCCCGATGACACGCAAGGGGCGGCGGCTTACCATCATTGGCGTGGCCGGATTGGTA
Source organism: Enterovirga sp. CN4-39 (assembly GCF_049446235.1). Taxonomy (NCBI): domain Bacteria; kingdom Pseudomonadati; phylum Pseudomonadota; class Alphaproteobacteria; order Hyphomicrobiales; family Methylobacteriaceae; genus Enterovirga; species Enterovirga sp. CN4-39. Next base: position 114,085 of record NZ_JBMSEF010000005.1, on the reverse strand, counting down.
TTGGCGGGGGCCCTGGGCCTGGCGCTGAACGCCATGCGCGACACGATCGTGTTCTTTCGCTCTCCTAGCGAAGTTGCCGCGAGCGCTGTGCAGCCCGGCACGCGCTTCCGACTTGGGGGATTGGTGGATGCTGGATCCGTGAAGCGGGGCACTGACCAACTCATCGAATTCAAGGTCGGAGATGGCAGTGCCAGCGTGCCGGTCCGCTACAAGGGCCTGCTGCCCGATCTGTTCCGGGAAGGTCAGGGCGTGGTGACCGAGGGCGTGCTCAGCCCGGCCGGCATATTCGTGGCGGACACGGTGCTGGCCCGTCACGACGAAACCTACATGCCGCGCGAGGTCGCGGACGCTCTGAAGCAGCAGGGCGTCTGGCAGGGCGCGCCTGAAAAGTCGGCGCAGCGCTAAGCCTCATGATCGTCGAAGCCGGTCACTACGCCCTCGCCCTCGCGCTCGGGCTGTCCGTGCTGCAATGCGCGGTTCCGTTCTGGGGCGCCCGGGCGAACGATCCCGTCCTCATGGGCACAGCGGCTCCGGCAGCCGTCGGGGTCGCGATCCTGGTGGGATTCTCGTTCGTGGCGCTGCTCTTCGCCTACGTCACGTCGGACTTCACCGTCGTGAACGTCGTCGAGAACTCTCATTCCGCCAAGCCGATGATCTACAAGATCACCGGCGTTTGGGGGAACCACGAGGGCTCGATGCTGCTCTGGGTGCTCATCCTCGCCCTGTTCGGCGCCATGGTAGCGGCGAGTTCGAGCCTGCCGACCCGCCTGAAGACGAACGCCCTTTCGGTTCAGGCTGCGATCACCGTGGCCTTCATCATCTTCGTCCTGTTCAGCTCGAACCCATTCTCCCGCCTCGAACAGGCGCCTGCCGAGGGCCAGGATCTCAATCCCGTGCTCCAGGATATCGGGCTCGCGATCCACCCGCCGCTGCTCTACCTCGGCTATGTCGGCTTCTCGATGACCTTTGCGCTCGCCATGGCGGCGCTGATCGAGGGCAAGGTCGATGCGGTCTGGGCGCGGGCGGCCCGGCCCTGGACGCTTCTTGCCTGGAGCTTCCTTACCCTTGGCATCTCGATGGGCTCGTATTGGGCCTACTACGAACTCGGCTGGGGTGGGTTCTGGTTCTGGGACCCGGTCGAGAATGCCTCCCTGATGCCCTGGCTCGCCGGGACAGCCCTGCTTCATTCGGTCGTCGTTATGGAGAAGCGGGAGGCCCTGAAGGTCTGGACGATCCTCCTCGCCATCCTGACCTTCTCCCTCTCGCTGCTCGGCACGTTCCTCGTCAGGTCGGGCGTGCTGACATCCGTTCACGCCTTCGCGGTCGATCCCGCCCGGGGTCTCTTCATCCTGATCATTCTGTCGATCTTCATCGGCGGCTCGCTCGCCGTGTTCGCGTGGCGGGCGCCGCTCCTGCGCGAGGGCGGCATCTTCGCTCCCATCTCCCGCGAGGGGGCGCTCATCCTCAACAACCTGCTGCTCGCAAGTGCCTGCGCGACCGTCTTCCTGGGTACGCTCTATCCGCTCGCGCTGGAGGCCGTGACGGGCGACAAGATTTCGGTGGGAGCCCCGTACTACAATCTCACGTTCCTGCCGATCGTGCTCCCGCTCTTCTTCCTCCTTCCCTTCGGGCAGGCACTGGCCTGGAAGCGCGGCGATCTGTACGCGGCGAGCCAGCGTCTTGCGCTTCTTCTCGGGATCGCTCTCGTCGTCACCCTTGCCCTGGTCGCGATGACAAAGGGTGGGCCGATAATGGCGCCAGTCGCGGTGGGCCTCGGTGTCTTCCTCCTGCTTGGCGGGGTCGGCGAGATCTGGACGCGTTCACACGCGCCGGGGCGTCCTCTCGGGTTGACGCTGAGCAGGGCCCTCGGCTTGCCACGCTCCGCCTGGGGAAGCGCACTCGCTCACGCCGGCCTCGGGCTTTCGATCATCGGAATCGCTGCACAAGCCTGGAGCACGGAGACGATCGCAACCGCACGGATCGGAACCCAGCTCGAGGTGGGCCGCTACGCCGCCCGGCTCGACAACGTGAGGCCGAGGAGCGGGCCGAACTACACCGAGGAAGTGGCCACCCTAAGCCTCTGGCGCGCCGGAACGCCCGTCGGCAGCGTCGAGACGTCGAAGCGGATCTATACGGCGCGAGGCATGCCGACGACCGAGGCGGGTATCCTCACGCGTGGCCTGGACCAGATCTATGTGTCCGTCGGGGAGATCGGGACGGACGGTTCGGTCGGATTGAGGCTGTACGACAAGCCACTCGTCCTGCTGATCTGGATCGGGTCGCTCTTCATGGCGGCGGGCGGAGCCCTGTCGCTTACCGATCGGCGCCTTCGGATCGGCGTGCCGGTCCGCGCGCAGCCAATCCGCGCCGCCGCTGCGACTGCCGGAGGGCCGGCTTGAACAAGGCAAGGAGACGGGCGGCCGCGGCCGTTCTCTTCGCGGCGATGCAGTTCGGCGGACCTGCGCTGGCCGTCGCTCCTGACGAGGTCTTGCGTGACCCCGCGCTCGAGCAGCGGGCGCGTGCGATCTCGGCTGAGCTGCGCTGCCTCGTGTGCCAGAACCAGTCCATCGACGATTCCGACGCGCCGCTGGCGCGGGACCTCCGCGTCTTGGTCCGGGAGAGGCTAAAGGCCGGGTCGAGCGACGCAGACGTCCGTTCGTTCGTCGTGCAGCGCTATGGCGAGTTCGTCCTCCTGCGGCCGCCGGTAGGCTGGCACACCGCGCTCCTCTGGCTTGGCCCCGTGATCGTGATCGTGCTGGCAAGCGCCGGCCTGTTCCTGGCGCGACGGCGGAGGCCGCTCGCAGCTGAGGCTCCCCTGACGCCGGACGAGGAGGCCCGAATCCGCGCGATCGAGAAGGCCTGACGGGCTACGCTGCGCTCGCTGCCGGAAGCTCGACCGGTTCCGAATAGCCGAGCAGGCGATCGATCTCCTCGCGCGGCAGCGGCTTGGAGAAGAGATAGCCCTGCAGCTGGTGGCAGCCGAGCGCCTGGAGGAAGCGGTGCTGCTCGCGGGTTTCGACGCCTTCGGCGGTGACGATGAGGCCGAGCGCCCGTCCGAGATGCACGATGGAATGGACGAGGATGGCGGATTCGCCGGTCGCCTCCATGCTCTCGAGGAAGGAGCGGTCGATCTTGATCTTGTCGAAAGCGAAACGGCGCAGGTAGATCAAGCTCGAATAGCCGGTTCCGAAGTCGTCGAGAGCGAGGTTCACGCCGAGGGCGCGCAGATCGACCATCGCGGCCTCTGCTGAATCGGCATCGCCCACCACCACGCCCTCTGTGAGCTCGAGCTCCAGGCGCGAGGGATCGAAGCCGGTCTCGTGGAGCACTCGGGTTACGCTCCCGACGAAATCCCTGTGCCGGAACTGGATCGGCGACACGTTGACGGCGATCCGAATGCCGGGCCAGCGGTTTCCGTCTTCGCACGCGCGCCGGAGGACCCATTCGCCGAGCGGAATGACGAGCCCTCTCTCTTCGGCGATGGGGATGAACTCGCTCGGGCTGATGAGTCCGCGCACGGGGTGAGGCCACCTCACCAGGGCCTCCAGCCCGACGATCTTCTCGCCATCCGAGGAGAAGAGCGGCTGGTAGTGGAGGACGAGCTGATCGTCCCGGATCGCCCGGCGAAGATCGTCCTCGACGACCTTCCGCATCCGTAGGGTCTCGTCCATGCGGCTCTGGAAGAAGCTCAACCGGTTCCGGCCCTCGCTCTTCGCCTGGTAGAGCGCGGTATCGGCGAGCTTCATGAGGTTCTCGCGATCCCGGGCGTGTTCCGGGGCGACCGCGATGCCGATGGAAGCGCCGATCGTGACCTGGGTGTGCGCGACCGCGAAGGGGCGGGTCAGGACATCGAGAATGCGTCGGCACAGCGTGTCGACCTCCTCGTAGGAGGCGATTTCGGTCTGGATGATCGCGAACTCGTCTCCGCCCAGCCGGGCAAGGACGTCCCGTTCTGGGAGAAGATCGAGGAGGCGCTGTGCCACGAGCCGGATCAGGTCGTCGCCGGCCTGGTGGCCGTAGGCGTCGTTGACGTCCTTGAACCGATCCAGGTCGATGAACATGACGGCAAGCCCGAGCGCTCCCTCGGCCACCCGGGCGAGCTCCCCATCGAGCCGCTCGTTGAACAGCATCCGGTTGGCGAGGCCCGACAAAGGATCGCGGCCGAGCAACTCCTTCGAGAGCGCGTCCGTCTCGACGAGGTTCTGTGTGGTCCAGTGAAAATGGAGGGCGACCGCTCCGAACAGGAGCGTGAACAGCCCAAGCCCGATCCCGAGAAATGGGAAGATGCGGCTGCGCATGGCATCCCCCGGGCGTTGGGCCGTCCAGGTGAGATGAGCAACCGGCTCTCCGTGGCCATTCACAAGAGGCAGAGCGGCGTCTCCGTCGGCCGTCCCGCCCGGCACGACGGCGAGTTCCTCCAGGTTGTGGATGGCCGCGACGCGCAGCAGCAGGGGGCCATCCAGACGCTTCCAGGCCGAGACGAGACTCGATGGCGCTGCGAGGGGGTTGGTTGAGCCGAGCTCGTCACCTCTGATCGTCAGCAAGGCGAAGACCGCCGTGCCATCGCTCACGACGCGCGTCTCAACCGCGCGCCTGAGGTCTTCCGCGTCCGGAGTGCCGCCTTCCGGCGGGGCGCTTCCGTGGCTGCCGCGAAGTGGTCCGCTCGTGTCGAGCAGGGCTCGCACTCGATCGCGGTTTGCCGGGTCGGGGAGCAATTCGCGCAGACCCGATCCGTCGATCAGTGCCATCCCGTCGAAACGCCTCAGTGCCGGATCGAGGACGAGGATCGGCTGAAGTTCCTCCTGCGACGGAACGTGCGAGACGCGAAGGAGATAGTGGACGAGATCATCGCGCAGGGATTCGACCCGCTGATTCAGCGCCGCGGCGAGCCTCGCCTTCTGCATGGATGTCGCGACGACATTCGCGTTGTGGCTCGTCCAGAGGAAGGTGGCCACGACCAGGGTCAGCGTCGCGACGAACAGCAAGCCGGTCGGCAGCAGCAGTCGCGACAGCAAGGCGCTGTGTGAGTGGGCGAGCCTAGTGCTCTGCTGGGACATTCGGCCGGACTGCGAGATTCAGGCCGACTATGTGGATTGATCCTTTAGAAGCCGTTGCGTCCAACGAGCGCACCCTGTGGTCTTCCGTAGGGTGGTGTCGGGATCGCCATGTGAGCCGCGCGCAAGGCCGTGGACCAGCGCTCGCGCAAGTCGTGGAAGTAGGGTTCGCCCGCTTCGATCCGGTGCACGACCTCCGTCGTCAGTGTGTCGCGCCTGATCACCGCGATGTCGATCGGCAGGCCGACGCTCAGGTTGGACCGGATGGTCGAGTCCATCGAGATCAGGGCGATCTTCAGGGCGTCGTAGAGATCGGTGCCGTGCGAGACGGCACGGTCCAGGATGGGCTTTCCATACTTGTGCTCGCCGATCTGCAGGAACGGCGCGTCCTGGCTGCACTCGATGAAGTTGCCAGCCGAGTAGATCATGTACAGGCGCATGGGGCCGCCTTCGATCTGTCCACCAAAGAGGAAAGACACGTCGAACCGAAGATCGGCTTCCTGCAGGCCCGGGCCGTCGATGGTTCTCACCTGCCGGATGGCCCTGCCGATCAGCTGCGCCGCTTTGAACATGGTCGGCGCATCGTTGATGGTTTCCAACTCGTGGGTGTCGGGGTTCTCGGTGCCTTCCTGCAGGAGGCTCACGACCGCCTGGGAGACGGAGAGATTGCCGGCTGAGGCGAGCGCCAGGGCGCGCTGCCCGGGCTGCACGAAGAGATGCAGCTTGCGGTAGGTGGAGATGTTGTCGAGCCCGGCATTGGTGCGGGTGTCGGCAATCATGACGAGGCCGCCCTTGACGAGCACGCCTACACAATACGTCATCGGTTCCTCTCGACGGCAGCGGCAGCCGGCCTTCAGCCCTGCGACTGAACCTGCCCGCGAGCGGTATCCACTCTCAACCGGACGTCAAGCCGTTCGTCTCCGCCACCTCGGCGGCTGCCCCGGATCGGCGCCGCCCCGAGATAATCGAGGCCGATGGCGACCCGCACATGCGCATCCGTGGTGCTGATGCCGTTGGCAGGGTCGAACCCCACCCAACCGAGGCTCGCCACCTTCGCCTCGGCCCAGGCGTGGCCAGCCTCCTGTTCCGTCACCCCGTCGGCACGGTGGAAGTAGCCGGACACGTAGCGCGCCGGGATGCCGAGATGACGGGCGGCGGCAATGAAGATGTGCGTCAAATCCTGGCAGACGCCGCGGCGAAGCGCGAAGGCCTCGACGGCGCTGGTCGCTGCGTCGGTCGGGGCGAGGTCGAAGGCGATCTCGCGATGAATCCCGCCTAGAAGGTCATGCAGGGCCGCGAGCGGATCCTGGGATGCCAGCCGTCCGTGCTCCGCTGCGAATTCCCGCAGAGCGTCGTCGACCCCCGTGAGGCTCGTCTCACGCAGATAGACGAGATCCGGAAGACGCTCTACCGCCCCCCGAACGACCCCCGCCGTATCGTGAGTCTCCACTTCGCCCGTCACCGTGAGGGTGAAGTCGTCGATCGGATGATCGGAGGAGAATTCGTGGCAGCGATTACCGAAAGCGTCCTCGAACGGCTTCATCCGACCCTCGGCGCTCGGCTCGAGCCGCCAGGAGAGGACGTGCTGGCTCTCCGTGTCCCGCGGGGTCAGCCGCAGAACCTGAATGAGTGACCGCGCCAGGCTGTCGTAGGTGTAGCGCGTCTGATGCGAGATCCGGATCCGCATGGCCTCGAGCGTGTCGGTTCAGCTCAGGTATTGCTCGGTGATCGCGTGGCCGAGCCTGTTGTTCTCGGTGACGAAGGTCGTCACGAACTCGTGCAACCCGTTACTGAATATCTCTTCGATGGTCGAGGCCGACAGCCTCGTGCGGAGGCTTGTCGCCAGTCGTTGGCTCGGCCCGCGCCGCCCGTAGGCGTCGGCAATGAGGTCAAGATAGCGCACGAGCATCTCGTAGCAGTTTGCCAGCGAGCGCGGCATCTCCTTGTTCAGGATGAGGAGGTCGGCGACCAGCCAGGGCTTGATGCTCTCGCGATAGACCCAGTGGTAGGCGGTCAGCGCCGAGACCTCACGCAGGATCGTCGTCCATTGGAAGTAGTCGAGGCTCCCGCCGACGCGCTCCGTCTCCGGTAGGAGGAGGTGATACTTCACGTCCAGGATGCGGGCGGTGTTGTCCGCACGTTCGATGGCGCTGCCGAGGCGAGTGAACCAGAAGGCGTCGTTACGCAGCATCGTCCGGTAGGCCGAGCCGTCGAAGGTCAGGACGACGCGCTTCACCCAGTCGAGAAAGCGGACGAATTCCTCCTGGTTGATGCTGTTGTCGTACTTTTTGAGTTCGAGCCAGGCGCAGTTGAGATCGTCCCACATCTCCGAGGTGAGCGCCGTCCGGACCGCGCGCGCGTTCTCCCGGGCCGTTTCGATGCAGCTGCGGATCGAGGATGGGTTCGCCGGGTTGAAGGCCAGGAAGTCCCGAACCGTGTCCTCGTTCACGGTCGAATACAGGGTCCGGAAGAGGTCCACGTTGCCGGCCGAGGCAAGGGCCGATTCCCACTCGTTGCGCTCGCCCGCATAGCTCTGCGGCAGCGTCGTGAGCCTGAGCGTCGCGTCCAGGATGCGCGCGACGAAATCTGCTCGCTCGGAGTAGCGGGAGAGCCAGTAGAGACTGTCGGCGGTGCGGGAGAGCATGGGGTGGGCCTTGTTGGGCGGCGCAGGCGATGGGGTGGGCCGGGATCCTTTCCTATCCGTCCAGGACCCAGGTGTCCTTTGTCCCGCCGCCCTGGCTGGAGTTCACAACGAGCGATCCTTCCTTGAGGGCAACTCTGGTCAGCCCGCCCGGGACGATCCTGATTTCGTCAGAGCCGGACAGCACGAAGGGCCGCAGGTCGACATGCCGGGGCGCGACGCCCGAAGCGACGAAGGTGGGGCATGTGGAGAGGGATAGCGTGGGCTGCGCGATGAAGTTTTCCGGCGCGTGTTTCAGCTTGCGTCGGAACTCGTCGAGCTCACGCTTCGACGCGTGAGGGCCGACGAGCATGCCGTATCCTCCGGAACCGCTCACTTCCTTCACGACCAGCTCCGGCAGGTGCGCGAGCACATGGGCGAGGGCCTCCGGCTCGCGGCAGCGCCAGGTCGGAACGTTCTGCAGGATCGGCTCCTCTCCCGTATAGAAGCGGACGATGTCAGGCATGTAGGTGTAGACGGCCTTGTCGTCCGCGATGCCGGTTCCGACGGCATTTGCCAGCGTGACGCTGCCGGCCCGGTAGGCCCCCATGATGCCGGGCACGCCGAGAATTGAATCGGGACGAAAGACGAGCGGGTCGATGAAGTCGTCGTCGATACGGCGGTAGATCACGTCGACGCGGGTCGGCCCTCGCGTCGTGCGCATGTAGACGCACTCATCCTTTACGAAGAGGTCGGACGCTTCGACCAGTTCGACGCCGAGCTTGTCCGCGAGGAAGGAGTGCTCGTAGAACGCCGAATTATAACGGCCCGGCGTCAGCAGCGCGACGACCGGGTCGCGGGCGGCGGTGATCGGGGCGACGGAGCGGAGCGTCGCCAGCAACGCATCAGGATAGTTCTCGACCGGCGCCACGTGATGCTTGGCGAAGAGCTCTGGGAAGAGCCGCATCATCACTTCGCGGTTCTCGAGCATGTAGGAGACGCCGGACGGCGTCCGGGCGTTGTCCTCCAGGACGTAAAACTCGTTCGGCCCGACGCGAACGACATCGATTCCGGCAATATGCACGTAGATGTCGTGCGGAACGCGCGCGTCCTTCATCTCGAGGCGGTAGTTCGGATTGCGAAAGATGAGATCCGGCGGCACGATCCCGGCCCGGATACAGTCTTGCGGCCCGTAGAGGTCGCGTAGAAAAGCATTCAGCGCAGTGACACGCTGCTTGAGACCTTTCTCGAGGAACGACCATTCCGCCTTCGTGATCACACGAGGAATGATGTCGAACGGGATCAGACGCTCCGACGTCTCGTTTTCCCCGTATACGGCGAACGTGATGCCAACCCGTCGGAAAAAGAGTTCGGCCTGGCTTCGCCGGGTATGAAAGAACTCAGGTGGCTGCTCTTTGAGCCAAGCATTGAGGCATTCATAGGCAGGCCGGACCCCGCTCCCGGCATCCGGGCCGCCATTCATCTCGTCGAACGCCGCGCCTGTCATCGTCCCCCCAGGCCCTCTTCCGGACCGTAAACGCAATTTGCGTTCCAGGGAAAGCAGAGCTTCGTAGCTGGTTCCTGTGATGGGGCGAACCGAGGCTAAGCACAATGGACGATCCTGACGCCCATTCGGTTTGCGCTTAAACTACACGGCGGGAGAAGGCCGATGCTCGACCGATACGGCTATGAGACCCACGAGGTGCTGAACCAGCCCCCGCCACTGGCCGAGTTCGACGCCTTCTCGACGGATCCGACGTTGAAACGCGTGGTCGCCGCCTTCGGGGCCGACTGGGCGCGAGAGAAGCTCGGGGCGGCAGGGCGGACAGTCGGGAGCTCGCATGTCCGGACGCTCGCCAGGCAGGCCAATCGCTACCCGCCCGAACTCAGGACGCATGACCGTTTCGGCAACAGGATCGACGAGATCGACTTCCACCCGGCCTGGCACGAGTTGATGGGGCTTGCGATGTCCCAGGAGGTCCACTCGCTATGCTGGACCGATCCGCGGCCCAGTGCCCAAGTCGCCCGAGCCGCCCTCTCGTACCTGTGGAACCGGGGCGAGAACGGCATCATGTGCCCCATCCTCATGACCTACGGGTCGATCCCGACCCTCCGGCGCGATCCTGCCCTCGCTGCCCTATGGGAGAGCAGGGTGCTCTCGACCCGCTACGATCCGCGCCCGATCCCTGCGGCGGCGAAGATGGGCATCACCGTCGGCATGGCCATGACGGAGAAGCAGGGAGGCTCGGACCTGCGGCAGACGCAGACCGTGGCGGAGCGCGATGGCGAGGGTTGGCGGCTCGTAGGCCACAAGTGGTTCTTCTCGGCTCCGAACTCCGATCTCTTCATCACTCTCGCGCGGACGGAAGCGGGCGTCTCCTGCTTCCTCGTCCCGGGCTGGCTGCCCGACGGCACGCGCAACCACCTCATGCTCCAGCGCCTCAAGGAAAAGGCAGGCAATCGGTCCAACGCGTCCTCGGAGGTTGAGTATCGAGGCGCCTATGCTCAGCTGATCGGGGAGGAGGGACGCGGCATTCGGGAGGCTATCTCGATGGGCCACCTCACGCGGCTGGAATGCGCGCTCTCGTCCGCCGGGATCATGCGCGAAGCTGTTGCGCAGGCGGCTCACCACGTCACGAACCGGCGCGCGTTCCAGCGTTCGCTCGTGGATCAGCCGCTCATGGCCAACGTCGTCGCGGACATGCAGATCGAGGCGGTCGCGGCTGCGTGGCTTTCGTTCCGGGTGGCGCTCGCCTTCGACCGCGAAGCGGACGAGGCGGAGCGGCTTATCGGCCGCATCTCTGCGCCCATCGCGAAATACTGGGCTTGCAAGCGGGTGACGCCGCTCGTCGCCGAGGCGTTGGAGTGCCACGGCGGGAATGGCTTCATCGAGGATCACCTGATGGCGCGCCTCTACCGCGAGGCTCCCTTGAACGGGATCTGGGAAGGAACCGGAAACGTCATCTGCCTGGACGTGCTCCGCTCGATGCAGCGTGCGCCTGGATCCCTTGACGCTCTCTTGGCCGAAATCGGAGAGGCGAAAGGCGTCGATCGGCGGTTCGACCAAGCCCTCGCTTCCCTGAAGCAGGAGGTCGCAGATCTCGCGCCCCTGGAGAGCCAGGCGCGACGTCTCGTCGAGCGGCTCGCACTGATGCTGGCCGGCAGCCTCATGCTGCGCTTCGAGTCGCCGGAACTCGCGGACGCCTTCGTGGCGAGCCGGCTCGAGGCGGGCTGGACCGGCGCGTTCGGAACCCTCCCGAGGAGCGTTGATGCCGGCGCGATCGCCCGAGGGGCTGCGCCGGCATTGCACTGATCGGAAGCGCTCTCACCTCAGGTCAGATCAGACGCAGCCCCTTCATGCTCGCATGTCCCTCGCGGCCGACGATGATGTGGTCGTGGACGGCGATCCCGAGCGGTTTTGCGACATCGATGATCTGGCGCGTCATGGAGATGTCCGCCGAGGAGGGCGTCGGATCGCCCGACGGGTGGTTATGGACCAGGATGACGGCCGTCGCGGCAAGTTCGAGGGCGCGCTTCACCACCTCGCGCGGGTAGACCGGCGTGTGGTCCACCGTGCCGCGCTGCTGCACCTCGTCCGCGATCAACGCGTTCCGCTTGTCGAGGAACAGGAGCCGAAACTCTTCCCTGTCCGCGAACGCCATGGCGGTCCGGCAATATTCCAGGACGGCGCTCCACGAGGAGAGGACGGGCCGCTTGGCGACCGAGCCGCGAGCGAGCCGTCTCCCTGCAGCCTCGACGACCTTCAGATCCAGGGCCACGCTCTCGCCGACGCCGTCAATCTCGGTCAGAAGGTGAGGGGGGGCCGCGAGCACCTCCGCGAAGGAGCCGAAGCGGCGAATGAGCCGCTTCGCGATCGGCTTCACGTCCCTGCGTGGGATCGCGCGGAAGAGAAGAAGCTCGAGGAACTCGTAGTCGGCCAAGCCTTCTCCGCTCGTCTCTGCGAAACGGGTCCGGAGCCGTTCCCTATGGCCGAGATGATCGGGTGAATCCGCCGGGTCGGAGCTCATTGCGTACGGCCCGGCGCCTTCATCAGGGAGCTATGTTGTAGGGTGGCTTGTCGTAGCCCTTCGGGGAGAGCGTGAAGATCTCCACCCCGGTCTCGGTCACACCGACCGTGTGCTCGAACTGCGCCGAGAGCGAGCGGTCGCGCGTCACGGCCGTCCAGCCATCCGAGAGCACCTTCACCTGTGGACGACCAAGATTGATCATCGGCTCGACCGTGAACAGCATGCCGGGCTTGAGCGGCACGTCGTAGCTCGGCTCCACATAGTGCAGGATCGTCGGGGCATCGTGGAAGACGCGGCCCAGTCCGTGACCACAGAAATCGCGCACGACGGAGCAGCGCTCCTGCTCGGCGAGCGACTGGATGGCAGCCCCGATCGCGTTTGTGGTGCGGCCCGGCTTCACCGCTTCGACGCCCCGCATCAGGCACTCGTACGTCACGTCGCAAAGCCGCGCCGCACGCCGGGGCACCTCGCCGACGAAGTACATGCGGCTCGAATCGCCGTACCAGCCGTCGAGAATGAGGGTGACGTCGATATTGAGGATGTCGCCTTCCCTCAGCGGCTTGTCGTTGGGGATGCCGTGGCAGACGACGTGGTTGATCGAGGTGCAGATCGACTTCGGGTACCCGCGATAGAGCAGGGTGGCGCTATACGCTCCGTTGTCGCGGGCGAACTCTGCGACCAGAGTGTCCAGCGCCTGTGTGCTGACGCCCGGCTTCACGTGCTCGACCAACAGGTCCAGGGCCTCGGCCGTCAGTCGCCCAGCCCGGCGCATCCCCTCGAAGGCTTCGGCCCCGTGCAGGGGCGGTTCGGCGGGCCTCTGCTCCGCTTTGGTGGGCGCGTCGTAACTCATGGCTGGGCAACTGGATCTAGGCTGCCTTCCATGCAGCGCAAGCGCAGACGGGGCGGCCGGGTTGCGGGTGAGCGGGCCAGGTGCGATGACCGCGTCATCCGGGCCCGTTCGTCGGGCCGTGTATAGCTCATCGGGATGATCGACGCAGCCTCCTACGGCACCTACGCACCAAAGGGCATCATACGGACGGCCGTCGACTGGACGCGGTCCCTGCCCGATACGTGGCTGGCCCGCCGCGCGGTCATCTTCGTGCGCCGCTTCGTGTTGCGTCGCCTCGGGGGCGATCCTGTCGACGTCGAGGCGCTCGGCTTCCGCATGCGCCTGCGGCCATACGCGAACATCTGCGAGAAGCGGATGCTGTTCACGCCGGGCACCTTCGACCCGGTCGAGCGGGCCATCCTCAGCGAGAACATGCGGGAGGGTTTCACCTTCATCGACGTAGGGGCGAACGTGGGGGCTTACGCCCTGTTCGTGGCCTCGCGGGCCGGGCCGACGGCCCGGATCCTCGCCGTGGAACCGCAGCCAGAGATCTACGAGCGGCTGATCTTCAACATCCGCCTCAACGCCTTTCCGACGATCAAGGCGGTCGATTGCGCGATCGCCGAAAAGCCGGGCGAGGTGACATTGTTCCTCGATCCGAACAACGCGGGAGAATCGAGCCTCAAGGTCGTCGCCTGCAGCGGCGCGACGCCAATCCGGGTCGAGGCCCGGACCCTCCTCGATCTGATCAGGGAAGAAGGCTTCGAACGCGTCGACGCCATCAAGCTCGACGTAGAGGGCGCCGAGGATCTGATCCTCGAGCCCTTCCTGGCCAAGGCCCCGGACCATCTTTTTCCGCGCATCCTCATCCTGGAGAACGGGCTTGCGCGCTGGCAGGCGGATCTTTCCGGCTTGCTGGCCGCCAAGGGGTATGCGCTGAAAGCGACCACGCGCCAGAATCTCGTCTTCGAGCGCGCTCAGGGAGATGGCCGTCATGGGGGCTGAGACGATCACGGCAGCGCTTCTCGTCATCGGCGACGAGATCCTGTCCGGGCGCACCAAGGACAAGAACATCGGTTACATCGCCGAGTACCTGACCACCATCGGGATCGATCTGCGCGAGGTGCGTGTCGTGCCGGATGTGGAGGAGGAGATCGTCGGCGCCGTAAACGCGCTGCGCTCCCGCTACACGTACCTGTTCACCACCGGGGGGATCGGGCCCACGCACGACGACATCACGGCGGATTGCGTGGCCAAGGCTTTTGGCGTCCCGATCGATGTCGATCCGCGCGCGGTCGAGATGCTGCTGCAGCGCATGAGCCACGAGGACCTGAACGAGGCCCGCCTGCGCATGGCCCGGATACCCGAAGGAGCCGGGCTCATCGAAAACCCGATCTCGCGCGCCCCGGGTTTCAAGATCGGCAATGTGATGGTGATGGCTGGCGTCCCGGCCATCATGCAGGCGATGCTCGACAATGTCGCGCCGGGCTTGGTGAAGGGTGTGCGGGTGCTCTCGGAAGTGATTGAGGCGGCCGGCCTTCCCGAAGGGCTGTATGCTGCCGGCCTCGCCGAGATCGCGAAGGCTTATCCAACCCTCTCCATCGGCTCGTACCCGTCGTATTCTCCGTCAGGCTTCACCAACCAGATCGTGGCGCGCGGGCGTGACCGCGACACCCTGGTGGAAGCCGCCGGCCGGATCAGGGACCTGGTCGCCTCGCTCCGGGCCAGCTGAGCGGCTGTCCGGGAGAAACTCTCCCGAACAGCCGGATCCAGGATCAGTCGCAGCTCTGGGTCGTAACCGTCTTCGATTCGCCGAAGGCGTTCTCGGTGCGCGTCGTGCGGGTGGCGCAGTCGACGCTGCCCGTCCCTCGCCGCTCGATGACCACCGCGTCGGGGCGGCGATTGGCGTCGTCGGCCGCAGCGCCCGCTATACCGCCGACGCCGGCCCCGACTGCCGCGCCGATCGGGCCGCCGACGACCGCACCGGTTATCGCGCCTGTGGCGGCACCAGCCGCCGCACCTCCCTCCGCCAGGGCAGCGCCGGGAAAGGCAAGCGCCGAAAGCGATACAAAGCCGATCAGGGCATTCCGCATGTCGAACCTCCAAGGATTGTAGTCGATATGCGACCCAAACGCGCACCCAAGCGCGGCTGTTCCTGAGCACGGCGGCCTGAACCCTGTTCGCCGAAAAGGCGTTGCGCCAGGGACAGTGATCGCCCCGCGGAGCATTTGATGCCCACCGAACTTCCGAACGAGCGCACGATCCGGACACCCGGCTCGATGGAACTCGACCCCACGGGCGACGGCATCTCGACGGACGAGACCCGGCGCCTGATTGCTTCCAACAAGGTCGAGGGGACGGCCGTGTTCGACCGCTCGGGCGACCAGATCGGGACCGTCTACAACTTCATGGTCGACAAGGTCTCGGGCCAGGTCGCCTACGTGGTGATGTCCTTCGGCGGATTCCTCGGCATCGGCGAGAGCTATCACCCGCTTCCCTGGCGCGCGCTGACCTACGACACGGAGCTTGGGGGCTACGTGGTCGACATCGACAAGGACCAGCTTGCAGGCGCCCCGACGCACGGGGCGGACGAAGATCCGTTCGCCGATGACGAATACGGCCGGAAGGTGGACGCCTATTACCGTACGGCACCTTCGGCCTGACGGGAGCTTTCCGGCCCAACCTCCAGACAGTCCTGGGCATCCTTTCAGCGAGAAGCGCGACGCGGCCAAGCGCCCCCATGTTCTTGTCGTGTTCCCATCGGGTAGGCCCGGTGGGGAGGCTTGCCTAGCCGGCAAACGCCCGTGCCGCACGCCACCCACCGGAAGCGGGAAGGCGACCGCGCCAACTTGATCAACAGCCAGTTGCCCCGCCCTGAGCCATGAGGGCGCGCGCGCGAGCTCAGCTAAACCCGTCTCCGTAAGCGATGGCGCTATGTAGTGCGAAGTCGCTCCAGTCCGGGATTGCCAAGCACTGGGCGCAGTACCGGCGCTCGCGACCGATGGTGAATCCAATGCACAACGATTTACATGGCCATCCAGTTTACATCGGGTTCGTCCAGTGTATACGAGTTTCATACTCCCCAGGATGATCTCGCGGGAACCGCTCGATGTCCAGCGAGCATGTTCTCGAGACGGATCGCCAAAGGGAGGAATGTGCCGCTGAACTCAATCTTGCGAAAAGGCAATCGTTCAGCGCAGCAACAGAAGCCGTAAGGCTAGTTCAACACTTGGGGCGGGAATGCTTAAAGCTTGGTTTTTTGGGATTCTCGCGACGGCGATGATTGCGCATCACGCTGTAGACGCACAAGAGCTCGACGGTCGTTGTCAGAAACTTCTTGGAGCGCTGTGCGGAAGCTCCCAGATTGGCTCGTGCTTCAAGAAGCAGAGCACGTGGGACGACCTTCCCGCCCGCTGCCATGGTCCTGTTCAGGCCATGATCGAGATGGAGCGTGAAGCGCTCCAGCAGCAGCTCGAGGATCAACAACGACGGCGCAGAGGCCACGCCGGCAGGGGGCGGACTGAGGGCGCGAGCTTCTCTTGCGGCGGCATCCTGCGGAGCCGGCCGGCGATGACGGCAGGAAAGGTCGCCACCGTCGCAGAAGGCCAGCGGTTCGACAGCGTCGAGGACGCGGGGGTCTGGACCGACGATTACAAGTGGTTCCGGGTTCGTTATGGCGGCCTCGAGGGGTACCAGTGGGGCGGCATCTTCTGGACCCAGGGCGGCCGTGAGGGAACGATCCCGAGCTGCAACGGCTGATCCGGACAGCTCCGGCGTGCGTCACGCCCTGGCAGCGGACGCGCCGGCTTTGCTTGCGTCGCTTCGATCATGCTGTCGTGCAGGACAGGCAAGCATGATGAAAGCGGGACGCGCCTGAAAGCCCAATCCCGCTACGCGGCGCACTTGCGCGCTGTCTCTGCTGACCCCCGCTCGGAACTGCGCCCGAGACATCGGTGAAGGATAGGAATTAGCCATGCCCCGTAAGGCACTGAACGGATTCTTCGTCGCAGCTCTGTGCGCGCTCAGCTTGGCCCCGGCCTCGGCTAAGGCTCAGGGCAGCGGCGATAGAAGTACGCCCGAGGGCTTCGTGCGGGAGGTCTATCGACCCTACGAGCAGCGGCGCCCACCGAAGGATTTTGCGGTCCGCAACGGCGCCTCGATCCTGTCACCGCGGTTTCGGGCGCTGGTCCTGAAGGACCGCGCACAAGCCGGGGGAGAAATCGGCATCATCGAGGGCGACCCCATCTGCCAGTGCCAGGACGTCGTGAAGTTCCGCGTGACCGAAATGAATGTCGGCGGTGACAGGGAGAACGCGCTGGTGGACGTCGCCTTTCAGAACGGGGCGGACCGCGGCAAGGTAAAGCTCTCACTGCTCTACACCGACCGGGGCTGGTTGATCGACGACATCACCACGGGCGACGTGCCTTCGTATCGCACGATCCTGCAGAGCGAGCTTCGCTAGGTGTCATTTCCAAGGACGTTGTCCTTGGGGCTGATGGGTGGTTGTCCGCCGAGCGCTGAATGCGGTCGGCTGTGGTCACGGCGTCCAGTATCGCAGGGCGGCGAAAGCGCTCCTCCTGCGACCGACCGCGCGGCTTCCGATACGACTCACGTACATCCGCAGGGATGCCTTGGCGAACCAATCGCCAGTCGTGGCGCGTCTGAGGGATGTCATCGGAATGGCCATTTGGACCGCCCTCTGTAGCGAGGGCGTTCCGGGAAACCTCTGAAGTGCCTCGACTATTCGGCCGCGTTGCCGCTTTCAAGGCCATTGGTGCGGACGGCGGGGGTCGAACCCGCACGGGCAAGGCCCGAGGGATTTTAAGTCCCTTGCGTCTACCAGTTTCGCCACGTCCGCCTCAGGCGAGGACCGGTACCCGGGGCAGGGGGATCGATCAAGCCGAACCGGCGCGCCAGCCATAGATCCAGGCGTAACGCTCGGTCATCCTCTCGGCGCCGAGCCGTTTCATCACGATGTTCCTGCCGAGCCGCATCAGGCCGCCGGCGTGGTAGGCGGCGGCGTTCTGGCGGGCGCCGTCCTGCACGCGCCTGACGCGGCGCAGGCGAAGCTTTTCGTAGCGGCGCAGGGCGGCCGGAACATCGTCGGGCCGCAGGCCGACCTCCCCGGCCAGCGCCGCAGCGTCCTCGATCGCCAGCGCGCCGCCCTGTGCCAGGAAGGGCAGGGACGGGTGCGCGGCATCGCCGAGGAGAGCGATGCGACCGGCCCGCATCCGCTTCGCCGGAAGATCGTGCAGCGACCAGGCCGACCACTCCTCCGCCGCGCCGAGAAGCTGGCGGATGGGTGCGGATGCGCCCGCGAAGCTCGCAAGCACCCGGGCCCGGTCGGTCGGGGTCGACCACTCTGCAAGACGCTCCGCGCGGCGCTCGACGGCAACGACGTTAAGGTGCCGAGCGGCCCCGATCGGATAGTGGACGACGTGGCGCTCCCGCCCGAGCCACAGCCCGCCTTCGTTGCCGGCCATCTCGCGGGGCGCGGCATTGCGCGCGATGGTCGCGCGATAGGCGATGAAGCCGCTCGGGATCGGGTCGCGATCATCGCCGATGCTCTTCCGGGCGCGGGACCAAAGTCCATCCGCGGCGACCACCAGGTCCGCCTCCGCCGAATCCGCCGCTCCTCCCGATGCCTCGAAGGTGAGCGTGACCCGGCCCGCGGTGTCGGAGAGGCCCGTCAGGCTTCGTCCGACCCGCAGGCGTATGTTGCCGCGTCCGCGGACGGCATCGAGGAGCGCGGTGTGCAGGTCCTGGCGGGCGACGAACCAGTAGGGCGCCCCAAACCGCTCGTTGGCGCTGGAGCCGAGCGCGATCGCCGTGATCTCCCTCCCGCTCTCGAGATCCCGGACGACGATCCGGTCCGGCTCGGACGCGACGCGCCGCACGACCGGCCCAAGGCCGAGATCGATCAGGACGCGGCTGGCATTCGGCGAAAGCTGGATGCCGGCGCCCGCCTCGCCGAAGCCTGTCCGCCGCTCGTAGATGGTGATCTCATGCCCGCGCGCGGCCAGCGACAAGGCAGCCGTGAGCCCGCCGATTCCGGCTCCGACCACCGCGATGCCGAGGCGACTCACAATTGCTGTACGCGGTCGCCCCAAAGGCAGTCCGCCGGGTCGGATTCCGACGCGGAGAGCGATGCCCTGTATTTGTAGAGCGTGCCGCAATAGGAGCAGATCGCCTCGTCGGCCGACCCCATGTCGATGAAGACATGCGGATGGTCGACCGGCGGCGTCGCCCCGATGCACATGAACTCCCTCGCGCCGACATGAATCGTCGACACGCCGACATCGTTGTGAAAATGCGGAATACCCGACTGAGCCATCCTGCCTCTTCCGGCTGCCCGTTCGCCTCCGGGCGCGGGCCGCTCTCTGGCACGTGGGGCCGGGCCGGGCAATGGGCGGAGATCGGTTGTGGCTGACGCAGTGGCGATGGAGACGAAGCGGGCCGATCTCGGCGGTGTCGAGATTGCCTATGCCGACGTGGGGCCTGCGGCCGGCGTATCGCCCAGGCCGGTCCCGGTCCTGCTGATCCACGGCTTCGCCTCGAACCGGACCGTGAACTGGATCGCCACGAGCTGGACCGGGACGCTCAGCCGCGCCGGATACCGGGTCGTGGCGCTAGACAACCGCGGGCACGGCGAAAGCACCAAGCTGTACAGGCCCGAGGATTACGACACTTCCCTCATGGCGGCGGATGCAGTCGGTCTGCTCGACCACCTCGGCATCGAACGCGCCCACGTGATGGGGTATTCGATGGGGGCGCGGATCACGGCCTTCACGGCGCTCGAGCATCCGGGACGGGTCAAGACCGTGCTGCTGGGTGGGCTCGGGATCCACCTTGTGGAGGGTGTCGGGCTCCCGCTCGGGATCGCCGACGCCATGGAAGCCCCGTCGCTCGCGGATCTCACCGACCCGATGCAGAGGATGTTCCGGGCCTTCGCCGAGCAGACGAAGAGCGACCTGAAGGCGCTCGCCGCCTGCATCCGGGGTTCGCGCCAGACCCTCAGCAAGGACGAGGTGGCGCGGATCAGCCATCCGACGCTCGTCTCGGTGGGCACTCGGGACCCGATCGCCGGCTCGCCGCAGGAACTCGCGGACTTGCTGCCGCGGGGCGAGGCCCTGGATATTCCGGGCCGCGACCACAATCTTGCGGTGGGCGATCGCGTGCACAAGGAAGGCGTGCTCGCTTTTCTGGCAGAGCCGCGCTGAGCGCCGGGCTGGGCCGCGTACCGGACCGGTGTTCGGCAGGGCCGCCTGAGATGGTAGAACACTCGCCTCAGGAGGCCCGGTATGGCGAACAACCTAGCGCGTCAGGAGTTGCCCAAGGAGATCGCGGGCGTGGTCGACCCGGTCTGGACCCGGATCCGGCAGGAAGCCGAGGCGGCGCTTCGCGGCGAGCCCGCGATGGCGACGCTTCTCTTCACGACGATCCTGAACCAGCCGACGCTGGAAGCGTCCGTGATCCATCGGGTCGCGAGCCGGCTCGCGCATGCGGCGCTGACCTCCGATCTCATCATCCAGACTTTCGAGGAGGCGCTCGGGGCCGACGGCGCCATCTCCGAGGCGTTCCGGGCGGATATCCTGGCCGTGGTCGATCGCGACCCGGCCTGCTCGCGCTTCCTCGAGCCGCTGCTCTATTTCAAGGGCTTTCACGCGCTTCAGACGCACCGTCTCGCCCATTGGCTCTGGCACGAAGGTCGGCGCGACCTCGCGCTCTATCTCCAGAGCCGGTCCTCCGAGGTCTTCCAGACCGACATCAACCCGGCGGCGCGGATCGGCAAGGGCATCTTCCTGGACCATGCGACCGGCCTGGTCGTCGGCCAGACGGCGGTGATCGAGGACGACGTGTCGATTCTCCAGGGGGTTACGCTGGGCGGGACCGGGAAGGAGCGGGGCGACCGGCACCCGAAGATCCGCCGCGGCGTGCTCCTCGGGGCTGGCGCCAAGGTGCTGGGCAATATCGAGGTGGGCCAATGCGCGCGCGTGGCATCGGGCTCCGTCGTGCTCCAGCCGGTGCCTCGCAACACGACGGTGGCCGGCGTGCCGGCGCGCGTGGTGGGCACTGCGGGCTGCGCGGAGCCGGCGCGCTCCATGGATCAGATCCTGTCGGACAAGAGCGAGGCCTGATGCCGCGCCTTGCCGCCCGGCCCGTGCCGTGGCAAGCGCAGGAAACAGCTTAACGAGGACAGCCTTTGGATAAGACCGAGCTCGCCAAGATCGAGCGCTACCTGCGCCAGAAATTCTCGAACCACGCCATCAAGATCGCGGCGCGGCCGAAAAAGTCGGATTCGGCCGATGTCTATCTCGGCGAGGAGCAGATCGGCACGATCTCCCTCGACGATGAGGACGGCGACCGCTCCTTCATCCTCACCATGCCGATCCTGGATGTCGACCTGGAGGACTGAGAAGACGCGCCGATCTTAACCAAGACGGGCGATCTTGCTTAACGAAGGGTAAAGGGCGCGTCAGAACGGCTTCGCAGGAGCGAGCCGCCATGGCGCTGACCCAATCGACGATCGACGCGTTTTCAGCACTGGCCTTGGGTTTCGCCTTTGCGGGCCTGCTGGCCAGCGGCTTCGAGTTGGTCGCGCGGCGACCGCTCGGGTTTTCGTCGCTCCAGACGGGCGATCTCGGAGCGCTGGCCACGGTCCCGTTCCTGGTCTTCTCCGCTCCCCTCATCATCCTCCGGAACACGATCCGGGGCCGGCGGATCGACGGGCGTCCCATCCCGGCCGTAATGATCGCCACGATGATCGCCTGTTTTTGGAGCATGATGTGTGGTCGCGTCGTGCTCGACGTCGCCCATCTCGTCGCTGGCGCTTGACCCTGACCGCATCGCGGTCTTTCTGGGCGGCCACGCGAGCCGCACAGCCATGCCCATCTACTCCCTCGACGATGTTGCGCCCGAGCTTCCTGCCGAAGGCGAGTATTGGATCGCGCCCGACGCGCACGTGATCGGCCGCGTCCGATTAAAGCGCGGCGCAAGCATCTGGTTCGGCTCGGTGGTGCGCGGCGACAACGAACTCATCGAGATCGGCGAGGACGTGAACATCCAGGAGAGCTCGCTGCTTCACACGGACCCCGGTTTCCCCATGACGCTCGGGCGGAACTGCACGATCGGGCACCACGCCATCCTGCATGGCTGCACGATCGGGGAGGGCTCCCTCATCGGCATGGGAGCGACGGTCCTGAACGGGGCAGTGATCGGAAAGGGCAGCCTCGTCGGCGCCAACGCGCTCGTGACCGAAGGCAAGACCTTCCCCGATCGGTCGCTGATCGTCGGGGCACCCGCCAAGGCGGTGCGCGAGCTCGACGATGCGGCGGTGGCGCGGCTCGCCGGCACGGCCGAGCACTATGTCAGGAATTGGCGGCGGTTTTCCGCCGGGCTGAAGCGCATCGGCTAGGCCCGAGCGGGGTGATGGCGCAGCTGTCCCCTACGGAACTTCCTAACGGGACGTAAGCCCCTGGTGCCTCAGCGGTTCGCGGTGGTGCTCGGCGAGGTCCGCTCGCCGAGCGACACCCATTCACGGCTGTCCTGGCCCTCGCGTTTCACGAAGACATAGCCTGTCTCGTGCCAGGGCAGGATGGCGGAGCGCTTGTTGTCGAGGATCAGGTCGCCCTCGTCGGTTCTCACCATCATGACCGCGTGGCCTTCGCCCTGCTCGTCGATGACCACCGTCATGCGGAAGGCGCGCTTCGGGAACCCATATTGCTCGACCAGGATCTTGCGCTTGAGGAGCTGGTAATCCTCGCAATCGCCGTAACCGTCATCGGGGAGGTCCCAGCGGTCGACGACGCCCCAGTGCTCCATGTCGGTGCGCGGCTTGACGGTCGTGTTCACCTTGCGGTTCACGGCGTTGAGCGCTTTCCAGGTACGAGCGCTGAGCGTGATCGTTGAAGCCTCGCCGCTGTTGAAGTCGCACTCGCCAGCGTAGCGCTCGCAGAACCTGACCCAGCCCTGGACGGGGCGCGCCGATCCGGTCGTCTCGACCTTGCCGATGGCGGCGGCGTTGGGAAGTGCGGCGTAGCTCTGGGCGAAGGCGCCGCCCGGCATGAGGGCGGCAACGGCGAGGGCGGCGCCAATGGCGAGGGATTTTGCGAGCGTCGCCAGCTCTCGCGTCTCAACCCCGCCCCTCAGCATCTCGTCAGCCCCGGTAACCTTTGATTAACCAAAGGTGCCACGGCGGAGGCTGAAGGCTCAAGCCGATTGTTAAAGCTTCGTTAACGACCATCCGGCGCGTTGTCCCAAAGACACGGGGCCGGGACACGAGCGATGAGCGCGGCTCAGCGGTTCTTGGCGGTGACGGTCGGCGAGGTGGCACGGCCCAGCGAAACCCACGCGACAGCCTCCTGGCTTTCCCGCTTCACGAAGACATAGCCGGTCTCGGACCAGGGCAGGACCTCGTCCGTCTTGTTGTCGAGCGCGAAGTCGCCCTGCGTCGTACGGATCATGAGGACGGCATGGCCCTCGTTCTTCTCGTCGATCACGACCGTCATACGCATGGCGCGCCGCGGCAGGCCGGCATCCGCGAGCATCTTGCGCTTGAGGAGCTGGTAATCCTCGCAGTCCCCGAAGCCGTCCTTGGGCAGGTCCCAACGGTCGGCCACGCCCCAATGGTCGGAGTCGAGCATCGGCTTGATGGTGGCGTTCACCTTCCGGTTCACGCTCACGATCGTCTGCCACATCTTCGGCGTGAGACTGATCTGCGCCGGCTCGTTCCGATCGAAGCTGCACTCGTCCCGATAAGTCTGACAGAACTCCGTCCAGGCCGGCAGCGGCTTAGCATCCCCAACCGAGGCGATCGGCTGCGTGTCGACCGGAAGCGAAGCAAGAACCTGAGCGGAAGCAGAGCCGAGTCCGGCGACGCCCAGACCGGCCGCCACGATCAATGCTCGAACCGTCTTGTTCTTGAAAAACATGTTGTTCCCCCTGTCCCGGGGAGCAACATGCCTGGACCCTATACATCGCCGCTGAAGCAGATATGCGCAATTTGATGCAATCGGCCCGCCGCAAAACGCAGCCGATTACGTCATAAATTCAGGGCTGCGGAGATGCGCGCAATTTGAGCCTTTCTGCTGGCAGGCTGTTTGCACGCGGAAGACAGGGCCAGGAGCGCGGTCCCGGCCGTGATGGCTCGCAGTGCCAGAGGGGGCGTTCGAGAGGCGCCCTAGGGGCTAGCCCAAAGCGCCCAGGGTAGGGTTAGAGGACGATATTCTCGTCGAACCTGTCGGGCGACAGAGGCAGGCGGAACTCGAGCGCGACGCCGTTCTGGAAGTGGCGCACGACTTTCGCAGCGGTGCTGCCGACCGTTACGCCGGCGCCGAGCGGCGGCTTGTGATCCATGGCGATCGCTGCTCCGGACATCGAGATGTCGATGATCCGGGCCGGCAGTTCGCGCCCGTTATCGAGCCGGATGACGGTCGAGAGGATGCGGGGCGTGATGCGCTCGTGCCTGCGGTCTTCGGGAAGGCCCAGCGTCGTCCGGTTGGCAAGCCAAGTCAGCTGGGACGCAAGCTTGTCGCGCTTTCTGGCGGCGGCGTGAATGCAGATCGCGAAGCCCTTCGGCGTGTGCCGCGCGATCTCGCCCTCGATACGCCCAAGATGCTCGAGATAGACGACGACCCGCTCGCCGATCTCGCCTTTGACCGGCGCGGTGAGCAGCACGCCACCCGGGGACATGTCCACGGTCTGGCAGGGATATTCCTGGCGATCCGCCAGCATGTAGCGACCAAGGAGCGAGACGAGCACGCGCTGGTGGCGACGCCGCTCGAGCGGGCGGGTCTGAAGCCGGGGCGCAGTCGCCTGCATAACGCTCATATCGACAGAATCAGTCCTGGATACCCTCCCGATGCTACCCAGGCTACGTTAACGCTGGCTTGAACCGACCGCTCACAGGTTAGGAAGTGCGACTTCGCTTAGCGGAGGCCGCCCTCGAGCACGACGAGGTGACGGCGCTTCGACGAGGGGCCGGAACCGAATTCGCCCGGGAGCGATGGCGAGCCTGTGCGGTTCCCGCCCACGACCCTGACCGAACGCGTCGTAAGCCCATGGACGGGCGCCAGGCCGAGCCACGGCGGCACCGTACTCGGGGACAGCGCACCGAGTGCGCGCCGGTTTGTCGATCCTCCGTAGCGAAGCGGCAGGAGGAGCAATTCGAGCCCGACGACGGGCCCAAGGTCGGCCTCGCCGAGCATCCCGGCGACCACCGCGACCGTATCGTTCGCGACCAGATCAATCAGTTGGTCGGGCTCCGCCTTCCGATCGGCTGGCCATAGATCGGAGAAGAGGGCGCCCTTCAGGTCGCGGCCGAACAGCGCACACATCCGCGTTCCGGCGAGGCGGAAGGTGGCCCGTCCGTCTGCCTCCAGGCCAAGAATGAAGGTATCCGCCAGGATATGTCGGATGCGGCCCGGCTCGATCTGCGCGCGCTCGGGAGCGGCCCGGTCGCCTCGCACCCCGTCCCAATATGCGAACAGAAGACGAGAGGTTGTGTGCTTCATCTCGGGACCGTCTCGCTCGCCGGCGGAGCTGGGCCGCTCCATTTCGGGATCCGAGCCTCGCGCTTCCGGTCAGAACCGGGACGACGGCGAGCCTCTCACGCCGAGAGCGCGACCGGCATGCCTCAAAAGGGGCAGTGCGCCGGAAACGGCCGATTAGGGTTAACGAGCGGCGCGTACGCTTGCGGGAGCGGGGTGGCCGGCCCAAGTTCGGGCGCGATGTCTCATGATGCGATCCGCCGGCGCGAGCCCGCTGTGAACATGCCGGGCTTGATCCTGGTCCTGGTCCTTGGGCTTTGCGCGATCCACTTTCTTCGAGGGCTGCTGCCCCCCGCGACGGATCTCGAGCTTCTGTTCGACTGGGGCTTCGTGCCGGCGCGATGGTCGCTCGCGTGGGGCTACGCCGGTCCCGAGGCGATCATCGCGGCGGCGACTTCGATCGACGGTGGTGATGCGGACGTTACGGCCGCCCATCTCATGATCGCCGAATATGTCGTCGCGCAGGGCGGGGCATCGCCCGTCACGGCGCTGAGCTACGCGCTGCTGCATGGCTCTTGGATGCACGTCGTCCTGAACTGCGTGTGGCTGGTAGCCTTCGGCAGCCCCGTCGTTCGCCGCTGCGGGACGACGCGCTCCGTCATCCTTGCCGTCCTGGCGACCGTCGGGGCGGTTGCCGTGCAGTGGCTGAGCAGCCCGCTCAGCACCCAGGTCGTTATCGGGGCGTCCGGCACCGTATCGGGCTTCATGGGAGCGGCAGCCTTGTTCGTGTTCCGGCGACCTGAACGCGTTTGGGATTGGCCGGCCGGCGCCCAGGACCGGCGCAGCAGCCTCGGCGAGCTCGTGCGGAATCGCAGCGCGCTGTTCTTTCTGGGCAGCTGGCTCGTCATCAACCTCGTCGTAGGGCTCCTGTCGCAACCCCTCGGCATCACGGAAGGTGGGGTCGCGTGGCAGGCGCATATCGGAGGGCTTGTCACGGGGCTGCTGGTCTTTCGTTGGCTTGACCCCGTATCGGGCACGCCCGGACAGACCTCATCGTGGACGGCTTGAACCCTGGGCCGCCGTTTCGCATCATCCCGTTCTGAGACCTGATCGAAGGGACGGAGGCGATTCGATGAGCGTCGAGCACATCTTGGCCGGGAAAGGCCGCCAGGTCGTTACGATCGCGCCGGACCGGACGCTGGCGGACGCGGTCACCTGCCTGTCTGAACGTCGGATCGGCGCCGTCGTGGTGGTCGACGGATCCGGGACCGTCCTCGGGATCATCTCCGAGCGTGACGTCGTTCGGGCGGTTGCCGAGGCAGGCGGGGAGGCCCTCAAGGCTCCCGTCTCGAGCCGCATGACGGCCAAGGTTGTCACCTGCGTGCCGACGACCAGCATCGACGAGATCATGGGTCTCATGACAGAGGGCAAGTTCCGCCACGTCCCGGTGATCGAGGGCGGGCGACTCGCCGGCATCATCTCCATCGGGGACGTCGTGAAGCAGAGGCTCGGCGACATCGAATCGGAGCACCGAGCGATGCGCGACTACATCGCGACGGCCTGAGGCATCCCCCGGGCCACGCCTGGCACGACGACGGCCCCCTTCAGCATCTCGAGAATGTCGGGGAGCGCCCGCTCGGCCGCCTGACGGCCGAGCTCGATCGCTTCGGCGGCCCGGTGGAATTCGAACAGGCCGATCTCCGCGAGCTTGGGCGACACCATGGCGTCGGGCGGATCGCCCGCCAGTCGCGAGCGCGAAATGCGGTCCTGCGTGATGTTGAAGGCGTCGATCATGACGCTGGCCATGCCGGGTGCGGAACGTCGCCCACGCCGTCGCCCGGGATTGTCCAGCCAACTCGAGAACAGGCCCGTCCGCGGCGGCTCGCCGGCGGATTCGTCAAGCGGGGCCGGTTCGTCCTCTACCTCGCCGTGATCATGGATCACGGCGCCGCGAAGGCGGATGTCGTTGTTCAGGTTCACGCAGATGACGACATCTGCCCCAAAGGCGCGGGCCACCGTCACGGGAACGGGGTTCACGAGCGCCCCGTCGATCAGCCATCGTCCGCCGAGGCGGACCGGATCGAACACGCCCGGCAGTGCATAGGATGCCCGCAGGGCATCGACCAGCGCGCCCCGCGTCAGCCAGATCTCGTGGCCGGTCACGAGTTCGGTGGCAACCGTGGCGAACCGGATGGGCAAGTGCTCGAGCCTGAGGTCGCCCAGATCCATCTCGAGAAGCTTCTGCAGACGCCCGCCCGCGATGAGGCCCGATCCCGTCAGGTGGAAGTCGAGCAGCCCCATTACCCGACGCTTGGTCAGCGAGCGCGCGAAAACCTCGATGTTCTCGAGCTTCCCGGCCGCGTAGCAGCCGCCCACGACGGCACCGATCGAGCAGCCTGCAATCATCGCGGGCCGTATGCCCGCCGCCTCGAAGACCTGCAGGACGCCGATATGCGCCCAGCCCCGCGCCGCTCCTCCGCCCAGCGCGAAGCCGATCTTCAGCCGCGTCGATGGCGGCGACTTCTCCTGCGATCCATTCGCCGTACCCTCGCTGCCGAGGCTGAGTGCCCGGCGGGCGAGTCCATCGAACAGCATGTCGAGGCTCCGTGCCTGTTCCCGCTACCGTGCCAGCCGGCCCGTGAAAACGCCGTGAACGATCGACGTCCTGCCGAACGGCCCTACTCCTGCTCAACCCATTCGAGAGCTATGCTGCCGTCCTTCGCGGCACCGCCGACCCGCCGGTAGAAGCAGCTCCGGCGTCCGGTGTGACAGGCCCCGCCGTCGCCCCCGACGCGGACCTTGATCCAGATTGCATCCTGGTCGCAGTCGATCCGCATATCCTCGATGGTCTGGATCTGGCCGCTTGTCGCGCCCTTGTGCCAGAGCTCGCCGCGGGAGCGTGACCAGTACCAGGCCTCGCCCGTCTCGATGGTTCGGGCGAGCGCTTCGCGATTCATGTGCGCCACCATGAGGAGATCGCCCGTCAGCACGTCCGTCGCTACGCAGGTGAGGAGCCCGTCGGCGCCGAAGCGCGGCGAGAAGCGCAGATCCTCCTCGAGTTCCTGCTTGCTGTTGGCTGTCGCGAACTGCACCGGTTCCGTCCTCTCCGCCTCCGCCTCGCGACGGAGCTTGCAGGTTCCTATATGCTTCTTCGAGGCGAAACGGCCACGAGAGCCATCGGGGCATGCTGAGCGACATCTATAACCAGCGCATACTCGAGCTAGCTGCGGATATTCCGAGGCTTGGCCGGCTTGCGGATCCCGACGGGACGGCTCGGGCGCATTCCAAGCTTTGCGGCTCGACCGTCACGGTCGACCTCAAGACGGATGGCGAGCTCGTCACCGACTTCGCACATGATGTGAAGGCCTGCGCCCTCGGCCAGGCGTCGTCGTCGATCATGGCGCGCCACGTCGTCGGGGCGACGCATGACGAACTCCGCGAAGTGCGGGAGACGATGCGCCGGATGCTGAAGGAGAGCGGGCCCGCCCCGACGGGGCGTTGGGCGGATCTCGCCGCGCTGGAGCCGGTGCGCGACTACAAGGCGCGGCATGCCTCGACGATG
This sequence comes from Enterovirga sp. CN4-39, assembly GCF_049446235.1. NCBI lineage: Bacteria > Pseudomonadati > Pseudomonadota > Alphaproteobacteria > Hyphomicrobiales > Methylobacteriaceae > Enterovirga > Enterovirga sp. CN4-39. Next base: position 85,504 of record NZ_JBMSEF010000005.1, on the reverse strand, counting down.
CTGACCTTCGATGCCGTCGTGGAGGCGCTCGATCAGGCGGAAGCCCGGCGCAACGCACCTCGCGAGGCAGCCGAGTGAGCGCAGGCGCGGCGGCGGGCCGCACCGGCCGGCTCCTCGCGACCGGATTGATCCGCGCCTACCAGCTGACGTTCTCGGCCATCGCGGGTCGCACCTGCCGCCATCTGCCAAGCTGCTCTGAATACGCGGCCGAGGCGGTCGGGCGGCATGGGGTCTGGCCGGGCTCCTGGATGGCCGCGGCCCGCATCTGCCGCTGCGGCCCTGGCGGCACCTCGGGCCTTGACTTCGTATGCGAGGAAATCCCGCGACGGGCCGCCTGGTATCTGCCGTGGCGATACGGGCGGTGGCGCGGAACGAACTCCGAACCTCCTGCCCGGACCTGAGGTCAGGAATCCTTCGCGAAAACCTCGATGTCGCGGTCGAGGCCGCTCTCGACCTTGAACTCGCGCGTATAGACGCGCCCGTCATGCCGGGCGATCACCGTGTACTCGCCTTCGGCCAGGGTGACGGTCGGGAAGGCCCCGATCGCCTCGCGGATGACGTCGCCGCCGGGCGTCAGCACGCTGAAGGCGGTACCCGCGAAGGCTTCGCCGCCCGGCGCTGCCACGAGCTTCAGGGTCACGGTCGCCGCGCGGTGGTTGACCGTCGCCTCCGTCAGCCGGCCCGGATCGACCTTCAGATCAACCCGCATGATCGCGTTCGACTCACCGTAGGTGGACACGATGTGGTAGTTGCCTTCCGGCAGCCGGATCACGTCTCCGGCCTTGACGTTGGACATCACCGTCCGCCCTTCGCTGTCGTTCCCGACCGGCAGGAAGATCGAGAAGGTCAGCCGGTTGGGGCTGATGGGCAGATCGCCGATCGCTCCCGATAGCTTGAGTGCGCCGCCATTGATGGCCAGGCGCTCCGACGAGCCGCCGCCCGACAGCGTTACGCGCCGGGAAGCGCTCGCGAACCCATAGGCCGCATGCACCGTGTAGGTGCCGGGGGCGAGCGAGATCACCGGCGCAGCTGCCGTTGACTTCGCAACGAGCCTGGGACGGCCTTCCACGCCGCTCTCCGCGAAAATGCGCCAGACGAGTCCGGAACGGATGGGGCGCTGGTCGGCCGTGAATACGGCGCTCAGCGACAGGCTGGCTGAATCCGGCACCATCGCGGGCGTTGGCACGGGCGGTGGCGCGGGGAAGTTGAGGCCCGATCCTGGAGTTGCCTGGAACTGGGGCGCGGCGGCCGCGGGAGGCGAAGCCGCGCCCGGACCGACAGCCGGCGCGGTCTGGGCATGGGCTGACTGGCCGACAAGGCTCAGCAGTGCCGCCGCAATCCCAAACCGCCTCAAGGTCATCCTCATCGCCTCAGCGGGTCAGCGTCTCCGCCTCGCCGTCCTCGCTCTCGATCAACCCGCTCGCCGCCGAAACGAGGTTCGCGACCGAAAGCGGGCGGAAGCGGAACTCGATCCTGTGATGCCCGGGCGGAACCTCGACACCGCGGAACAGCAGATTGGCCCGCAACATCGTCGCGGGTTTTCCGTCCACCGTTACCTCCCAGCCGGGATAGTAGATGTCGTGAAGGATCACCACGCTGTTGCGATCGGTATCCACCTCGAGTGAGACCTCATTGCGGCGGTATCCCGTAATGCGGACTGAGCCGTTCGCGGGATCCGGCTCGGCGGCGGTATCCCGAGTGCCGTAATCGCCGTGAAGTTCGGCGGCCTGGTCGGCCTCCAGCAGGGCCGCCGAGCGCCTGTCGAATTCCGGCAATTCCTCGTCTTCGAGAACCTTCTCGGAATCGACGGGCACGAGATGCGTCGCCAGATAGGCGCGAGGCGCGCTCGAAGCGAGCTGGTAGACCCACATCGTGCCCGAGCCGTAGAGGAGCCGCGCTCCGGTCAGGCGGGGGAAGTGGCGCGGCAGGCGCTCCACGGGTCGGTCGAGGACGAGATATTCGAGGCCGAGCAGGCTTGCCAGACGGCAGCGATAGCCGCGGAACGTGCCCGGGAACTGCCTCAGGTTCGGGTCCGCCGCGTTCTCCCCGGGGCCGATCGCGCGTTCATAATCGGCAAGCCGCAGGGGATTGTAGCCGATGGTGTCCTCGAGCCCGAGAACCATCGAGGCGTTCTGCCATGCGCCGCCCAGGCCGAGGATCTCGACCCGCGGGCGCTCGCCGCGAGCATGCCTCTCGGCCAGCGCCTGCTTGAGCACCTGAAGACCCCTCAGTTGGTCGGCCGGCAGGTCCTGGAAGACGGCATATCGCTCGGCCGGCTCCGCATTGAGCGCCGAGGCGGCGTTGCGCCAGATGAGCTCGCCGCCCGTGAACGCGGCGATCGCCACAGCAGCCATGGCCCGCCAGCGTCGATCGACGTCGCTGCGCAGGAGCAGGACGACCAAACCTCCAGAGAGGGCGATCGCGATCGCGATCTCCGTCGCCGCGGCAGCACCTTGGTTTGCCCGCAGCGCAAAGGTCAGTCCGGACAGGATCGCGCCCGCGACGATAGCGATGGCGCAGGCCACCAGGATCGCGGCCCGAGGCGATCGCCGCATCTCGGCGAAACGCGGATTGCCCTCCTGGAAGAAGCGATGGACCAGGTAACCGCCGGCGAATGCCAGTACGATGTTGATGAGGAAGGTCGCATCGGCGGGCCGGCGATAGAGGGCGATCCCGGGCAGGTTGTCGAAAATGAAAGAGAACACGGGCGTGTAGCGGCCGAGCGCGTAAAGGATCGCGGCGACGCCCACGACGAGGAAGAACCGGAACTCGCGCGCGAGTAGGCGCCCGCCAGCGAGCCCATGCCAGAGGAGCAGGATCGCGGGGACTGTCCCGGCGAAGAGGTAGTTGGTCGCGCGGTCCGTCCAGGTGCCCTCGACGAGGGAATGCCAGTCCGGGCCCCAGTAATCATAGGTCCAGCGCAGCGAGCCGAAGACGTTGGCGAACAGGATCGTCGCGAGGCTCTCCGGCGGAAGCGAACCCATAGCCGCGACGCCGAAGCCGAAGGACGGGCGCGTCGAGGTCGCCAGGAGCTGCATCGTCAGCACCACCGGCACGGCGAGAAGCGCCGCACCGACGAGTCCCGCGGCGAGAAGGATACCCGCCCGGGAACGCAGATACGCGAGCGCGCCGCCGGAGAGGACCGTCTGGTGCACGACGACGCCGACGAGCATCAGGCCGGTCAGGAACGCGACCTGGTCGCGTCCCACCACCATGACGCTTGCGACGGCGGCAAACGCGCATGCCAGGAGATACGAGCGGCGATCGAGCGCTTCCTCGAGCAGAAGCAGTGCGAGTGGGAAGATCCCGTAGCCGAAGATCATGCCCGTATGCTGCAGCCTGGCGGAAGCCGAGCCGCCGAGCACGAAGATCGCTACCGCGACGAAAGCGCCCTCCGGCCGCCATCCTCGGCGGGCGAACAGGCCGAGCATGGCGAGCGCACCAGGTAGGAAATGCGCGAAGACGACGACATCGAAGAGCTGCATGGACGGCGCTGGAACAAGCCAGCCGAACAGCAGCATGGTGGGCGTGAAGAGCAGCGATTGGGGGTCTGCGACGGCCGGGTGGCCACTGAAATGGTAGGGATTCCAGAGCGGAAGCTCACCATTCGCCAATGCCTCGCCGAGATAGCGAAGCATCGGATAGAAGTGGTTCTTGGAATCCCAGGGAACGACGCTGCCGGTCAGCGGCCACGCAAGGGCGGCGCAGGACCAGAAAACGAGGACGGCAATGACGGCCAGCACCCACTGCCGCCTCGTCCACGGCCGGAACGGGGCGGTTCGCGGCTCGATGCCGAAGGAGATATCGGCATCGGTCGCAAATCGCGCGGAGCCGCCGCCGGACGGTCCAAGATAGTCAGCGCGCATTGACGTGATGTGACCTGGAGGGGAGGGGCCTGGCCGGCCGGGCCCTCAGGCCTCGTCCAGCAAAGGCTTGACGCCATTTCGACGCCAGCGGAGACACGTTCGACACCTGACCATCCCCCGAGATGCCGTCGCTTGATCCGCCGGCCCCGGGCTCCTGTCTGTCCGGTTTGATCTCTACCGGCGACAAGTGGCAGGGAAATGGCGGAGATCTGTTGCCGGCCCTCTCGCGGCCGACCTGACGGTTCTGTCCCGCGAGCCCCTTCTTCTCTGCTCCTCCTCGGCTGAAGGTAAAATGAACGACAAACTTGCATTCCTGGCGCGGCGACGCTCGGTCCCGCCGCACCTCATGACAGGGCCCGGCCCGAGCGCTGCCGAACTCGAGCAGCTTCTAACGGTCGCGTCCCGCGTCCCCGACCATGGCAAGCTCGCGCCCTGGCGCTTCATCGTGATCGAGGGCGAGGCCCGCGACCGAATCGGCGAGTCGATCGCGGCCGCCTTCCAGGCCGACGAGCCGAATGCGGACGAGCAGCGGATCGCGACCGAGCGCAAGCGGCTCGCTCGGGCCCCGCTCGTCGTTGCCGTCGTGTCGACCGCCCGTCCTCACGTGAAGATCCCCGAGTGGGAGCAGGTGCTCTCGGCTGGGGCCGTCTGCATGAACCTGGTCGTTGCGGCGAACCTGATGGGCTACGCCACCTCGTGGCTCACGGAGTGGTACGGCTTCGACCGGCGCGTGCTTGGTGCGCTCGGCCTCGCCCCGAACGAGGAGCTTGCCGGCTTCATCCATATCGGTCGGGCGGAGGAAACCCCGCCGGATCGCCAGCGCCCGAACCTCTCCGACATCGTGACGCGACTCTGAGGCATCCCATGTTCTACGACGCTACCAAGAACGATCACGGCCTCAAGCATAGCCCGATGAAGGCGCTCGTAGGCCCTCGCCCGATCGGCTGGATCTCGGCGCTGAACGGAAAGGGCGAGGTGAACCTTTCGCCCTACTCCTTCTTCAATCTGGTGGGCGAGAACCCGTTCATCGTCGCGTTCTCGTCGTCCGGCTACAAGGACGCAGTCGCGTTCGTGGATGAGACGAAGGAGTTCGTCTGCAACCTCGCCACGTACGACACGCGCGAGGCAATGAACCTCACCTCGGCCCCGCTTCCGCGGGGTGAAAGCGAGTTTGGCTTCTCCGGTCTCACGACCGCTCCGTCGCGGCTGGTCAAGCCACCCCGCGTGGCGGAAGCGCCGGCCGCCCTCGAATGCCAGTGGCTTCAGACGATCCAGCTGCAAGATCGGGATGGACGGCAGATGGACCAGTACCTCGTTCTGGGCCAAGTGGTCGGCGTCCATATCGACGATCGCTTCATCAAGGACGGTCTCGTGGACAATGCTGCCATGCGGCCGATCATGCGGGGGGGCTACATGGACTATTTCGTCGCGACCCCCGAAACGAAGTTCTCCATCCAGCGCCCGAAGGGCGCCTGAGGATCGGTGCGCCTCAGGGCTGCGACCTCAGCAGGGTCGAGGGCCAGCTTCCCGGAGAAGCCGTTCGCGACAGCGACGGCCGCTTCTGCAGCGAATTCTTCGGGAGGCGATGGGGTCTGGGTCGCGTCGATTGCAGGCACGTTCGATGCCGCGGCGACGATGACGGCCTGGGCCTGGGTGGCGCGGACCGGACCTGGGAGAAGCCCCGGCTCCTCCGGGCGGCATCGGAGGTCCGCTGCGAGCGCCTGCGCATCCAAGGCCACCGCCGCGAGGCGCGGCCCGACCTCTGCGAGCTGCGGCAGCGCCAGGGCGCCCCGCGCGCTCTCGATGGAGGCGACGACGCGCGTTCCCCCATGACGTAGGTCGAGCTCGGCTTCCGCCACTGCGAGACGCGATGCGAGTTGCTCGACCTGGGTCCGTCCGACCGTATCCCGCAGCCACACGGCATCGGGACGCGCCTGCATCGCGCAGCTCAGATCACCTGCGCCGCCATCTGCCAAAGGACGGATCCGGAGCAGGACCGGACGCTTCCGCGTTCGGATCGCGCCGACAAGGGTGAGCAGGACCTTCGGCTCGCAACCGGCGACGTCCAGCAGGAAGGCGTCGGGGTTGCAGCGAACCACCTCGTCGATGGTGTCGAGGCTCGTCGGGTGGACCAGCAGTACGGCGCGCATCGGATAGGGATAGCGCGGACAGGCGATTGCGCCAGTCCCGGCCTGACCACGCGCCGCGGGTTGAGGCTTCGTTTACCATAAGCGCGGCAACCTGCGCGCCTCCTCCTCGAGGCCTCGCTCCCGTTCGATGTTCCTCTTCACGACGCCCGCCGAGCCCCGCGCGAGCGCTCCCGCGCCGACGCCCGTCGTAGAGGCGATCCGCCAGGGCGCGGAGCAGACGGGTACGAGCTTCGAGTATCTCTTGAGCACCGCCCAGCGCGAATCGGCGCTCGATCCGGGCGCGAAGGCGCCGACATCGTCGGCTACCGGCCTGTTCCAGTTCATCGAGCAGACCTGGCTGGGCCTAATGAAGAGCGAGGGCGGCAAGCTCGGCCTGTCGGATCTGGCTTCGGCGATCACGTCCCGAGGCGAAGGCGGCTATGCCGTCCCGGACGGCGCGATGCGCGAAAACATCCTGAAGCTGCGGGAAGACCCGCGACTGGCCTCCATGATGGCCGGGGCACTGACGCAGCAGAACCGGGAAGCCCTCACGGCGGCGACCGGCCGCGAGCCGACGGGCAGCGAGCTCTACATGGCTCATCTCCTCGGCGCGCGAGGCGCACGCGACCTGATCCGGGCTGCCCGGAGCGAGCCATCCCGGCCGCTCGCGCAGGACATGCCGGAAGCCGCTGCCGCGAACCGGACCATCTTCTTCGACAGGGCCGGCAAGCCGCGCGGTGCGGGCGAGCTATATGCAATGCTCGGTGCCGCCGCGCCCGCCGGCCCGCCTCCCATGGCCGCGGCAGCGCCGCGTACCGTCACGGCGACAGGGCGCCCGGCCGTCACACGCACCGGCGATGGGCCGCCGCTGCTTGGCCTCTTCCGGACCGATGCCAGGACCGGGCCAGTCTCCGATGCCGTCGCGAAGCTGTGGCAGGTGAACCGAGCCCAGGCCAGCCAGGCGGCGCCAACCGTCGCCTTCTTTCCGAAGGCGAACGGAATGCAGAGCGCCGCGATCGAGGCGGAGCCCGTCCCGGCCGCTGTATCGCCCGCGCCGGCCGAAGCCGCGGTCGGCCCGGCCAATGTTCCTCTTCCGCCGCCGCGTCCCAAGGCAACCGCCAACCCGGCAGCCGCGCGGAACCCGAGTGCCCTGCCACCCCAGGCCATCCTCCATGATCGTTCGCCGCTTCCTTCTCTGGGCGCGTAGCGCATCGCCCGGGCATCGGGCGGAGGCGACAGCCGCCCTTGCGAAGGCGTTCCTTTATTCGGACCTGTCGGAGTCCGACCGGTGGGAGGCGGAGACGGCGCTCACCGCGATGCTCGACGATCCCGCGCCGATCGTCCGGCGCGCCATGGCGGAGAGCCTGGCCGCTGCGCATGACGCCCCGCGCCACATCATCGTGGCGCTGTCGAGCGATGTGGCAGAGGTCGCGCAGCTGGTTCTCGCGCGCTCTCCGGTGCTCATCGACGCCGACCTCGTCGATGCCGCGGCCGTCGGCGACGAAGGAATGCAATGCGCGATCGCTAGCCGCCTGACGGTCTCCGTCTCGGTGTCCGCCGCCCTCGGTGAGATCGGGCGCCCGGCGCCTCTGGTCAGGCTCGCGGCCAATCCCGGCGCCGAGATCGCCCATTCGACCCTGTGCAGGATCCTGGAGCGCCACGGGGACCATGCCCCGCTGCGCGAGGCGTTGCTCGGCCGGCCAGACCTGCCGGTCGACGTCGCTCAGGCGATCGCGGCGGCGCTCGCCCGCTCGCTCGAGAGCTTCGTGGTCGGGTGCGGCTGGCTCAGCCCGGAGCGGTCCGGACGGATCGCGCGGGAAGCCCGGGAGAGCACGACGGTGGCCCTCTCGGCCCGCTCGGAGCGGGAGGATGTCAGCCGGCTCGTAGCTCACTTGCGCAACTCCGATCAACTCACCCCCGCCTTGATCCTGCGGGCGATCCTCTCGGGGGAGATCGGCTTCGTGGAGGCCGCGTTCTGCGAGCTGACCGAGCTTTCGCCGAAGCGGGTCGAGGCCTTTTGCCGGGAAGCCGGCGGGCAGGGTTTTCGGGCGATGTTCGCGAAGGCAGGCCTGCCGCCAACGCTCCGTCCTGCCTTCGAGGCGGCGCTGCAAGCCTGGCGGGAAGGGCAAGCCTCAGGACAGCCGAGGGGCGCAAGGCTATCGCGCGCGGTGATCGAGCGGGCGCTCGCTGCCTGCGGACATCTGCCGCCCGATCAGACCGGCCGGCTGGTCGCGCTTCTGCGCCGCTTCGAGGTGGAGGCGGCCCGCGAGGAGGCACGCCGGATCGCAAGCGATCTCGCGGACGATGCCGCGCTGGACATCGTCATGCGCCACGCGCCCGAGATGCTGCTCGAGGGCCCGGAACCCCGTTCGGCCCTGGCGGCCTAGTAGCCGAACTGCTCAACGAGGATGCGCTCCTCGAGGCCGTGCCCGGGGTCGTGGAGCATCACGAGCTCGATGCTCGTATCCATCGAGGCGCTGACGCAGGCGACCTTCCTGAACTCGGTGTGGTCGGCGACGGCGCTCACGGGACGCAAGTCGGGGTCGATGACCGTGATGGTGATCCTGGCCCGGTCGGGAAGCAGGGCGCCGCGCCACCGCCGGGGGCGAAATGCCGAGATGGGGGTCAGGGCGAGCAGGGGCGCGTTCAGCGGCAGGATCGGGCCGTTCACCGAAAGGTTGTAGGCTGTGGAGCCGAACGGGGTCGCTACCAGAAGCCCGTCCGCCACGAGCTCCTGGAGCCGGATCTTCCCGTCGACCTCGACTCTCAGCTTGGCGGCCTGGTGAGTCTGGCGAAGCATCGAGACCTCGTTGATCGCGTAGGCCTTGTGACTCTTCCCCTCGATGTCGCGCGCATCCATCAGGAGCGGGTGGACGACGCTGCGCTGGGCCGCGCTCAGCCGCTCCATCAGCCCGTCCGGCTTGAACTCGTTCATCAGGAAGCCGACCGAGCCCTTGTTCATGCCGTAGACGGGCTTCGCCTGTCCCATGAAGCGGTGGAGGCTCTGCAGCATCAGGCCATCGCCTCCGAGCGCGACGATGACGTCGGCCTGTTCGGGCGACACGTGAGGGTAGCGGGACGCCATCTCCCTGGAGGCGGCCTGGGCATCAGGCGTCGGGCTCGCCACGAAGGCGATCGTCATCTCCCGGCCCATCATCGGTCCCGCTCTGGTCAGGAGGGCTCAAGCCCGGCGCTGCGATGCAGCGGAACGGCTGCCTTTATACGAGCCCCGCGCCGCTTGGAACCAGGGAGGTAGAAGCCTGCGCGGGCAACAAGGGCCCGCGCAGGTTTGGCGCTCAGACGGCAGGCGTCCACTGGACAGGCACGAAGCGGAAGCCGCTGCCGTCCTTGAGGATGTGACCCGTGGCCGGGAAGGGCGCATGGTAGAAGGCGACCTGAGTACGGTCGGCGGCCACCATGTCGAGCATCTTCACGCGCGTCTCTCGCGCCTTCTCCGCGTCCATGTCAAAGACCGCGGCCCAGGCAGGGTTGCGGACGAAGAGCGCGGGGTGGTTCGTGATGTCCGAGACCATCAGGAATTGCTTGCCCCCGGAGGCAATCCGGAACGCCACGTGGCCAGGCGTATGTCCGGGGGCGGCGACGGCGCTGATCCCGGAGACCAGTTCCTTCTCCGGCTGGAACTGCTTCACGTCCTTCGCTACCTGGCCGAAGACGCGCCGGACGTTCTGGAAGCCGCCCTTGAGCCCCTCCGGCGCCGAGTTCATCTTCGCGTCATCCATCCAGAAGGCCCACTCCGTCTCGGGCACCATGATTTCGGCTTTCGGAAACACGGCGTTCCCGTCCTTCAAGCGCAGGCCGTTGATGTGGTCCCCGTGGAAATGGCTGATCAGGACGGTGTCGACCTGGGCCGGGTCGAAGCCGGCTGCCCGGAAGTTGGCCATCCAGCGGCCGGAGGTCGGCGCGCCGGAATCGCCGTTCCCGGTATCGATCAGCACGGTCTTGCCGCCGGTCTTCACGACGAGGGTCGTGAACGTGATCGGGAGGGCGTTGTCCGGCAGGAATGCCTCCGCCATCGCCTTCTTGACGTCCGCTAGCTCGGCGTTCCGGACGAAGCCCTCCAGCGGCCGCATGGCGAAGCCGTCATTGATCGCGGTGATCTCGATATCGCCGATCTTGTACCGGTAGAATCCCGGCGCCTGGCCGGCCGTGGGAGCCGCGGCGCCTGCCGGAGGCGTGGCTGCGGTCTGGGCCGAAGCCGAGCCGAGGCCGATTCCGGCCGCGGCGATCGAGGCCGAACTGATTACCATGCGCCTGTTCAACATCTCCGCCCTCCATTGTCGCCGGTCGTCGGCTGACGTTCCTGAATTCGACCGCATGCATGACGGCTGGCGAAACCTGGCTATTCCGCTTTCCGACTGCCGTGGCTCGAAGATTCGTGACATGCGGACCTGTCGCGCCGCAACTCGGACTGGCTAAACATGATTGTGATCCATTCGCCGGCTGTCTCCCTGCATGATCCGTCCGGCTACTTCCGACGCGGGCAGACGATCAGCCACCCCGAGCAGGCGGAGCGCTACTGGATCCTGCGGCGGGCGGTCGAAGGTGCCGGCCACCGCCTCATCGATGCGGTCGACCACGGGCTCGAGCCGCTGCGTGCGGTCCACACGGACAGCTATCTCGACCTGCTCCGGACGGCCTGGACCCGCAAGGACGAGCTTCCCGGCGTCGGCGAGGAGATCCTGACCGGGCACTTCGCCAGGCCGCAGATGCATGCTCGCCCGGCCGGCCTGCTCGGGTTGCTCGGCTACCACATGGCCGATACCTCGACCCCGATCAGGGCCGGAACCTGGGAGGCTATCAATGGCAGCGCGCAGGCAGCGGTCTCGGCTGCCGATGTGGCCCTCGAGCACGGCCACGCTTACGCACTGTGCCGGCCGCCAGGCCATCACGCCTATGCGGATTCCGCAGGCGGGTTCTGCTTCCTGAACAGCACGGCAATCGCGGCCGAGCGCCTTCGCGCCAAGACGAGCGGGCCGATCGCGATTCTCGATATCGACGTCCATCACGGCAACGGCACGCAGGGAATTTTCTACGGGCGAGGCGACGTCCTGACGGTGTCGATCCACGCCGACCCTACGAACTACTTTCCGTTCTACGCGGGCTACGCCAACGAGACGGGGGAGGGGGCCGGGCAGGGGGCCAACCTGAACCTGCCGCTGGCGGAGGGCTCGCATGACGGCGTGTGGCTGGAGGCCATCGGGGAAGGCTTGCGCAGGGTGGCCGCCTTCTCTCCTGCGGCTCTCGTCATTGCGCTCGGCTTCGACGCCTCCGAGCATGACCCGATCGGAGCGTTCAAGGTGTCGACCGAGGGGTTCGCGGCGGCTGCACGGATGATCGCCGCCGCGCATCCGACGACGCTTCTCGTCCAGGAGGGAGGCTATCTGTGCGACGCGCTCCCGCGCAATCTCGTGGCGTTTCTCGGAGCCTTCGAGGAGGCCCGCCGCTGATCAGTGCCTGATCCGCGGGTCGTCGAGGACTGGCCACGGCCGGGCCGTTTCGAAGGCCCGCGACGCGCGCAGCACCTGCCCGTCCCGCTGGATCGCGCCGACAATCTGCAGGCCGACCGGCAGCCCGGATTGGGTGAAGCCGCACGGCACGGTCGCCGCGGGCTGGAGCGTCAGGTTGAACGGGAAGCTGTAGGGTGCCCAATCGATCCAGTTCTGGCCGAAGCGTCCGTCCGGCGGCGTATTGTTGCCGACCTCGAACGAGGCCGTCGCAAGGGTTGGGGTGAGCAGCAGGTCGTATTGCTCGTGGAAGCGCTCCATGGCGAGGTAGAGCGCCCCGCGGGCGTTCGCCGCCGCGACGAAGTCGGCCCCGAGGATCCTGCGGCCGCTCTCGGCAACAGCGACGAAGCCGGGATCGACATCCTTCCAGCGCGCTTCCGGTATGCCGCGCAGGACGGACCAGGCCCCGACGTACCAGAGGGTTTCCAGCGTTTCGATCGCGTCGACGAGGCCAGGATCCAGCTCCTCCACCGTTGCGCCAAGTTCCTCGAACACGCGGGCGGCCTTTGCGGTGAGTTCCTCCACCTCGGGATCCAGCGTCTCGACATAGCCCAGCCGGGGGCTCCAGGCGATCCTCAGGCCTCGGACGCCGAGCTCCAGGCCGGCGAGATAGTCCTGCGGGGGCGGGACGAGTGCGGTCATGTCGCGCGGATCGGGAGCCGCGATGGTGCCGAGCATGATCGCGGCATCGGAGACCGAGCGCGTCATCGGGCCGACATGCGACACGATGGCGAATGGAGAAGGCGGGTGAGCCGGAACGCGGCCGAAGCTCGGCTTGATCCCGTAGATCCCGCAGAAGGAGGCCGGAATTCGGATCGAGCCAGCGCCATCCGTCCCGATATGAAGGCGCCCGAGCCCGAGCGCAGCTGCCGCTCCCGCGCCCGCCGACGAGCCGCCGGTGGTCATCCGTGTGTCCCAGGGATTTCGGATCAGCCCGTACAATGGCGAGTCCCCAAGACCCTTCCAGCCGAACTCGGGAAGCGTGGTCTTGCCGACCGGGATCGCGCCGGCCTCGAGCAGACGATCGACCGATGGCGCGTTGTCGAGAGAGGGCGCGTCGTTGGTTGTCTTCGAGCCCCGGCGGGTCGGATGCCCCGTCCAGACGACGTTGTCCTTGACGGTGAAGGCCACGCCATCGAGCGGTCCTGATGGGTTGCCCGCCCCCCAGCGCTTCTCGGAAGCGGCGGCAGCCTGGAGCGCGGCATCGCGGTCGACCACGCAGAACGCGTTCACGGCCGGGTTCACACGGTCGATGGCGTCGAGGACCGCCCCGATTGCCTCCCGGGGCGAAAGCTTCCGCTCGCGATAGGCGGAGACCAGGGCCATGACGTCGAGCGACAGGATGTCCTTCATCGAGTACCCATTCAGAAGTTGGTTTCGGACAGCCCGGCCGGCCCGATCCGGCGAGGGTTGAGCTGTTCGCTCGCGAGCGCCTCGAGGATCGCGGCCGTGTGCTCCCGGCTGCGGGTCTCGATCGTGAGGTCCACCGAAACGCCCTTTGCGGGTACGTCGAGGAAGAGGCGTCCGTGCGACACCTCCAGGATGTTCGCGCCGAGCTGCCCAAGCCGCGACGCGATCTCCCCCAGGAGGCCCGGCCTGTCCGGCGAGGTGATCCGGAAGGAGGCAATCCGATCCTCGCGCTCGAGCTCCCGCACCATCACGGAGGCGAGGAGCCGGGCGTCGATGTTCCCGCCGCACAGCACGAGGCCGACCCGCCGCCCCTGGAACAGGTCAGGGCGAGACAGCATCGCGGCCAGGCCCGCAGCACCGGCCCCTTCGGCCATCGTCCGGCACAAGGTGGCATAGGCATTCACGGCGCGCTCGATGGTGGGTTCGTCGACGAGGACGATCTCGGACACGAGCTCGCGGATGATGGGGAGTGTCAGGCGGCCGACATTCTTGACCGCGATGCCTTCCGCCAGCGTTGCGCCACCGATAGGGGCGTCCTCCCCGCGAAGAGCGTTGACGCAGGAGGGATAGAGCGCGGCCTGGACCCCGACGATGCGGATATCCGGGCGGGTCGCTTTCGCGGCGACCGCGATGCCGGAGATCAGGCCCCCGCCGCCGATCGGCACCACGATGTCGTCGAGGTCCGGGCAGGCTGCCAGCATTTCGAGCGCGATCGTTCCCTGCCCTGCCATGACGAGAGGATCGTCGTAGGGATGGACAAGGGTCAGGCCCCGCTTCCACGAGAGACGCCGGGCCACGTCCTCGGATTCGGAGAGGTTCGCACCCTCCAGGAGCACCTCGGCGCCGTGGCCGCGCGTATTCTCCGCCTTAACGAGCGGGGTGCCGACCGGCATCACGATGGTGGCCGGGATGCTCAGCCGGCCCGCATGGTAGGCGAGCGCCTGGGCGTGGTTGCCGGCGGACATGGCGACGACGCCCCGCGCCCGCTCGTCGGCCGTGAGCGCGAGCAGGCGGTTCAGGGCGCCGCGCTCCTTGAAGGCGCCCGTCGCCTGCATGTTCTCGTGCTTCACGAAGACAGTCGCGCCGGTCAGGTCGGAAAGGCGCGGGGAGGGGATGAGCGGGGTCGCGATGACCTGTCCGACGATCACGGCGGCCGCGCGCCTGACCTCGTCAAAGCCGATCGCGGCTTCGTTCCGGCTCAAGAGGAAGCCTTTTGCGGCAGGGTCGCGCCGAACAGCCCCTCCGGTCTCAAGGTGATGAGCAGGATGAGCAGGAGATACACCGCGAGGTCACGCCCCTCGATGGGCAGGTACGCAGACCATAGCGTCTCGAATAGGCCGATCGCCAGCCCCCCGACCAGCCCTCCCGGAACGGAGCCGATCCCGCCCAGGATCGCCGCTGCAAGGGCCTTCAGCCCGAGCTGGAAACCGTCCGCGAAGCCGAGCGCTCCATATTGGATTGCCACGAGAGCCCCCGCGAGCCCGGCCAGCGCGCCGGAGATCGCGAAAGTGGCGAGGGCGAGCCGCAGGTTGTTCACGCCGAAGAGCGCCGCCGCGCCCGGGTCGTCCGATGCCGAGCGCCACTCCCGCCCGAAGCGGGAAAAGCGCAAGATCGCCAGGAGGCCGGCGGCCGCCGCGAGGCCCACGAAGGTCGTCAGGACCGAGATCGGCGTGATCGTCACGACGAAGTTTCCTGCACGTGCGAGGAGCCACGGTTCCGCTCCGACCGGGGGGATCCAGTTCGGCGTGGCGCCTCCTGCCAGGCGCAGATACTCCATGAGAGCGAGCGAAAGGCCTATCGTGGCGATGAGGCTCGCCTGGCTCCGCCTCGCCGGGATGATGACGAAGGCGACATGGCCGGCAACCGCGCCATACAGCGCGGCCGTTATGCTGGTGACGGCGAGGCCGATGGCGAGGCTGGGCAGAATGGAGCCCGATCCCGCGATGGACAGGGCTGCGACCACCAACCCCATCGCGGCGGCTCCGACTGCGGCAAGCTCGCCGAAGGCGAGATTGATGCGGCCGACCAGGCCGAGAACGAGCGCGTAGGCGGCAGCGAGGAGCCCGTAGATCGCGACGCGAGGCAGGGCGACGAGCACCTGCTCGGCCGCGTAGGCGATTCCGTGGTTGATCTCCGGGAGAGCGACCGCGGCTTCTCCCGGGCCGGGGTCGCCCTCCAGAGCGTCAGGGGTATCCAGGTAATACCGTCGGAGAAGGTAGATTGCTGCGGGTGAGATCGTGCCGCGATCGGTAGTGATCCCGACGAGCTCGGCCTTGCCGACGGAGAGACCTGGGCCGAAGCGGCATACGGCGAAGCGGGAGAGGGCGGGGCCTCCCTCAGGGCGGATCGCGTGGTAGTTGATCCTGACCGTGTTCGGCTCGCGCCCGTGCAGCACCTGGCGCACCAGGACCCGCGCTCCGCTCGCCTCGAGGGCCGGCAGCGACATCCTGCAGATTCGCGTCTGGTCCGCGTCGACCGCAAAGGAGCAGCCCATGATCAGCCCGAGCAACACCGCAGTGAGGAGCCAGCGAACGTACCGGGCTGGCGCTGGCCCGGAGGGCGGCCAGGCAGGTAGCTGGCGGCGAGCATCGGGAAAGGGGCGGGGCAAAACTCGTCCGGGTCGGAGAAAACAAGAGTCGCAACGACTGCGTGGAAGGCACGAGATTACCTGAGGCGGTTTCTTCGTCTAAGCGGGGGCTCCGTTTCCGGCCTCGAGGGTCCGGAGGTGATGAAGCGCTGCTTCGATGGGGACCGAACGTGTTGCAGCCGCGATCATCCGAGGACGACGTCGTCGCGATCGTGGTTACCTTCGATTCGGCGAAGGTCCTCGGCGGCTGCATCGAGGCGCTGGACGAGAACCGGCTCCCCGCCATCGTGGTCGACAATGCGAGCTCCGATGGCTCGGCCGAGCTCGCCCGGCATAGCGGCGCCCGGGTCATCAGGAACCGGGTGAACGAGGGCTACGGCCGCGCCAACAACCGGGGCGCCGCGGCCGCGAGCTCGCCTTGGCTCCTGATCGTCAATCCGGATGTCGCTCTCGATCCCGGCACGGTCGACCGGCTGCTGGACGCGGCGAAGCGGTACCCGGATGCCGGGATTCTCGCGCCGCGGATCGTCGAGCCGGATGGCCGATTTTTCTTCCAGCCGCGCTCTCTGATCCCACCCTACCTGCCGAATTCCGGCGGGCGGCGCTCCCTCCCGGAAGGCGATTGCTGCGCTCCGTTCCTGTCCGGCGCCTGCTTCATGATCAGGCGCGAGCTGTTCCTGCGGCTCGGCGGCTTCGACGAGCGGATCTTTCTCTTCTACGAGGATGACGACCTCTGCCGCCGCGTTGCAGATGCCGGCTACGCACTCGTCCATGTCCATTCCGCGGTCGCACGCCACCTCCGGGGCGGCTCTAGCGAAAGAAGACCGGGTCGTGTCTTCACGGCGCGCTGGCACCTCGCCTGGTCACGTGCCTATGTGTCACGGAAATACGGTCTCCCTTCCGGAGCGGCCCAGATGGTTCTGGTGAACGGCGCCAAAGCTTTGCTCGCCTGCCTGACGCTCCGGCGCTCGCTCGTCGAGCGGTATGCTGGATCGGCCGCTGGAGCCCTGGCCTTTCTCAGAGGCCGCACTGCCCTGGCGCGCCAAGGCCTGTCGGAGACGCGGTGATGGGGTGGCGCGGGGCCGGGCCGACGATTGGTGCGGCACTCGACGCCCCGGCGAACGGGTTTTCCGGATTGCGACTCGGCCTGGCGCTGGCGGTCGTCGTCAGCCACGGGTTCAGCGTCGTCTCGGGCCGGATCGAGGACGAGCCCCTGACGCGGCTCACGGGCTTCACCCTCGGCGAACACGCCGTCAACGGCTTCTTCGCCATCTCGGGCTTCCTGGTCACGATGAGCTTTTGCGGGCGCGGCTGGCGCGACTACGTCATTGCCCGTGCGCTGAGGATCGCCCCGGGACTGATCGCGGCGACGCTCATCGTGTCACTCCCGCTCGGGGCCGCGCTGACCCGGCTGGACCTGGGAGAATACCTGGCAAGTTCCGGCCTCTGGCGCTTCGTCACGGGCACGCTGACGACCTTCAAGAGCAACGCCGCGCTCCCCGGGGTCTTCGCCGAAAACCCCTTCCGGATGCCGATGGGGACGGTATGGACCCTCAAATACGAGGTGATCTGCTACGTGGGAGTGCTCGCCGCCGGTGTCGTCGGACTTCTGCGTTCGCGCTGGCCCGCGGCTCTCTTGGCCGGCGGCTTGCTCCTTGCCATCCTCATGCTCGATTGGGTTTCGCCGGACGCATCAAAGGGCGTCCAGACCGCGTTGCGCCTGCCCTTCCTGTTCGCTGCGGGGGCCGCCCTGTTTCTCTGGCGGCATCGGATCCCGCTATCCGGGAAGGGAGCGCTCGCGCTCGTCCTGCTCGCGGCTGTGCTCTCCTCGACCCCCGCCTACCACGCTCTGCTGTTTCTGGCGGAGGCATACGGCGCGATCTATCTCGCCTTCTCGCCGGTGCTCGCCCGTCCTGCCTTCGACCTGCGGGAGGACCTCTCCTACGGCGTCTATCTGTACGGCTGGCCCATCCAGCAGGCTTTTCGGCAGCTCTGGCCTGAGGCTGGCGCGTGGACGCTGCTCGGGCCATCGCTCGGCCTT
The DNA here is from genome assembly GCF_049446235.1 of Enterovirga sp. CN4-39. Lineage (NCBI taxonomy): Bacteria > Pseudomonadati > Pseudomonadota > Alphaproteobacteria > Hyphomicrobiales > Methylobacteriaceae > Enterovirga > Enterovirga sp. CN4-39. Next base: position 67,946 of record NZ_JBMSEF010000005.1, on the reverse strand, counting down.
GCGCTTCTTGCGGGTTGGGCATCGTGGCGGCTCGTCGAGGCGCCGGCGCTTGCCTTGAAGGCGCGCACGCTCGGGCGCCGCACGCTCAAGACGATCGAGCCCGCAGCGCCGTGACGGCGGCGGCGAGTTCTTCGACCTCCCCGCTGGCGAGGAGCGGCAGGATCGAGGCCACCTCGGCATCGGGAAGCTCCCACCAGGCCGTCTCGAGGAGCAGGGCGACCTGGCTGTCGCTGAACCGCGTCCTGAGAACGCGGGCCGGGTTGCCGCCCACCACGGCGTAGGGCGGCACGTCGCGCGCAACGACAGCATGGGCTCCGACCACAGCCCCATGGCCGACCGTCACGCCCGACAGGATCATGGCCCCTGAACCGAGCCAGACGTCGGACCCGATGGAGACGTCGCCGCGGCTGGCCTGGTAGGCCGCGCCTGTGGCAGCCGCTCCCGGCCAGAGTTCGGGGAAGGCCGCGAACGGGAACGTGCTGATCCAGTCCGTCCGGTGATTCCCGCCGAGGAGGATCTCGACCTTGTCGGCTATGGAGCAGAACCGACCTATCGTGAGCTTCGCGCCCGCCTCCGGGAACCGCACCTTCGGGCGGCCGTAGGAGTGAGACCCGATCGAGAAGCCATAGCGACGCGAAAGATGGGCGAGGTGCACGGCGGTCGCGTTATGGGGATTGCGCCAATTGCGCAGCCGGTGTCGTAGGTTCATGGGCGTGCCACGGCGCCGGTTTCGGCCAGGGGTGAAAAGACCCCGGAATTGGCGGTAGGTGGAGATGGAATTTCCGAGCGTTCGCGACGGAAGGAGAATTGGCTGATGGCGGATGTCACGGAAGACCTGCGGTCGGGTGCGCTTTTCTATCACCGCAACCCGCGTCCTGGAAAAATCGAGATCCAGGCGACGAAGCCGCTCGGCAACCAGCGCGATCTAGCCCTTGCCTACACGCCCGGCGTCGCGGCCGCCTGCGAGGCGATCGCCGCCGATTTCACCGAGGCGGCCAATCTCACTTCCCGGCAAAACCTTGTCGCCGTGGTCACGAACGGCACGGCCGTCCTCGGCCTGGGCGATATCGGCCCGCTCGCCTCCAAGCCCGTGATGGAAGGCAAGGCCGTCCTCTTCAAGAAATTCGCCGGGATCGACGTCTTCGACATCGAGGTCTCGGAGAAGGACGTCGACCGCCTCGTGGATGTGGTGGCGGCGCTCGAACCGACCTTCGGCGGCATCAACCTCGAGGACATCAAGGCCCCCGAGTGCTTCGACGTCGAGGAGCGGCTGAAGGAGCGGATGGGGATACCTGTCTTCCACGACGATCAGCATGGCACGGCCATCATCGTCGCGGCGGCCGTCGTGAATGCCATGGAACTGGCCGGCAAGCGGCTGGCCGACATCAAGGTCGTGACCTCGGGAGCCGGTGCCGCGGCTCTGGCGACCCTGAATCTCCTCGTCTCGCTCGGGGTAAAGCGCGAGAGCATCTGGGTCACGGATATCGAAGGTCTCGTCCACGAGGGCCGGAACGTCCTGATGGACCGCTGGAAGGCCCCCTATGCCCAGAGCAGCGACAAGCGGTCGCTTTCCGAGGTCATCGTGGGTGCGGACGTCTTCATCGGCTTGTCGGCCGGCGGTGTGCTCAAGCCCGAGATGCTGCAGCAGATGGCGCCGACGCCGCTCATCATGGCGCTGGCCAATCCCACGCCGGAGATCATGCCGGATCTCGCCCGGAGCGCGCGGCCGGACGCGCTGATCTGCACTGGGCGGTCGGACTTCCCGAACCAGGTCAACAACGTCCTCTGCTTCCCCTACATCTTTCGGGGCGCTCTGGACGTCGAGGCTTCGACGATCAACGAGGCGATGAAGGCGGCGGCCGTGAACGCGATCGCGGCGCTCGCCCGCGAGGCGCCGTCGGATGTCGTGGCACAGGCCTATGGTGGCGAGGCGCGGCCGTTCGGGCCCGACAGCCTGATTCCGAGCCCGTTCGATCCGCGCCTCATCCTGCGCATCGCACCTGCGGTCGCAAAGGCCGCGATGGATACGGGCGTCGCCCGGAAGCCGCTGTCGGACCTCCGGGCCTATGCGGAATCGCTCGGCCGCTTCGTCTTCCGGTCCGGCTTCATCATGAAGCCGCTCTTCACGGCGGCCCGGGAGCACCCGAAGCGCGTGATCTATGCCGAAGGCGAGGACGAGCGCGTTCTGCGCGCTGTCCAGGCCGTGGTGGAGGAGGGGATCGCAAAGCCGATTCTCATCGGCCGGCCATCCGTGGTCGAGACGCGGCTCAAGCGCTTCGGCCTCTCGATGGAGATCGGTCGCGAGTTCGATCTCATCAATCCCGAGGACGACCCAAGGTACCGCGACTACGTCTCGACCTACCTCGAGGCGGCCGGCCGGAAGGGGATCACGCCGGATGCGGCCAGGACGCTCGTCCGCACGAACTCGACGGTCATCGGCGCAGTGGCGGTTCGCCGCGGGGATGCCGACGCGCTGATCTGCGGCCTGGAAGGGCGCTTCCAGTCGAACCTGCGCCATATCTCGAACATCCTCGGGCTCGCGCCCGGCGCCCGACAGATGGCGGCCATGAGCCTCCTGATCACATCGAAGGGCGCCTACTTCCTCGCCGACACGCACGTCACCGCGGACCCGACGGCTGAGGAACTCGCGGACATGACGATCGCCTGCGCAAGCCATGTGCGCCGGTTCGGCATCGAGCCCCGGGTCGCGCTCCTGTCGCACTCGGATTTCGGGTCTGCCGACACGGCTTCGGCGCGCAAGATGCAGAAGGCCCTCGGCCTGATCCAGGCACAGGCCATGGGCCTGGTGGTCGACGGCGAGATGGCTGCCGATACGGCTCTTCTTCAGCCGATCCGCGACCGCGTGAATCCGACCTCGACGCTGAAGGGTGAGGCCAACGTCCTGATCATGCCGAACCTCGATGCGGCCAACATCTCGCTTCAGCTCGTGAAGGTGCTGGCCGATGCGCTGCCGGTTGGGCCGATCCTTATCGGGCCGGCCAAGCCGGCCCATATCCTGACGCCATCTGTCACGGCGCGGGGCATCGTGAACCTGACGGCCGTCGCTGTGGTCGAGGCGCAGACCAGGATGCCGCGCCAGGACGAAGACTGAACGGCTACTCGGCCGACGCGCTGAGATCGAGCTTGTCGAGCAGCGCGGTCGGATCCGGCGCGGCGGCGAAATCGGCGACGCCGAGCCCTGCGGCATCGCGGGCTCGGGCCTCGATCACGAGACGGCCGGGCTTCGCCACGAACCGCGCGACGGCCTGGCCGACAGCCTTTGCGGCGGCGGAATTGCCGAGCATGACCGGTACGGCGACCGCCGCCATCATTCCGTATTCGCGCCGCAGCTCGTCGACGCTCCGCTTCTTCTCAGCCGCCTGGGCGGCGAGGAGCTTCTCGAAAAGCCCGGCATTCTGGACGATGACTTCGAGCGAACGGGCGGTGGCGCTCATCCATGCCACGACGGCCAGCGCCTCGTCCGGACTGAACGCGTCCTTCGACAGGTTGCCCACGACACCGCGGACGAGAAGCCGGCCCATTCCGGCGCCTTCCGCGGAAAGTTCGCGGATAACGAGTTCCTGACCGGGTGCTTCCCAGCCGAGATTTGCGGTCAGCGAAGCATCGATCTTGTCGTAGCCGAGGGCGGCGAGCGGCCTCGCCGTCTCATTCCTCGCGGCAGCCTCAAGGGGAACGGAGAGGTTGCGCAAGCTCAACCGGAGGTCCGTCGGAACCCCGTCGACGAGGTTGTCGGCGAGGAGTTCGAGAGATGCGAGCGTGATGCGCATCGGAGCTTCGCCCTTGGGGGCATCGCCCTTCGTGTTGACTTCGATCCCGCTCATTCGGACCGATCCGATCACGGGGACGAGGCGACGGATCTCGGCCGGCGTCAGCTCCGCGGTCTTGCCGGCGAGCTCGCGTGCCGCGCTCAGCATCGGCGACAGGGAGATGCCCCCTACGCTGAAATTCGCGATGCGGATGCCGCCGTCCTCACCGCCGGCCTCGAAGCCTTCCACGCGGAACTCGCCCGGGCTGCCGCCGCCCGTATAGGCGATGCGGCTGATGCGACCCGCTGTCTCCTTTTTGTCGGCATCCGAGAATTCGATCCCCGTCGCCTCGAGCGCGCCGACCTCGAAGGCCTCGAAGAGATCGACCATCGCGCCCACAACACGGCTGCGCTCCGCCGGGGGCGCCGTGTTCAGGTCCGTGTGCCCGGCGAACGCGTTTGCGGTCGCCAGCCAGCCATCGCGGGTAGGACGCGCCCGGAAGTCTCGTCCTGCGAGCCGGGCGATGCGCGACCGGTTGCCCTTCGGGCCTTCGCTGGTCAGGCTCTCGATTGCGACCGACCCGTAGATCCGCTTCAGCTCGGGGCTTGTCCCAGGTGGAGCTTTGTCGAGCAGGGACACCATCAGCGCGGCGTCGATGTCGCCCATGTCCATGCGGGCGAATGCTCCGCGGGACGGGCCGTCCGGCGAGGTCCCGTCGAAGCTGCCGTTCCCGCCGGTCGCCTTCTCGATCCTGCCCGAGGCGACGCCGGAGAGGCGGATATCGCGATAGACGGCACTTTGGCGCCCGGGCCCGATGCCGGTTTCGGTGCGGAGTTCGGGAATGACGATCTCATCCGCCCGAAGCCCCGCTACGCGCTCCGCCAAGGAAGCAGGCGATGCCGGGTCGAGAAGCCGGGAAAGCTCGTCACGTGAGAGGCTCGATCCGCGGATCTCGGCGGTCGGGATGACGTAGGTCGATGGCCCCGCGACGAAGCGGAGATTCGACGCCCTGTAGCCTTCCGGCGTCTGGGCAACAGCGAAGGGGCCGGATGGAGCCGCCTCTGCAGCGCCTGCCGGGGCTGGGGCGACCGATGCCGCGGCCGGCGGTTGCACGATGCTGGCGGGCGGGCGTGGAGCGACGATCGAAGGTCCCGCACCTTGCTGAACGACATCCGGCCGCAACCCCGGCATGGCTGGGGTGGCAGGTGGAGCCGCTGGTCGGTTGGACAAGCCGCCGGGGCCGGCAGGCGGCGTACTGGGAGGCGCCGCCGGGCCGCTTCTCGGCTGCGACGACATCATCCCGGCCTGGGCGAGCCGCAGCCCGTCGCTCGCGGCGCTCACGTCCGGAGACCAGAGCCCAGCCGCGCAGATTCCGGCAAGCAGGCCGTGCCGCATGCCCCGGAAGACCTGTCCGGACCCGCTCATGATGCTCTCCGACGGGGAAATGTGCCCGGCCGGTGCTGGCCGGGATCTCAGATGGAGAAGGATGTACCGCAGCCGCAGGACGATGTCGCCTGCGGGTTCTCGATCTTGAACGACTGGCCGATGAGATCGTCCACGAAATCGACGACCGAGCCCTTCAGGAACTGAAGGGAGGTCTCGTCCACGAGGACGGCGGCGCCGTTCCGCTCTACGATTACGTCGTCCGGCCGGGGGTTGTGGTCGATGTCGAAGCCGTACTGGAAGCCGGAGCAGCCCCCACCGTTCACGCTGATGCGGAGCATCGAGCCGGACGGTTCGCCGGCCAGGATCTCTCCGATCCGCCGGGCCGCGCTCTCGGTCAGTCTGATCTCGTCGGAAGCCTGTAGAGTCATGGCGTCGCGCTTGCGGTTCGTCTTGCGCACAAGGTAAGGGCCCGCAGGAACCCCCGCAACCCGGATCACCCCGTGCTGCTTCACGGCGAGCGCTGGCGCGCAGCCTATTCATGCCACCCAGGGGAGAGCCGTGGGCGGCTCCACCCGGAACGGGCGTCCCCGACCCGATCCGAGTTCCAGCGCGACCGCGACCGCATCATCCATTCGACGGCGTTCCGGCGGCTCACGCATAAGACCCAGGTCTTCATCCACCACGAGGGGGATCATTTCCGGACCCGCCTGACCCATACGCTCGAGGTCAGCCAGATCGCCCGCGCCCTCACACGATCCCTGGGGCTCGACGAGGATCTGGCCGAAGCAGTCGCCCTGTCCCACGATCTCGGCCACACCCCGTTCGGCCATACGGGCGAGGATGCCCTCGATGCCTGCCTCGGGCCCTTCGGCGGCTTCGATCACAACGCGCAGGCTCTGCGCATCGTGACCCGCCTCGAGCGGCGCTATGCCGCCTATGACGGGCTCAACCTGGCCTTCGAAACGCTCGAGGGATTGGTGAAACACAACGGCCCCCTGCTCGGGCCGGACGGTCAGCCGACGGGCCGCTACGAGGAGCGTGGCGTTCCGCTTGCGATCCTCGAATTCGAGGCCGCGTACCCGCTCGGTCTAGGCAGCCACGCCTCGGCCGAGGCGCAGGCGGCCGCGATCGCCGATGACATCGCCTACAATGCCCACGACATCGACGACGGGCTCCGGGCGGGGATACTCGATGCGGAGGAACTCCGGTCGGTGCCTTTCCTCGAAGAGCTCCTGCAGGAGGTCGATGCCGTAGCGCCGGGGCTGGATGCGCCTCGCCGCACGCACGAACTCACTCGGCGAGTGATCACACGCTTCGTCGAGGACGTTCTGGCCGAGAGCGCGACGCGAATCCAGGAACTCGCGCCGGCGACCGTGGAGGACATCCGTCAGGCCACGCGCCCGATGGTCGGGTTCTCGACCGCGATGGCGGAGGCGGACCGGTCTCTCAAGGCCTTTCTGTTTCCGAAGCTCTACAAGCACCCGCGGCTCATGTCCGTGCGGCAGGATGCGGAGACGATCGTCCGCGACCTTTTCTCCCGGCTGATGCGCGAGCCGTCGCTTCTGCCGGGAGACTGGTGCCACGACCTGGAGGGGGCGTCCGAGTCGAGGCTCGCCAGGCGCGTGTCGGACTACATCGCCGGAATGACGGACCGCTATGCGATCCACGAGCATCGCAGGCTGTTCCCGACGACTCCGGATCTCCGGATCGCCTGATGGTGCGGTGCGTCACGTGACAGCGAGGGCGCCGGTTGCTATTCGCGGCACACACCTGACACTTTTGGCTATCTAACGACGGTGCGTCGAGATCCGCGCCGGAACAAGCGACCTGCAATGAACATCTTCGGCCTCTTCGAGCTCCGGGTGGGCGAAGCCTTGGAACGTCTTGCGGCGGCCGGGCAGATCCCGGCCGGGATCGACACGTCCAGGGTCCTCGTGGAGCCTCCGCGGGACGCCAGCCACGGCGATCTCGCCACCAACGCCGCGATGGCGGTGGCGAAGGCCGCCAAGGCCAACCCGCGTCAGCTTGCCGAACTGATCGCCGCGGACCTGCGGGACGATCCGCGCGTGCAGGAAGCGACCGTCGCCGGCCCGGGCTTCATCAATATCCGCCTCAGGCCCCATGTGCTCCACGACGTCGTGCGTGCCGCCGTGCTCGACCCGACCGGGTATGGCCGGAGCGGGCAGGGCGCGGGCGCGGCCGTGAACGTGGAATACGTCTCCGCCAATCCGACGGGCCCGATGCATGTCGGCCATGGGCGCGGAGCGGTTTTCGGCGACGCTCTGGCGAACCTCCTCGCCTTTGCCGGCTACAAGGTCACGCGCGAGTACTACGTGAACGATGCGGGCGCCCAGGTGGACGTGCTCGCCCGCTCGGCGTTCCTCCGCTATCGCGAGGCTCTCGGCGAGGATGTCGGGCCCATCCCGGAAGGGCTCTACCCGGGCGAATACCTCGTTGCCGTCGGGAAGACGCTCGCGGACCGGCACGGGACATCGTTGCTCGAGATGCCTGAGGCCGAGTGGCTTCCCATCGTCCGGGCGGCCGCGATCGATGCCATGATGGCGATGATCCGGGACGACCTCGCCTCGCTCGACATCCGGCACGAGGTGTTCTTCTCCGAGCGCTCCCTTACCAAGGGAGAGGTCGACAAGATTGCGGAGACGATCGAGGACTTGCGGGCGCGTGGCCTGATCTACGAGGGACGGCTCCCGCCTCCGAAGGGTCAGCTTCCGGAGGACTGGGAAGATCGCGAGCAGACGCTGTTCCGGGCGACCGAGTTCGGGGACGACGTCGACCGGCCGCTGCTCAAGTCCGACGGTTCATACACCTACTTCGCCGCCGATATCGCCTACCATCGCTCGAAGTTCGAGCGCGGCTTCCAGACGATGATCGACGTTTGGGGTGCCGATCACGGCGGCTATGTGAAGCGGATGCAGGCAGCCGTTCAGGCGGTCAGCGGCGGGAAGGCGGAGCTCGACGTGAAGCTATGCCAGCTCGTGAAGCTTCTGCGCGGCGGCGAGCCCGTGAAGATGTCGAAGCGGGCAGGCGACTTCGTGACGCTGCGCGAGGTCGTCGACGAGGTCGGGCGCGACCCCGTCCGCTTCATGATGCTGTACCGGAAGAACGACGCCCCGCTCGACTTCGACCTCGCCAAGGTGATCGAGCAGTCGAAGGACAACCCTGTCTTCTACGTCCAGTACGCGCACGCCCGGTGCGCCTCCGTGTTCAGGCAGGCCCTCGAGGCATTTCCCGGCGAGGCGCCGGGCCCGCAGGCGCTGGCGGAGGCCGACCTCTCGCTGCTGGCCGACGAGTCGGAGATCGAGCTCCAGCGTCGCATTGCCCAATATCCGCGTATCGTCGAGGCGGCGGCGCAGGCCCATGAACCCCACCGGATCGCCTTCTACCTCTACGAGCTCGCGAGCGTGTTCCATGCATTGTGGAACAAAGGCAAAGACTTGCCGCAATTACGCTTTGTTAAGCACGACGATGAAAAATCGACGCTGGCGAGGCTCGCCCTTCTGGGCGCGCTGAAGGCGGTGCTCGCGTCGGGGCTCGGGACCCTCGGCGTGAGTGCCCCGAACGAGATGCGGTGAGATGGTGCTCCTTCTTCGGGCAGGTCTTCACGCGAGGTCGCTGGCGCAGGCTCCGGCTGGGCGTCTCGTGCCAGCCCCGGTACCGAGTTGGGTCTAGGTATGAGCGACACGGCACAGAACCGCTTCGAGATCGATCTCGACGAGATCGAGCGTCAACTGCGGCGCTCCGCCGAGCTCGATCCCCCTGCGACCGGGCCACAGGCAGACCCGCTCGCCGAACTCGCCCGCATCGTCGGGCAGGACGACCCATTCCTCGGCATCCTCGGAGACAATCGTCGGCCTGAGCCGAGCCGGGAGCGGCGCGAGCCCGTGCTGGGGGGGCAGGAGGCCGCGCCCGCGGCTCCAACGCCTCGCAGCCAAGCCGATGCCGTCCTGACGGCCGAGGACCGGGGCGTCCTCGGAACCGGGCCGCTGCCACCGCAGGGGGGCGACCTCGGGGGTGCTCCGGAGCCGTTCGACCCGGTGGTGCGAAGCTACGGCAGTGAGAGCGCTGCCCTCGATCAGGACGAGTTCGTGCCGGCGTCGTCGAGCGCGCCGCGCCGGCGCGTCGGCGCCGTGTTGGCGGTCGTTGCGCTTGCTGCGGTTGGTGCGGGCGGGGCCTTCACTTGGCGGAAGATGAGTGGCGACACCGCATCCTCTGGTCCGCCGCCCTTGATCAAGGCCGACAACGCGCCCCTCAAGGTTCAGCCGGAAAATCCCGGCGGGATGGATATCCCGAACCAGAACCGGCAGATCTACGAGGGCCCGACGGACAACGCTCGCTCGCGTGTGCTCGACCGGCAGGAGCAGCCGATCGACGTTCGTGAAGCTGCCCGGCACATGCCGCAGCCGGAACCGGCTCCCGAGGTCGCGCCACCTATGCCTGCTCAGGCCGGCATCGGTGCGGGCGTTGTTCCGCAGCCCCCTGACGCCACGCTGTCGCAGCCCGCACCGAACGTCGCCGTGGCTCCGCCAGTCGCCGCTCCCGGCACCCCTGATGCCGTCCCATCTTCGAACGGCCAGGGCCCGAATGTCGTGGCCGCCCCCGCCGCGCCGGGTCGGAATGCTGCGCTCAGTGCCTTGGGCGAGCCGCGCCGTGTCCGCACCGTCGCCATCCGGCCGGACGGGACGCCCATCGGCGGCGGGCTGATGGTCACGAATCCCGACGCGCAGATACTGCCGTCGAACCAGATTCCGCCGCCGGTCACGGTCCCGACGATCTCGATCCCGATGAATCCAGCACCGGCGCAGCCCCAGGCGCAGCCGGCCCCGCCGGCCGCTTCCTCGGCTACTCCGTCTGCCGATGACGGCACGACCCCTTCGACGGCGACACCCATACAGGTTCTTCCTCCTGCCCGGCCGATTGAGCTGGCGGCCCGGACGACGGGCACGCCTACGGAAGAAGGCAATCCGGCCTTGGCTGGCGCAACTGCTCCCGCCGACGCAACGGGCGCTGATGACGCCGATGCGGCGCCTGCTGCCCCGACGGGACCAGTGGTTTCGGTTCGCCCGCCCGCCCGCCCGGCAAGGCTCGCGCAGCAGGCGGCGGCAACCACCGAGGGAGCCGATCAGGAGACGGCCGCGATCTCTCCGGCGGGCCGAACCTATGCGGTGCAGATCGCCGTAAGGCCGACCGAGGCCGCCGCGCGGACTGCCTACGAGCAACTCGCTGACAAGTACCCAACGGAACTCGGCGGCAAGCCCGCCACGGTGACTGAGGGGAACGTCAACGGAAGGACGGTCTACCGCATCCGCGTGACGCCCCTCTCGCGCGAGGACGCGAACACGCTCTGCACGCGCCTCAAGTCTTCCGGCGGCCAGTGCTTCGTCGTCGCGAACTGACGAGGCGCATGTGACAGGGCCTCGCTGCTTCATCGCCGGCTGCTCCGGCCTCTCCCTCACCCCCGACGAGGTGAGCTTTTTCCGGGACGCCGATCCGGTCGGCTTCATCCTGTTCCGGCGCAACATCGCGGATCCGGACCAGGTCCGCGCGCTCACCGACTCGCTTCGCGAAACGGTGGGCCGGGCAGACGCGCCGATATTCGTTGACCAGGAGGGCGGTCGCGTGCAGCGGCTGGGCCCGCCGCATTGGCCGAAATACCCTGCGGGGCGGACCTATGGGCGGCTGTCGAGCGATCCGGAAGGGCGGCGCAGGCTCGTGCAGACGGGCGCGCGGCTGATCGGACATGACCTGCGGGTCGTCGGGATCGACGTCGATTGCCTGCCGGTACTCGACGTTCCGATTCCCGGCTCGCACGACATCATCGGGGACCGGGCCTATGACACCGATCCGGCGATCGTTGCCATGCTCGGGCGCGCAGCCGCTGAGGGCCTCATGGAGGCCGGCGTGCTCCCGGTCATCAAGCATATGCCCGGGCATGGCAGGGCGTCAGTCGACAGTCACGAGAGCCTGCCGCGGGTATCGGCGGGCATAGACGAACTCCGGGCCCAGGACTTCGTGCCCTTCCGCGCGATGCGCGACCTGCCGATCGGCATGACGGCGCATGTCGTGTACGAGGCGATCGACCCGGAGGGGCCGGCTACGACCTCGGCGTCGGTCATTGGTCAGATCATCCGAGGCGAGCTCGGCTTCGACGGGCTCCTCCTGACGGACGATCTCTCCATGAAGGCGCTTAGCGGTTCCTTCCGGGAGCGCGCAGAGGCTGCGTTCCGCGCGGGCTGCGACGTGGCGCTTCACTGCAACGGCAACCTGGACGAGGCTGAAGCGGTCGCCGAGGCCGCGCCGGCCCTTGCCGGGGAAACCCTGCGCCGCTTCAAGGCGGCCCGGGCCAGGGTTGCGGGGCAGCAGGCGAGCTTCGACATTGCGGATGTGCGCCGGGGATTCGAGGCGGCTCTTGCCGAAGCCGCCTGAGGCGTCAAGCTGACGCCTGGCCGAATCAGGCGTGAGCGATGTCGGAGGCAGTTCCCATCCAGGCTGAGATCGAGCGCGCGGAAAGCGATCCGCTGCTCGTCGTCGACGTGGGCGGCTTCGAGGGTCCGCTCGATCTTCTGCTGGACTTGGCGAGGCGCCAGAAGGTGGACCTGCACGAGATATCCGTGCTTGCGCTCGCCGAGCAGTACCTGGCCTTCGTCGAGACGGCCCGGACGATGCGGCTCGAACTCGCGGCCGATTACCTCGTCATGGCGGCCTGGCTGGCCTATCTGAAGTCGCGTCTTCTCCTGCCTGAGCCGCCGAAGCCCGAAGGCCCCAGTGCGAGCGAGCTCGCCATGGCGCTGGCCAACCGGCTCCGCCGGCTCGAGGCGATCCGCAAGGCTGCCCGGCTTCTCTCCGAGCGGCCGCAACTCGGGCGCGAGGTCTTCGGGCGTGGGGCCTTCGAGGCACGCGTGCAGGTCGGGACGCCAACCTATACCGCGTCGATCTACGATCTCCTGTCCGCCTACGCTCGGCAGAGGCAGCGCGTCTCGTCGAGCCACGTGACCGTTGCCAAGCGGCCTTTCTGGTCCCTCGTCGATGCCCGTGCTGCCCTCGAGCGGCTTGTTGGCGAGGCTGGCGACTGGATGACGCTGGATTCCTACCTGCTCCGGTACGTCGTCGAGCCCGGGATGCGCGCGACCGTGCTCGCCTCGGCGCTCTCGGCCACGCTGGAATTCGTTCGGGAGGGGAGGGCGATGCTGCGCCAGGACACGCCCTTCGGCCCCCTCATGGTGCGGAAACGGGAGGTGCCGGCTTGACCACGCGGTTGCCCGCACGCGGCATGCTGACGCTTGCCGTCGACAACCGTCCTGCCGATCCGCCTGCGCATGGCGAAGCGATGCGGATCGCGGAGGCGGTGCTGTTCGCCTCCCCCGAGCCGCTCGGCTTGGACGCCGTCGCGGCGCGCCTCCCCGCAGCCGCCGATCCTGCTCGTGTCCTAGCAGATCTCGAGCGTCTTTATGCGGGGCGCGGCATCAACCTCGTCCGGGTCGGGGGAAAGTGGGCGTTCCGCACGGCGACCGACCTCACCTTCGTGCTGGCAGAGGATGCGGGCGCGCCGCAGAAGCTTTCGCGGGCCGCCATGGAGGTGCTCGCCATCATCGCGTACCATCAGCCTACGACGCGCGCGGAGATCGAGGAGATCCGCGGCGTCACCACCTCCAAGGGCACGCTTGACGTGCTGCTGGAGACCGGCTGGATCCGCATGCGCGGGCGCCGCAAGTCACCCGGCCGGCCGGTCACGTTCGGCACCACGCCCGAATTCCTCAATCATTTCGGTCTCAACGCCATCAACGACCTGCCTGGCCTCGAAGAGCTGCAGGGGCTTGGGCTGCTGGAAGGCAAGCTGCCGGCCGACCTCGTTCCGGTGCCGTTCGATGCGGAGGCCCTGGGCGATGACGAGGAGCCGCTGGAGCCGGAGTTGATGGCCCTCGGGCCCGTCGGCGAGGAATAGGCTTACATCCTCGCCCAGGCGGCGACGGAAACGTAGGGCGATCCTCGGCGGCGATCGTCGGTCACCATCCAGCCGGCGGAGAACCGCCCTTGCAGGATGCCAAACGCGAAGCCCGTCAGGTGAGCGCCCGCCTTCGTTTCCTGGTAGCTGTCCGTCGCGTAAGCCGAGATCTCGGGTCCGGCGAAGAGGTTGTTCCAGACGCGATAGCCGACCGAGCCTCGGCCCGACACGCTCGCCTTGGCGGTCGTTCCGGTGAGGGTTGCGGTGAGAAGCGTGTTTCGTGTCGGATGGGCCCAAAGCTCGATCAGCCCCTTCGCTCCGTAGATTGGCTCGGAAAAGCCCTGAACCTGTCCGGCGATCGTCAACTGCTCATGCAGGATTTCCGGCCCGATCAGGGCGGACAGGAAAACCGGTCCAAGGTTCCACTGCTGACCGACCAGCACGCTCGTCTGGGTGGTGAAGCGGACTGCCGGGAGATCGAGTTCCTGACGCCTGAAGCGCTCGTGCGTGATGCCGAAGCCGCTCGTCTCCATGACGACGAAGCCCGTGCGGTCTAGAGGGCCAACGAGAGTCTGCTTCGCGCCCAGCGTGAAGAACACCGACCGGCCTGCGTCGATTTGACTGAACAGGACCGTCCGCAGGTCCTCGGGTCGGACGAAGAGCAGGCGGTCAGGATCCGCCGCGGCTGCTCCTTCGATCGGCGACAGCAGGAAGTGCAGGGAAATAGAGGCCAGACAGGCGGCGCTTCGACCCGAATTACGCAACACGGGTGATACTCAAGTCTGGAGGAGGCGTCAGGGAATGTCCTGAGCTATATTGAATTTATATTCGTATCTCCTGTCCAGAGGTTTCGGGGCTGGGGATTGCGTCCGTAGGCGGACGCCCCCTTGTCCGGAACCATCCTCGGTCAACCCGCGTTCGAAGGGTCCCTGCGTCGAGGGTCGATGTATTTACCGGACGGTTTCTTGGCACTCTCTGTATCTGATTGCTAGCGTTGCCTTCTGTTTAGCCGAGAGTTCAGTTGCTGCGGCTTGAATCCCGTAGCGCATCGGCGAGTATAGTCGTTGCTCGCTCGCTACGGTGCTGATTCACAAGGAGGTTGCATGGTCTCCGAGGATTTCATCCGCCAGCTACAGGGTTATGGCCTGACGACGGCCAGGATCCTATACGGGATGCCGGACCACCCTCGGGTTCTCCAGACGTTCGTCTGGCAGCAATATGATCTGGCGCCCAGCTTTCCCGTCCTGAACAAGTTTCTCGCTTTTTGGCAGCGTGAGCTCGAAGGCCCGCTACATTCGGTCGAGATCGCTCATGCCGGCCTAATCAAGCCGGCATCGTTTCGGGCGGTGAATGGGGAACTCACGCTGCACTGACGGCGGGGCAGAACGCCGCCGCGGGCCGCTACTTGGCCCGCGCGCGCCGCTGGTTTAGAGGTGGCGCCGTTTCCACCCAGCGGCGATCCCCCGGTTGTTTCCTGAAGCGCGTATCACCGCGGTCCTCTCCTCCCTGGCGCGGAACGCGGGCGAGCGGCTGACCGTAGCCGACATCGTATCCGTGCTGCGCGATCGAGCATTCGCGTTGCTGGTCGTTCTGCTCGGCCTTCCGAACTGCCTCCCCATGCCGCCGCCGATCCCATTCGTGTGCGGGCTTCTTCTTGCACTGGTCGCGGCCCAGCTCGCGGCCGGCCGGCCGACGCCCTGGCTTCCGGCGGCGCTGCTTCGTCGGTCGGTCCCACAGGATGCGGTGGACCGCGCCGTATCCCGCGCCTTGCCGATCCTCCACAAGCTCGAACGCTGGTCGAAGCCGAGAATCGAGTTCCTGGAGACGCCGATCGCGCTCCGGCTCCTTGGCGTGGTGCTGATCCTGCTCGCGCTGGGCCTCCTCGTCGCAGCCCCCATCATCGGCCAGATTCCTCTTGGGATCGCCGTCTGCCTTGTCGGCCTCGGCCTGGTGGAGCGAGACGGGGTTCTGGTCGTTGGCGGCGTCGCAGTCGGGCTCGGCGGTCTCGCCCTGAGCTTCGGCTTTCTATACGCCGTGTTCGCGGGCCTCGAAGCGATCTTCTGAGTTCGCGCGGCGCCCTGAGTGCCGGCCAACGTTACCAAGATTTCATCCCGTCGAGAGAGCGCCGTAAGGGGCGGTCTCCTATCTCTTGTTCATCCCAAGGGCGCACGGCGGAAACCCCCACTCCGACCAGGCACTCTGAGTAGGGAACGGGACGCGGGGCTGCCATGTCGCCCCCCGCCAGCTCTGCGGCTCGTGGCGGCAGGCCGGATCGTCGATCCGGCCTGCCGTTTTGCATCTTGGCGCGCTACCATGACCGATATGCGCATCCTCATCATCGAAGACGATCAGGAAGCCCGCGAATACCTCGCGAAGGCGTTCCGCGAGTCCGGTCATATCGCCGATGCGGCACCCGACGGGCTGGACGGCTATGCGCTCGCACGCGAGGGCGCCTACGACGTGCTCGTGGTGGACCGGATGCTGCCCAAGCTCGATGGGTTGTCGCTGATCCGCTCGCTCCGGGAGCAGAAGGTCGACACGCCGGCCATCATCTTGTCTGCGTTGGGTCAGGTCGATGACCGCGTGAAGGGCCTTCGCGCAGGGGGCGACGATTATCTTCCCAAGCCGTATGCCTTCTCCGAACTGCTTGCCCGGGTGGAGGTTCTCGCGCGCCGCCGCGGCGGCGGGGGAAGCGGAGAGGCGACGAGCTATACCGTCGGCGACCTGGTGCTGGACCGCTTGTCGCACCGGGTGACTCGCTGCGGACAAGAAATCCCTCTCCAGCCGCGTGAATTCCGCCTTCTCGAGTATCTCGTCCGCCACGCCGGTCAGGTCGTGACGCGCACGATGCTGCTCGAGCATGTCTGGGATTATCATTTCGACCCGCAGACCAACGTGATCGACGTGCACGTGTCCCGGCTTCGGTCCAAGATCGACAAAGGGTTCGATCGGCCGCTCATCCACACGATCCGTGGCGCTGGGTACATGGTCCGTGACACCGCAAAGTAGCTTCCTTCCCAAGCTCTTCCGCACGACCGCCTTCCGGCTGTCATTCGCCTATCTTGTTACGTTCGCGATCTTCGCCTTCGTGATCCTGGGCTATGTCGCCTGGAACGCGACCAAGGTCCTCGATGGGCAGATCGTGGACACGATCTCGGCGGAGATCACGGGGCTCGCAGAGCAGTATCGGCTGGGCGGCATCCGGCGGCTCGTCGCGATCGTGGATCGTCGGTCGCGTCAGCCGGGAGCCTCCCTTTACCTCGTCACCAACTTCCAGGGCGAGCGCATCGCCGGCAATGTCGGCGCCTTGCCACCGGGGACACTGGACGAGGCCGGCCAGCGGGAGGTCACCTATGCCCGCACCGATGAGGAAGCGCGCGAGCATAAGGCGATCGTGCGCGTCTTCGTCCTGCCGGGCGGCTTTCGCCTTCTCGTCGGGCGCGACGTGGACGAGCGCATCCGGATCCGGGACATCATCCGCCGTGCCTTCGGCCTCTCTCTCCTCCTCATTGGCATACTCGGCTGTCTGGGAGGCTGGTTCGTCACGCGCCGCGTCCTGAAGCGCGTCGACGACATGACCGCTACGACCGAGACGATCATGGCGGGCGACCTGAACGGCCGCCTGCAGATTGCGGGCACCGGCGACGAACTGGATCGCCTCGCGCAGAATCTCAACGCGATGCTCGACCGGATCGGCGAGTTGATGACCGGCCTGACGGAGGTGTCGAACAACATCGCGCACGACCTCAAGACGCCGCTGACCCGCCTCAGGAACAGGGCGGACGAGGCGCTCAGGAGCGCAATGGGTCCCGACGAACTCCGCGCCGCGCTCGACGGGGTGATCGAGGAGAGCGATAACCTGATCCGCGTCTTCAACGCGCTTCTGATGATCGCCCGCCTCGAAGCGGGGCACCAGAGCGAGGGCATGGCCGATTTCGATGCCGCCGAGGTGGCACGCGGGGTGGCGGATCTCTACGAACCCGTCGCCGAGGAGGCCGGAACCGAGCTAAAGCTGGAGGTCGAACCGGGGCTTCTCATTCACGGCAGTCGCGAGCTTCTCGGCCAGGCGGTGGCCAATCTGGTCGACAATGCGATCAAGTATGGGACTGAGGCCTCCGGTCCGCAGGCGCCCGTAACCGTCAAGGCGCGAAAGGAGGGTGACGCCGTGATCATCACCGTGGGGGATCGCGGGCCCGGCATCCCCGCAGACGACCGCAATCGCGTGCTCGGCCGCTTCGTCCGGCTTGAAGAGGCGCGCTCCCGCCCCGGGTTCGGGCTGGGGCTCAGCATCGCGGCGGCGGTCGCGCGTTTGCATGGCGGTACCCTCAGCCTCAACGACAACAAGCCGGGGCTCGAAGTGCAGCTCTCCCTTCCCCAGCGCCAGGCTGCGGTTCCGGTATGACCCAGGTACCTCGCCCGCTTGCGGAACTCGTCCGCCCGCCTGCCCACCACGCCCTGGCTCCAGGCGAGGCTCCATTTGCCGGCCTTGTGCGCTTCGCGAACCTCTACTCGCCCTACCTCCGCCAACTTGCTGCGGCGGAGCCGGTGCGGCTCGAGCGGCTGGCCGGGGAGGAACCAGCGGCCGCCAATGCCACTATCGTCGCCGCCCAGCGCCGGATCGGCGCGTCTTTCGTTGCCGGAGATCTCTCCCGCGACGAAGCGATGCGCGATCTCCGGCGGAACAAGAGCGCCCACGCGCTGCTCGTCTCCCTGACGGATCTCGGTGGCGTCTGGACCGTCGAGCAGGTTACGGCGGCGCTGTCGGACTTCGCGGACGCGTCCGTCCAGAGCGCGGTCGACATCGCGCTCGCGGAGCTAGCCATGGCCGGAAAGGCACCCGGCTTCGCGCCGGGATCGGATCTGGTCGGTTCCGGGCTCACGCTCCTGGCGCTCGGGAAGCATGGTGCCGGGGAGCTCAACTTCTCGAGCGATATCGACCTCGTGGTCTTCTACGACCCAAGATCGGACATGGCCTCCGCCTCGCCGGAGCCTCCGGCCAAGCTCTACACGCGCCTCGCACAGAACGTCGCGAAGCTCCTGCAGGAACGTACGGTCGACGGCTATGTGCATCGGGTGGATTACCGCCTCCGCCCCGACCCTGCCTCCACGCCGCCTGCCGTGTCGCTGCCCGGCGCCTTCGTCTATTACGAGAGCGTCGGCCAGAACTGGGAGCGGGCGGCCATGATCAAAGCCCGTCCCGTGGCGGGCGACATCTCGCTCGGGCAGGGCTTCCTGGCGGATCTCGCCCCGTTCATCTGGCGCAAGTACTTCGACTTCGCCTCCATCGCGGACATCCACGCGATGAAGCGGCAGATCCACGCGATCCGTGGTCATGACGAGATCGCCGTCGCCAGCCACGACATCAAGCTCGGCCGTGGCGGGATCCGCGAGGTGGAATTCTTCGTCCAGACCCAGCAGCTCGTCTTCGGCGGGCGCCGGCCCAAACTCCGGGGACGCCGCACGCTCGACATGCTGGGCGCACTTCACGAGGAGGGCTGGATCAGCGCGGAGGCGCGGGACGAGCTCTCCGATTCGTACAGGTTCCTGCGAACGGTCGAGCACCGCCTGCAGATGGTTGCCGACGAGCAGACGCAGCGGCTGCCGTCGCGGGACGACGAACTGTCGCCCTTCGCCCGCTTCTGCGGCTACGAGGACTTGCCTGCTTTTGCCGCCGACCTGACCACTCGGGCACGGCGCGTCCAGCATCATTACGGGCTTCTCTTCGAGGAAGGGCCGGAACTCGCCTCCGAGCTCGGGGATCTCGTTTTCACCGGGGCGGCGGTCGATCCGGCGACCGTGGCCACCCTCAACCGGCTGGGATTCAGGCAGGCCGAGGCTGCCGCCGAGACAGTGCGGGGCTGGCATTTCGGCCGGCGCGCCGCCGTGACTAGCCCGCGCGCTCGGGAAGTCCTGACCGAGCTCACGCCGGCTCTGCTTGCCGCGCTCGGCGGCTCTGCCGATCCCGATGGCGCGCTCGCCCGACTGGATCGCGCCTTCGCGCGCATGCCGGCCGCGGTCGAACTCCTCACCATCCTGCGCTCGCACGAAAAGCTGCGGCTCCTCTTCGCCGACCTCCTCGGAAGCGCGCCGCGCCTGGCCGAGACGGTCGCTGTGAGCCCGCACGTGCTCGACGCCATGCTGGATCCGAGCTTTTCCAGCCCGGCGCGGGATGAGGAGGCGGCCGAGGCTGAGATCCGCGCGCTGGTCGGCGCGCCATCCGCCACGGAGGAGTTCCTCGATCGCTTGCGGGACGCCTTCCGGCAGGTTCACTTCGCGACGGGAGCCCGTCTCCTGTCGGGGGTCATCTCCCCGGCCGAGGCGGGTGGTGCCTTCGCGGCGATCGCGCAGAGCATAGTCCGGACGGCACTCGACTGGGTATCCCGCGAGTTCGCGAAGGAGCATGGGACCATCCCAGGAGGGCGGATCGTCGTGCTCGGGCTCGGGCGCCTCGGCGTTCGCGACCTGACCGCTGGCTCGGACCTCGATCTCGTCGTCCTTTATGATTTCGACGCGGCTCGTCGCAGCAGTGATGGCCGCCGGCCGCTCGACGCCGTCCTGTACTACACCCGCCTCACCCAGCGCCTGATCGCCGCCCTGACGGTGCCGACCCGGCGTGGCCGCTTGTACGAGGTGGATATGCGGCTGCGGCCATCAGGCACGAAGGGGCCGATCGCGTCGCAGTTCCACGGCTTCCTGTCCTACCAGCAGCGCGAGGCCGAGCTGTGGGAGCACATGGCTCTGACGCGCGCCCGCGTGATCGCCGGCGATGCGAGCCTCGGCAGGGAGGCGTCGTTGGCCATCCGGGCTGCCCTCGCGCAGGTCAGAGGTGGAGACGAGGTCTTCGCCAAGGTGATGGAGATGCGCGAGCTCGTCGCACGGGAGAAGGGCGAGGAAGATCCCTGGAACCTCAAGCATGCAGCCGGCGGCACGATGGATCTGGATTTCCTCGCGCAGGCTCTCGTCCTGACCCGGGCAGCGGAATATCCAGATCTGGTAGGGATCGGAACGCCGGACGTCCTCGCCGAGGCCGGTCGCCTCGGCATCCTCGAGCGCGACGCGACTGCGCGACTGCTCGAGGCCTGCCGGATCCTGGACGACGTAGTGCATTGGCAGCGGCTGACGATGTCGGATGCGACGGACGAGAGCGCGCCGCCGGCGACGCTCCGGCGTCTGGCGGCGCTCGTCGGGGCACCCGGTCCGGAGGAACTCGCGGCTCGGCTCGGCGAGATTCGGGCCGAGGTGCGCTCAACCTTCCTTCACGTGCTGGGGAAGGAAGGCGCGCCGTGACGCTGCCTATTCGGCCGCTTCGAGGTAAGGCCGGGGCGAACGGGCCGGATCGCTGAGCGGGATGCTGACGAGCACGATCGTCCCGACGCCTTCCTGCGATCGGATGCGCAGCCCGCCGCGATGCATCCCGGTCAGCGCCTTAGCGATCGCAAGTCCCAGCCCCGAGCCCCTCTGCGCCCGGTTGAACTCCGACCCCACCTGCTCAAATGGCCGGCCAATGCGCGGCATGAACTCGCGCGGGATGCCGGCGCCATTGTCCTCGATGAAGAAGTTCATCGCTTCCCCGGCGCGCGCAACCCGGAGACGAACCACTCCGGACCCTTACGGGGTGAACTTGATCGCGTTGTCGAGGATCTGCGTGAGGATCTGGTGCAGGGCCCGCTCGTCGGCCTGCACGTAGCCCCCGGCCTGGACGGAGCAGACCAGCGAGATGCCTTTTGCTCGGGCGCACTCTGCGACGGTGGCCATGGCGTTGTTGACGACCTCGGCCACGTCGATGGGGGCCGTGGTGAGCGTAACGTGACCGGCTTCGATCCGCGAAATCTGAAGGATGTCGTTGATGACGGCGAGCAGGTCGAGGCCGCTGCCGCGGATGTGGCTGGCGTAGTCGCGGTAGCGTTCATTGCCGAGCGGGCCGAACATCTCGCGCTGCATCACCTCGGCGAACCCGATGACGGCGTTCAGTGGCGTGCGCAACTCGTGGCTCACTTTGGCCAGGAAGTCGCTCTTTGCGCGGCTGGCGCTCTCCGCCTGGCCCTTCTGCTCGTGGTAGCGCTCGGCCAGATCGGCGAGCTGCTGGGCCTGGATCTGGAGCGTGTGGCGTGAGCGCTTGAGGTCGCTGACGGTGCCGAGCAGGCGACGCTCGGATTCCAGAAGCTTCTCCTCATGGCGCTTCAGGGCGGTGATGTCCGTTCCAACCGAAACGTATCCGCCATCCTTGGTCCGGCGCTCGTTGATCTGCAGCCACCGCCCATCCGAGAGCTGGACCTCCAGCGTGCGGGAGCCGCGACCGTCCGTCTGCTCGTGGGTCACGTGCGAGGTGACGCGAGGTGGGCGTCCCGCCGCGATGATCTCCGCGTAGGTCGCCCCGGGCACGACCGCTTCCGGCGATAGGTCGTGGAAGTTCCGGAACTTCGAGTTGCAGAGAACCAGGCGATTGTCCGCATCCCAGAGGACGAAGGCCTCGGAGATCGCCTCGACGGCATCGCGCAGCCGCATGTCGGCCGTCGCGCTGCGCTCGACGAAGCCGCGCTCGTCCGAGATGTCGACCGCGATCCCGACGAGGTGGCGCCCGCCTTCCTCCGGATCGATCACCACCTCGGCGCGGGCCCGCAGCCACATCCAGCCGCCATCCGCCGTGCGCATGCGGAAATCGATCTCCAGGTGCTTCACCTCCGACGAGGCGACGCGCTCGGCGAGATCAAACAGGTTCCCATCATCCGGATGGATCATCCCGTTCACCTCGCCGAAGGACAGGTACTCGTCCCGACGCTGGTATCCGAGAAGGCTGTAGAGCGAGCTGGACCAGTAGATCCGCCCGCGCGAGATGTCCCAGTCCCACAAGCCGCAGCGGCCGCGGGTGAGGGAGGTGTCCATCCGCCGTTCCATCCGGGCGCAGGCGCGGCGTGCGCTGCGAGCGCCCTTCGCATGGGCGACGCAGACGCCGCCCAGGCCGGCAACGGCCAGGATCACCGCGATGGCGGCAGCCGAATAGGCCGGGCCGGGGCCTTGCAGAGCCTTGATCTCGGCAACGGGTTTCACGATCGCAACTTGGCCGCCGGGAAGGTTCCGGAGCGCCGCGAGCGCGTCCGTTCCGTCCCCCAGCCTCATGCGCATCGCGCCGGCTCGTTCGGCCAGGATCGCGAGCGGCTGCTCCTCCTCGATGACATCGTTGATGTGGGCCGGTGCGGCGTCCGCGGGCGGATGCGTGGCGACCACGCGGCCCGTCAGGTCGGCGAGGAGGAATAGCCCCGTCGATTGCGCGGCTGCCGGAAGCCGGCGGATCGCTCGCTCCAGGGAGGAGGTGCCAAGCAGCCCGGCTCCGCTGATGCGGGTGAGTTCGTCTGCCAGCACCGCGAGGGTCAGTTCCGCCTTCGCAAGCTCCTCCGACAAGGTTGCGTCCCGGCCCGTCTTCGAACCCAGGATCAAGCTTGGAGCGAACCACAGCAGCGCCGCTGCCACGAGTGCCGGGCCGACGTACTCGACCCTCAGGGCAGACGCGCAGAACCTCCGGAGAACGGGGGCAAGGACGAGCCCCGACTTGCTCGCAATCTCATGCAACCGTGTGGCAACGCCGGCGGCGTCCACGCCCATGCGAGCTCCCCTGCTCATCTTGCCCCAGTTCGGGAAGACGTGCCGCATCTTCTCGAATCGAGAACAATAGAATCGAGGAGAGCTGACTTGTCCAGGGTTCCGGTAAAGTCTCGTTAAGTTTTATAGGCTGTTGCCACCGCGACTCACTTCGCCGAAATCATGAGTCGCGCCAAATGGTTACGCAGGCGCAAGCGAACGCTGCACGATGTCGAGGACGTCAGGCGAGAGCGCGGGGGCGGCTGCGATGTGCTCGAGAGCGGACCTAGCCTGCGCACGCCGCGCCGCAGTGACGGTACGCCAGGTACCGAAGCTCGTCAGGAGCCGCGCCGCGATCTGCGGATTCGTCCCGTTGAGCGCCAGCACCGTCTCGGCGAGGAGCGCATAACCTGTGCCGTCCTCGCGATGGAACTGCGTCGGGTTCGCCATCGCAAAGCTGCCGATCAGCGAGCGCACCCGGTTCGGGTTCGAGTACGCGAAGGCGGGGTGGGTCATCAAGGCGCGAACCCGACCGGGGGTGCCTTCCTCCGGGATCGCTGCCTGAAGGGCGAACCATTTGTCGAGGACCAGCGGCTCGGCCGCATAGGAGTCGCCGAAGCGGGTCAGCGCCGCCTCGCGTGTCTGTCCGGGGATGAGCGACAGCGTCGCGAGCGCTGCGAGCCGATCGGTCATGTTCGTGGCCTGTTCGAGCTGTGCTGCGGCGAGGCGCTCGCCCTCGCCCGGATCGCCCGCCGCAATAAGATCGAGCGCCGCATTGCCGAGGGCGCGTCGTCCGGCGCTTGCCGCGTCGGGCGAATAGGCGCCGCTGCCCCGCATGGCGGCCCGCAGATCGCGGAGGCGCGGCGCCAGGCTGCGGCCGAGCTCCGCCTTGACGCGCTGCCGGGCGGCGTGAACCGCGTCAGGGTCGACGTCGCGGCCGATCTCCTGCGCGATCTCCGTTTCGCCGGGCAAAGCCAGGATCATCGCCGCGAACGCCGGATCCTCCAGCCCCGAGCGATCGAGGAAGGTGCCAATCGCATCGGCGAGTTCGGCTGAGCTGCCATTGGCGGGCGCTTCGGCAAGGCTGGTGAGAAGGCGGAGCGCGACCGTCTGGGCCGACTGCCAGCGATTGAAGGGGTCCCGGTCGTGGCGGAGCAGAGCAAGGAGATCGCTGTCCGGCAGATCGAGCTCGAGCCGGACGGGCGCCGAGAAGCCCCGGAGGAGGGACGGAACCG
Organism: Enterovirga sp. CN4-39; assembly: GCF_049446235.1. Lineage (NCBI taxonomy): Bacteria > Pseudomonadati > Pseudomonadota > Alphaproteobacteria > Hyphomicrobiales > Methylobacteriaceae > Enterovirga > Enterovirga sp. CN4-39. The sequence goes on along the minus strand of NZ_JBMSEF010000005.1, from coordinate 44,022 downwards.
GTCGGGAATCGATCCCTTCGAAGGTGATGCTCTCGGCCTTCGTCTCGAGGACGAAGAGACCATCTTCCCGCACTTTGTTGCTCGACGCTTCGAGCAACTGGCCGTCCTCTCCGACAAGGCCGAGCAGGACGGGGACGACGAGAGGGCTCTTCTCCGGCTGCCCCGGCGTCGGCGGGGTCTCCTGCCGGAACTCCATCCGGTAGGTTCGGGCCACCGGATCATAGGCGGTCTGGACCGATACGGTCGGGGTGCCGGCCTGCTCGTACCAGCGCTGGAAATGCCGGAGATCGCGGCCGGAGACCTCCGCGAAGCATCCGAGGAAGTCCTCGACCGTTGCGGCCGTGCCGTCGCAGCGCTCGAAATAGAGGTCCATGCCGCGCGCGAACTCGGCTTCACCGAGAAGGACCTTCAGCATGCGGACGATCTCGGCGCCCTTCTCGTAGACGGTCGCCGTGTAGAAGTTGTTGATCTCGCGGTAGCGCGTCGGCCGGACGGGGTGGGCGAGGGGCCCCGCATCCTCCGTAAACTGGCGCGCCCTCAGCGTACGTACTTCCCCGATGCGATGAACCGCGCGCGAGCGCTCGTCGGACGAGAATTCCTGGTCGCGGAAGACCGTCAGCCCTTCCTTGAGACAGAGCTGGAACCAGTCGCGGCAGGTGATCCGGTTGCCGGTCCAGTTGTGGAAGTATTCGTGCGCGATAACGGCTTCGATATTGGCATAGTCGGCATCCGTCGCGGTTTCGGGGCTCGCCAGGACGTACTTGTCGTTGAAGATATTGAGGCCCTTGTTCTCCATCGCGCCCATGTTGAAATCGGATACGGCGACGACGTTGAAGACATCGAGGTCGTATTCGCGGCCGAAGACGCGCTCGTCCCAGCGCATCGAACGCTCCAGCGCGTCGAGGGCGTAGTGGGAGCGTTCCTCCTTGCCAGGTTCGACATAGATCGCGATCTCGACCGCGCGGCCGCTCATCGTGCGGAAGGTCTTGCCTGTCCGGGCGAGGTTCCCTCCCACCACCGCAAAGAGATAGGCCGGCTTGGGATGCGGATCGTGCCACACGGCAAAGTGGCGCCCGGCGGCTTCCGCCTCGCCCCGTTCGCGCAGGTTGCCGTTCCCGAGGAGGACCGGGGCCTCGTCGCGGCTCGCCTCGATCCGAGTGGTGTACACGGAGAGCACGTCCGGCCTGTCCAGCAGGTAGGAGATGCGGCGGAAACCATCCGCCTCGCACTGGGTGCAATAAACCCCGTTGGAGCGATAGAGCCCCATCAGCTTCGTGTTGGCGCTCGGGTTCACCTCGGTGTCGATCGTCAGCCTGAACGGGCGGCCGGGTGGGTGAGCGATCGTCAGGCCCTGAGGGGTCGCCTCGTAAACGTCGGCGGAGGCGGGCTCATCGTCGATCCAGAGGCCGCGGAACATCAGCTCGTCGCCGTCGAGGACGAGCGGGACCGCCTTGACGCCGAGGGGATTGGGCCGGATCTGCAGCACCGAGCGGATGCGCGTCGCAGCGGGATCGAGCTGGATGTCGAGTTCGACCGTGTCGATCAGATAGTCGGTCGGACGGTAATCCTCGAGACGGGTGATAGTCTGCGTGTCCGTGCGCACGTCCGGGCCTAGGCTCTTGATGATCGGTGGGTTATCGCCGAGCCGGCGTTGCGCCGCAACGCGTGAGGCGCGTTTGGAGCGTTGCGGACAGGTGCCGAGCATCTACGATTTCGAGGTCCAGGACGGGGAAGGGCAGGGCGTGCCCCTCAGCCGCTACCGGGGACGAGTGCTTTTGATCGTGAACACGGCGAGCTTCTGCGCCTACACGCCGCAATACGGGGAACTCGTGGAACTGCATCGGAAGCTGGAGCCGCTCGGCTTCTCGGTGCTGGCCTTCCCCTGCAACCAGTTCGGCTCCCAGGAGCCCGGCAATCAGGAGGAGATCCGGACCTTCTGCCGGGTCGCCTACGACGTGACCTTCCCTGTTTTCGCCAAGCTCGAGGTCAACGGCCCGAACACTCACCCACTCTACGCGTTTCTGAAATCGGCGAAGCGCGGCATCCTGGGCACGAGGAGCATCAAGTGGAACTTCACGAAGTTCCTCGTGGACCGGCAGGGTGACGTTACCGCACGCTTTGCGCCCCGTGCTCATCCGCGGGCACTCGAGCCCGCCATCCGCAAGCTTCTCGGCCCTGAGCCCACCGCCTGAAAGGACGAACCATGGAATACCTGCACACGATGGTCCGCGTGAAGGATCTCGATCAGTCGCTCGACTGGTACTGCAACAAGCTCGGCCTCGTGGAGGTCCGGCGCATGGAGAACGAGGCCGGCCGGTACACCCTCGTGTTTCTCGCGGCGCCGGGCGATGTCGAGCGGGCGAAGCGGGACCAGGCTCCGACCGTCGAGCTCACCTACAATTGGGACCCGGAGACCTACACCGGCGGCCGCAATTTCGGGCACCTCGCCTACAACGTGGATGACATCTACGAGACCTGCCAGAAGCTGATGGATGCCGGCGTGACCATCAATCGCCCGCCGCGCGACGGCCGCATGGCCTTCATCAAGTCGCCGGACGGCATCTCGATCGAGCTCCTGCACAAGGGCGGCTCGAAGGAGCCGGCCGAACCATGGAAGTCGATGCCGAACACGGGAACCTGGTAGCTCAAGGACGGGCTCGGGGCCTGCTTACCTGAGGGAGCCAAAGCGCCTCGGCCGGTCCGGCTCCCGCAAGCTTCTACCCGCGGCGGCACCTCTTCCAGGCGCCGCCGCGACTAGCTCGCGCCCCGCACGGCAGGCCTGACGCGATTCCCAAGCCCCTCCTCCGGCGATCCGCGACCCGAAGCCCATCCGGCCGCGATTGTTTGTTCCTCGAGACGAACCCCTTCGGCTTCCGGGCGTTCAGTTCCCTGGACAAGAGGAGGACGTATGAGCGACGAGAACATCACGGTGGGCAGCTCCAACGTGGAACTCGGTGAGCGATTTTCGCAGGCCGCGCAGGACGAGATCAGGCGCATCGCCAAAAAGCACCTCGGCAACCTGACCACTGCCTCCGTGCACGTTGCCCATGAGGGCCGGTTCTATCGCTGCTCCGTGAACATGCAGATGGGCGGCTTCAACATGATGACCGGCGAGGCCAAGGGAAAGGACGTCCCCCTCGCTTTCCGCACCGCCCTCGGGAAGGTCGCAAAGCAGCTTCGGCGCGCCAAGCGGCTCGTCAGGGAGAGCCGGGTGCACCGTCCGGAGCGCATCCTCAGCGCCTGAGCCAGTCCGGTCTCGGCTGCCCTGGCTCCGGATCTGCCGGGGCGGCCACTTCGACCGTCTCGCTTCGTGACGAAGGCGCCGAGGCCGTCAAGGCGAGGAACAGTAATCCGACGTGCTGCGCATTCAGCATGCCGCCCGACCTCGCTGCCGCGAGTGCCTCCTCGCGCGAGAGAAGAACCACCTCCGTCTCTTCGGCCTCGTCGATCTGGCGAGGGCCGGCCGTCGCGCCTTCCACGCGGATCAGATGCAGGCCGTTGCTGAAATTGGCGGGGTTCGGGGCTAGGGTCAGGAGCTTTCGAGCCGTGCCCCCCGTGTAGCCGGTCTCCTCCTGCAACTCGCGCAGGCCGGCCGCGACGGGGTTCGTCTCGCCCGGGTTCATGATCCCGCCCGGGAGCTCGAGGGATACCTCGCCGCGACCGTGACGGTAGAGGCGGACCAGAACGACCCGATCCTGCGCGTCGGTCGCGACCACGTGGGCGAAATCCCGATATTCGAGGACATAGAACGGCGAGATCTCCGTCCCCCGCGGGTTGACGCAATCGTCAGCCCGCACGCGAATCCAGCGATCCTCCAGCACGTACCGCGAGCGTCGCACCTCCCACTTCATCGGGGTCTCCATCGAGGTGTCGCGGCAGCCCGGCAGGATCTCTCTCACCGGTCCCGCCAGTCTTGGTATGGCGACGGAAGGATCACTCTGACCGGCCGCTGCCTTGGTTCGACGGTCGGGGTGGCTGGCCGCACGGGAGCCTCGGCTGCGGTCAGCACGACCGGGCGGCGCACTTCGACGATCCGGTCGTACAACGGCGAGTTCTGAAACAGCGCACGTCCTGCCGCGAGATCCATCTCCGCGCGATCCGAGGAGACGTCCTGGGCGGAGGCCGGTTGCGGGAGCAGGGCCGAAGCTAGCGTCAGGAGATAAGCCGGCGAGACCCGGCCCAAACGATTGCCCCTCGTCACCTGACTCACTGATCGTGCCCCGGCCTTCTGTAGGAGAGGTTCTTCCGTTCCGGCCGTTTCCGGATGATTGCGAGGCAGGGATGGCGGAGGAGATCTGACAGTAAAAGGCGCTGTCCTGAGGCGACAGCCGGAGCAGGTGGGCCACGCGACTCTCCGTCACCATGGAGCCGGGCAGGAGCGGTCGGCAGGCGATGGGCCGTCCCGGTACACGGTGAAGCGCCGCGCCTCCACGAGTCCCGACCCGAGGTTCTGAACTCTCGGCTTCCACGGGCGTTTTCTTGGCGAGCCCTCCTGAAGGAGTGCCGCGATGTTCGACCGTAGCAAATTCCTGAACGAAGGAGCCGAGGCAGGATTGGACGGCCTGCCCATCGAGAGCTGCCCTTACCCGGTTAATTCCCTCCAACACGAACTCTGGCTGGATGGGTGGCGGTGTGCCGACGACGGAACCTTCACCGTGCTCGCCCCCATCACGGCAACGCCGCCCGATCAGCGTCGTGACGAGGCGGCATGAGGGGCGGCCGGCCCGGCGAAGAAGCTCGCGAAAAGCGGCACGGCTTGCGGAGGCGGCTTTCCTCCAGAGGGATGGGACGCAAGTCGGTATCGGCTGCCGGCATGGGTACCACGTCGTAGATGCTTGGACTCGAGCGCCAGAGCGCTCATACGGATGGCTGAAGGGGCCTCGGGCTCGTGCTGAAGCTCATCGACACCTGGGATGAATTCCAGTCGCTGCGTGCGGCGTGGAACCACCTCGCCGACCGACAGCGAAGCCCGCTTCTCAGGCACGAGTTCTTCTCGGCAGCCCTAGCGGCCAGTCAGGCTGCGCCTGCGATCTACGTGCTGGTCAAGAAGGGAGAGCCAGCGGCGATCGCTCCCTTCGAGTGCGTCGGCAGCAGAGGCGTGTCGCGCTACAGGTCCATCGGTCGCGATCTGCACGAGCCTTCTCAGTTGCTCTATTCCGGCTTGGCTCCTCTTGAGGAGCTCCTTGCCGAACTGCGGCAGATCGGACGACCGATCCTTCTGTCACGCGTGCCTGCGAACGGTCCCGAGACGGTCGCCCTGCGCTCGGCCTTGGGATACGGCGATTTCATGCACGTGAGTGACGGCGGGACCAGTCCAGCCGTTCCGCTCTGTGGCGGCTTCGAAGAGGTCCTGAGCCGGATATCGAGTTCTCGCCGAGCCGACATCCGCCGAAAGCTGAGACTTGCGGAGAAGCTCGGCCCGGTGAGCATGACGGCCATAGCTCCCGAGCCCGATCAAGTGGACGTCTCCCTCTCGGCCTTCCTGCGGCTCGAGGCATCAGGGTGGAAGGGTAGTTGCGGTTCCGCCATTCTGCCCAATCCAGCGCGGAAGCGCTTCTTCGAAACCTACTCCAGGGCTCTGGCTGAAGACGGCCGCCTCCGCCTGTTCTTTCTTCGGATCGGCGATGACACTGTCGCAGCGAGACTGGCGATCGCGCACAACGGTTGCCTTTGGGAGCTGAAGATCGCCTACGACGAGACTTTCCATAAGGTCTCCCCCGGAACGCTCCTCACGCTCGAAACGATCCGCTACGCCTGCGACGCGGGTCTGCAGCGGTTCGAGTTCCTTGGTCGCGTCTCTGACTGGAACAAGTGGTGGGGTGTCGAGCTGCAGAACCACAGCACCATCAGGTTCTATCCCCGCAGCCTCGCCAGCCTGGCGTGCCTCGCGATCGACGGCTTCGACGTCATGAACTCCGCCATCCGGGGCAGGCCCGCTCACATCGGTCTGGCTGGCGCAGTCTGGCCGGGGGATCCAGGCCTCCTGGAGCTCGAGCCCGTCGCGGCAGCGCGAGATCAGCCTGGGCTGGTGCCGCGCGACCTGTTGAACCAGTTCATCGAAGAGTTCGGACCATCGTGCGCGCAAATGGCATTCGTCTGAGGCTCGAGGGCAGGTCTCCGCTATCGTGACCGCTCACGATCCCCACATGCCCGGGAATGCCCATCTCATGAAAGCGTAGCCCGAGGCGAAGCCGAGCGCGATGACGCCCCACAACATGCGGCGGTTCATGTCTTGTATCCTCGCCGGGGCACCACCCCGACCTGTCACCGGACTTAGCGGCTTTCAGCCAACATACCTGTCACGAATTGGGCGCAGGTGCCTGCAGGGCTTCGGCGGCATCCTCTCTCGGCACGCGAGCGCGCCGCCCTTTTTGGATTGCAATCCAGGCATGGTATCCCGTCGCGCCACGTCGCGCTTGCCGTAGCAAGCACCGACACGGGTCGAAGCGCGTTGAAATGGCGTCGAAACAAGACAGGAGCCGCGGCGGCCAAGTGACGGTGAAGGCCAACATTCCCAGCGATCTCAGAGGGTACCAGTTCACGATTGCGCCCATGATGGATTGGATCGACAATTCTGCCGCGCAGAGCGTTGAACGGCTCGGTGCGGCCGGATGCTGTACCAATTGCAGTACCATCACGATCACGCGTAGCGCTTCAGGCCGCGAACTGCCTCGGCGCGGACGGCGCTAAGCTCGTCGAGATTCCTCAATTGGGCGACAGGTAGGCCAGTGTCGACGGGGGTTTCCAAGGCTCCGCGCTACCAGACGGCGCGTGCCGGTCGCAATCAAGGGCCTGGCTTGGTGGTTGCTGCCGGATTTGGCGCCTGTCCGCCCGTTCCGACTGAACCGGCAATAGATAAGAGATCCACTCCGGCCACTCTGAGGAGGACCACGATCGCGATCAGAAGTAGGGTGTAGATGAAATTCGCGGCGATCGAGGTCCCGATCGACTTCCAACTCGTCCCGCGGAGCGCCTCCTCGCGGATAGACGGCGTGTTCTCCTCGACGACCACCTCGGCGAACCGGGCGAGAGCGTTCTGCGCCTGGTCCTCAAGGCCCTTCAGCCGGCTCTCGGTCCAGGTTGCGGCATAGTCGGCGAGCTGCGTCTCGGTGGGCTTCAGGCCGCTGACCTCCGAAATGCCCCGCACCCATTCCCGTTTCGCGACCTTGTAGAGGCCGTACGCGATCAGGCCCTGGATCTGCTCGTCTCCACCCCGCTCCAGCTCTACGAAGCGGGTGAAGATCGGGTTGTAGGGTGGTGGCTGCTCCGGCATCAGCGCTTGCGGTCGGGCTTTCCGTCAACGAGCCGCCGGTTGGCAACGGTGTTTGCCCGGATCGTCTGTTCGAGCGCCTGGCTGGCGGTCTTGGCCGCCTTCTTGAAGGTGTCGCGGCCGATGATCTTAACGGAACCGACCGAGGCGGCGTCGAGGGTCCGGGTCTGGCGCTTCTTCGCATAGGTGCCGATGATGACCGGCCGCCCGACTTTGAAGCTCTTGCTCAAGAAGCGATCTCCCTTGTCGGCCATGGATTCGTCCCGCAGTCGACGAAGGTACTATCGGGGCCGAGCCCTGGCGCGGCAAGGGTCCTGCGCGGTTCGGTCCACTGGCGACTTTCCTCCATCGTTCACCGGCGTGTGACGCGACGAAACCAAGAGGCGTCCGGAGCTTCATACGGGGGCGGGGGTGGTGCCGACCGGGGCGGAAGCGTGTACTCCCTCGCTCCTTTCCCTCGCGCGATGTCGCTGAGGTTCTGAGCGAAAATGTGAACGTCGCCGAAGTAGTTCGGATACGCCTGCTCGAGCTGCTCTAGGCGGTCTGCCTCGATCAGAACAGTGTCCGATTGGACCGAGCCCACCTCGTCACGCAACTCTGCCTCGTTCAACGACGATGTGCCAACCTTTGCACCATACTTGTAATCGATCGTGACGAGCCGGGTTGCCGGATCGAAGCGGACCAAGAAGTAGTCAGGCCGCACGAGCGGATCGAGGTAAGTCTTCGCGTAGCGGATTGTCTGCCTCAGGCGCTCAAGAACCTCGACTGCATCAAGGCGTTCGTTCAGCTCGCGCAACTCTGCCGCGCGAGAAGCTGCATCGCCGACATCGGCTGGCTCGGGGCAGCGCTCAACTGAGGCGAGCTCAGCTGACATCAAGGCGAACAGGCGTCTCCATTGAGGATCACCACTTCCGCCCTTGAAGTCCTCGCTCCGATAAAGGCCGACGGCTTCGACGGCAGTTGCCCACGAATGTTGTAGCCGCGATCGGACCTGAAGCTCGATACGCCGTCCGTCGAAAGGAGCAAGCGAGCCCTCGCCCCTAAACTCGACCATCAGGTGGTGACACCTGTACCCGTCGGGTTTCGGTGAGCTAATATAATCTGTCTCTCGGTAGACCCTGTAGCGCTCTGATTCTCTGAGTGTGGGCAGTAGCCGCCTCACCTCATCCATCGAGGTCAGGATTGCACGGCACCCGCCGAGATCCTGCATCCGATGGAGCTTCGTGGGTTGAGTTCGCAGCTTTTTGCGAACGGAACTCATCCGCTTGAGACGAGCGGCGGTCAATCCCGTGCACGAAGCGCTTCTAAGCCGGCTCGTCATGAACTGCCGGATGCGGTGCATCGGCAGGGCGTGGCTTTCTCGCCAGTTATTGGCGATGCGAAAGACTTCGCGGATCTCGGGTTCGCGGTCTGCGCTCCAGATCAGATCTTCTCGCAACAGCTCCCCGGCCCGCTTAACTTGGTCGATCGAGAACTCAAGCTGTGGGAAGTCGCCCATGTCGTCGTCCGAGACGGGCGCCTTCGGCGAATCACCCGCATGGTCGTTTGTACCTGAGCGGAACGCGCGCAACGAATCGTCCTCGGCTTAACCGGTCAGCTGCTGGCACTCCTTCCGTGCTGCCTCGGCGCGCTTGTCGATCCATCGCGCGAGATCCTGAAGGTGTACCCCCTTTGCGGCTTTCTGGCTCGTTTCCATTCGAACCATCGGGAGCGCGATCTCGCCGGCTGAGATCTTCCGGACCAGCTTGTCCGGAGTGAGGTGCGAGAAATAGTCGCGGCAGACGCGATCGATTGGGATCACCGCTTGGCCGTCGTACTGTGCCAAGAGCAGGAAGGCGGTGTTCATGGCCTGTCTTCCTGTTCGCCAGCGCAGTCCTGGCACTTCGTCGACGCTCGCCCGCCCACGTAGGATCGGTCGCAGACGGGGCACCGCTTCATGAGCGGGCCAGGCACGTAACCGCCGCCGGACGCTGGCTGCTCGGGTCGGCTGGGAGTCTCGGGATCAGTCGGACGAGCGCTCGGCGCGGGGGAGGGCGGTGCGATACCAGCCTCATCCTTCGCCGCCGCTGCCGGCCTCCGGCGCTTCTTCAGAGCTTGCAGCCATACCGCGACCAGCCCTCGCCAGAGCGGGACATTGTGCGTGCCAGCAAAGAGCTTCGCCTCCTTCTCGGCGGGCCCCATGCCGAGCGCCATAACGGCCCGCGTAAGATCCTCCGGCCTGACCGGGGCCTCCTCGTCGGTGAGGATCTGCTCCACGGCCTTGATGTGGCTGGCCTGGATCGGCGCAAAGCCGGCGAGGGCCAGGACGGTCAGGATCTCGGCTGCCTTCTCGACCCCGCGCTTTTTTACGAGCAGCCCGATCTGGCCTGCCGCGATCGTCTCGCCCGGCTGATAGTCGCCCCTCGAGGGCGGGACTCGGAGAAGACGGACGTTCGCCAGGCGGCATGCCGCCTCGACGGCGAGCGCGTCTTTGTCGCCGGCAGCGACTGCGGCAACCTGCATCTGGGCAGCGGTCACGCCGATGCGGTCCCGGTTGTGGCCGATGAAGGCCGAGGCGCGATCCTGCCGCTCCGTCGCCTCGACCACCACGACCGGAATGGTGTCGATCCCGGGATGGCAGACTGCCGCGGTCGCCGAGTGCTGGCCGTCGATCACCTCGAGGCCTTCGTCGGTCCACGTGACGATCGGCGGCTTGAAGCGCCGCCAGTCCCAGGCCTCGACGATCCGGCGGATGAGCTTGACCGAGCGGTCCGAGAGGTCCCGCTGGTAAGCCTCATCGACCACGAGGTCAGCCGGGCTGATCCAGGTGAGCTCCGGCTTGGGTGTAGGCGGCGTGCCGGGGATCACCCCCGGCAGCTCGATCGCCGTGATGGCGCGCTTCACGGTTGCGCCTCCTCGACCGATTTCAACTCCGATACGTAAGCCTGGATGCTGTCCAGGAAGGCGAAGAGGCCTTCGCCCGGATCTGCGACCGAAGCCTCATACCGGCTCTTGATCAGCTCGACCTGGAGCCGGACATCCTCGGCCGATTGGGGCTTGGCGGAGACAGCTGCGCGGAACGCTCGCAGCTCTGCCTGATACGCCCTCTCGAATGCTGCCTTTTCGGCCTCCGTTGGTGCTCGACCGAGTTCGTACTGGTCGATCGCTTCGGAGGCCGCGACCATGGCCTGCTCGGCCGCCTTCGCCTCGGCAACGAGTTCCGCGACGGAGCTACGAGCCAATGCCTGGAGCACCTCATCGCGGTAGTCGTCCGACCCCATCTTGTCAGAGAAGGTCAGGGCGCATTGCGCAAGGGCCCGGACGCCCTCCGGTGTGGTCGGACGAAATGCCAGGACGGCGCGCCAGGCCGCCCAGTACTCCTCGCTCGCGTGTCTCGTCGCGGGAGCCTCGGCATCGTCGTCTGTCCTGGCCGCCTCGTCATAGCGGTCGAATGCGCGCCAGCACTCGTCGATGAGATCGAAGATCGGGTCGGGTTGAGCGTTTGGCCCGTCCCGCAGAATGTCATTCACGATCGAAGCCGCGAGCGCCTCGCGGTCGTCAGCCGGCGGGCGGGAGGGATCGACCTGGAGCAAGTCGCGGAGGACCGTCGCCTTTGCCCGGAGGTCATCCGGGGTGGAGCGAAGCGCTTCCGAGATCGGCGTCAGAGCCGTAGCGGAGAGGAAGGAGCGCGGGGTCTGAATGTTCATGGCCCGCCCCTCACTCTGCTGCCTGGAGGAGTGGCATGTCTGCCGGGAGGACCACGTCCTTGTACGAGAACAGCATGCTCTCGCCGAGTACCCGATCGGGATGGTCAAGGATGGAGGCGACCGTTTCAGCTACGGCGCCGCGGAGGTGAGGCCGTAGCGAATTGAGTGCGCTCAGGGCGAACCAGCGCCGCTCGGCCGAAGGCACGGTGTCAACCATCACGCTGCCGGCGATCTCGATCAAGATGCAGGCTGCTGCAGCCATCGGTGAGGATGTCTGCCGCGCGATCGCGTCTTCGATCTCCCGGATGCGGTCGCGAATGAAGGATAGAGGAGAGCCCTCGTCGTCCTCGTCCGGATGGATCGGCAACAGGTCGCATTCGCGCCCGAGCTCCCGCCAGCGCCGCCACAGCACGTCGACGCTGTCGAAGTCTGGATCCGGACCTGCCGCTTGCTCGATTGACGGCAAGCCGGCCAAACGGGACGGCCGGTGTTCCTGGTCGCGCCAGTCGCATCCGGCAGCCGCAAGAACGACGGCAGCTCGCGCTGAAGGCTGGGGCTGATCCTGCCAGCTTCCCGTGTCGGGGAAGTGGAAGCGCGAGGCGCCCGTATTTTGCGGGACGAAACTCTCGGCATTCGGCTCGTCAGGAAACAGCTCTTTGCAGAGGAGCCGGCGCTCGTAGAAGAGCCATTCGTTATACGACTGCAGCAGGCCCTTCCGATCATCGTGTGCCTGCTGGATCACCGGGACGGTGCCAGCCGGCCACTGTTCAGGCGCTTGGCCGGCGTCCATCGCCTCATCGAGTTCGCGATGGAGCCTGGCTCTACGCACCTCAGCGCCTTCTGCGCAGGACGCTGGCCAGCGAGCGACCGCGTCGCAGTCCCTGTCGATCGTCTCGTGATCGTAGGCGTAGACCGGTTCAGCCACCCACTGGTCCGGGGGGATGGGATCGGAGTTCGGCCCGGATACGACCGGCGTGAAGGTGCCGATGAGAACGGCAGGCCTCGACACAGACGGAGCGCTGCTCCGCGCACTGTGATGCTCAAGCACTGTAGCCACCTCCAACCATTTGGGACGAAGGCAGCATCAACCCCTTATGGTGTTACGTCAACCCCTTTTCGTTCGACTACCGCCGAATGTATCGTCCGAGGACTCGGTGGCACTCATGCCACTCTGACCGAACTAGTTGACGCTCAGTAAGTGGATGCCACTGACGCGTCAGCCATATTTCGTCGGAGAACCCGACCAGGCGGGCAAGCATCGCGTTCGCGTCTCTCGTAAGAGAGTTGTAAAACAGGCAAGATGTATCGGCCGGCTCGGCTTCTGGATCGATAAAGGCGATATCGCCAGGTTCAAATTCCGGCGCCATCGATCTGCCGGTGATAACTATCGCGTACGCAGACTTTGATTCTCTTATAAACGACGGCCGCCCGATATGACTGATTGGAGCATTCGACACGGTCATCGTCCCCGTGCGCCCCTCAAACGTCGAAAAAACTGGCAATCGATCTGGATCCCACGCCTGTGCGTCTTCGATCCACTCTCTGCGCTCCACCGACCACCTAAGCGCCTTTTCCAGTGAGGGGTCGGCCTCCAGTGCCTCCACGGTTACGCCTAGGGCTGAGGCGATCTGGGACAGGTACCTTGTACGCTTGGTCAACCCCCGCTCAATCTTGTCGATGGTTGTCTGACTCGTTTTGGCCTCGGTCGCCAGGCGCTCCTGCGACCATCCTAGCCGCTCCCTCAAGCGCCGCATGTTGAGAGCGACGGCGCCAAGCTTGCTCTTCGTCATAACGTCGAGTTCTCCTGGTCCGTCGGTACAACCCCGGTCAAACCCGCGCCACAGCGCAATGGGGTTGAAATTAACACCAAGGGGTGTTATCTCGGGTAAATGTCCCGCCAGGAGCTAATCGCGCGTGCCATCGAGCTTGCCGGCTCGCAGCCGAAGCTCGCGCGAAGGGCTGGCATGTCTCAGCAAGCAGATCTCAAAGCTCTTGAATGGGCAGCGGCGCGTCAGTGCCGAAGCTGCCGTGGCCATAGAAAGGGCAACTGATCGGATCGTGTCGAGGTCATCCCTCAGACCGGATCTCTGGCCGACCGGAGATCTGAAATGAACTCGGCTCTTCAAAAAGGCGAGCAGTTTGGCGGTGTCGTAAGCCCACGGCCCAAAAAGACCACGCATCCGCCGACATGGTTTGAATCACATCCGCCAGCCCTCCGTCTGCTTGGCCAACTGAGCCGCCGTCAGGTGGAGCAGGTTCATGGCGTGCCGGATCAGGTCGACGGTCGGGACAGAACCCACCTCGATCCAAACCGACATGGTGAAGCTGTTGCTGTCCTGCGTGATCTCGAAGTTCGCCTGGTAGAACTCCGGCACAAACGGTGGGCCGTCATCCCGCACGACCTCAAGCAGCCCGATATCGAATTCGCCCACGTTGGGTCTCCTTCGCCCTCTCATTCAGGGCTCCTTTCGAACGGCGGTGAGCGGGGACGACCGGCGTCCCGCGCTCCTTTGCCGAGGCGAGGGTCGCCGGCCGCGCTGACGCCGCCGCTGCCTTGCTCTCGCTCTGATGACGTTCTCCCGAGCTCGTCGCGCACTCACGTCGTGGCAGATGTCGTTCGCGACCGAGCCCAGGTGGATCCACGTGTCCCTGTCTTCACCCTCCATCGTTCTGCCTCCGCTGCGGTGATCCGAGATCACCACAGAGGATTGAGCGCGTGGGACCAATTCGTGGGCGCAGGCGAACAATGATCGTCACAGCCGACGATGCGATCGCGAAGACCAGGCCCTTTGCCGAGGCCTTGGTCGATCGCGAGCGTCGGAAACGCGGGTCGAAGATGTCCGCCTATGCGGCCGTCGCCGATCTCGCGGGTGTGTCGGAGTCGTGGGTGCGCAAGCTTCTCGGTGGCCGCCCGGTCGTCGTGGAGCTGCGGCACTTCTTGAGCCTCGCCGAGGCGTATCGGCGCGTGTGTGACAGAGTCGAGGCAGAGCGCGACCTCGAGCGAACGCGCTTTCAAGCACTACGAGCGGAGGCCGATGCGGCTCTGGCGATTGCTGAAGGAATGGTGGTCAGCCCGGCGGGCCAGGATCGCCGAGGAGAAGAGACTTGAGGAGATCAAGCGCCAAGCAACGGGGCCGCCCTAAGCCCGCAGCGGCCTAACCGCTCCACCAACCCCAGACCTGTCGTAACAGCCGGCTCGCGCAAGCGATTGCCGGAACGGTGATCCTATGCCCGAAGCGCTACCCTCTTCGATGCTCCTCGGAAGCCCCTTCGCAGCCCGTTCTGCGCTGCCGGAAGGGGCTTGATCATGCGCTCGTATGCCCAGGTCAATCCGCAGTTCTGGATGAGCGAAGGGGGTCGACGTCTGCGCAAATTCGGGCCGGAGGCCCTTCTTGTCGCCGTCTACCTCGAAACCTCGCCGCACAGCAACATGCTCGGGCTGTACTACATCCCGAAGCTGTACCTTGCCCACGAGACAGGTCTGGGCATCGAAGGGGCATCGAAGGGCCTCCAAGGCTGCATCGAAGCCGAGTTCTGCCGGTTCGATGAGGCATCGGAGGTCGTGTGGGTCATCGACATGGCCCTCCGACAAATCGCTCCCTCGCTGAAGGAGACGGACAAGCGGACCAAGAACGTCCAGCAGGCTTATGCGAGCCTTCCAGAAAACCCTTTCCTGACAGAGTTTTACGATCGGTATTCCCCAGCGTTTCACCTGCTGGAGCGGCGGGTCCCGCGGGCTGGAAACGCGTCCAAGACGGAAGGGGCTTCGAAGCCCCTCCGAAGCCAGGAACAGGAACAGGAACAGGAAGCACCTAGCCAGGAAGGGAGAAAACCTAGGGATGGTAGAGCTCAGGCCTCGTGCACTCGCACACCTGCCCCCACACGCGAGGCTGGGCCGATCTCGCTGAACGGGGCGGCCCGATGAGGACGACCCCACACGACCACCAGTTCGAGGCCGTCGAGAGGCTGAGGCAGGCTCTCCTGGCTGGGAAGCGCCGCCCGATGCTGCAGGCGCCGACGGGCTTCGGGAAGACGCTGCTCGGGGCGATGATCGTCGAGGGAGCGCTCAGCCGGGGCAAGCGGGTGATCTTCACCGTCCCCGCCGTGTCTCTGATTGACCAGACCGTGGAGGCCTTCGAGGCTGAGGGGATCGACGCGATCGGGGTGATGCAGGGCTTCCACCCGATGTCCGACGCTCGGCAGCCGGTCCAGGTCTGCAGCGTGCAGACGCTGATGCGGCGCCAGCCTCTGCAGGCAGACGTCGTCCTGATCGACGAAGCCCACCGCTGGTTCGAGTTCTACGGCGAGTGGATGAACCAGCCCGAGTGGGCTCGCGTCCCGTTCATCGGGTTGTCCGCGACGCCTTGGACCCGTGGCTTGGGCAAGTTCTTCGACGACCTGATCGTCGTTCGGACCACCGCCGACCTGATCGACCAGGGTTACCTCTCGCCGTTTCGGGTGTTCGCGCCGACCCATCCGGACCTGAAGGGCGTCCGCACTCATCAGGGCGACTTCCACACGAGCGACCTCGCCGAGGCGATGGATAAGCCCCACCTCGTGGCCGACGTCGTCTCGACCTGGCTCGCTCGAGGAGAGGACCGGCCAACCCTCTGCTTCGCGGTCAACCGGGCGCACGCCAAGCGGCTGCAGCAGCAGTTCGAGGCCGCGGATGTCCCGACCGGCTACGTGGACTACGCCACCACCCGCGAGGAGCGCGAGCAGATCCGGCAAGCGTTCCAGGCCGGCAGGATCAAGGTGGTGTGCAACGTCGCGACGCTCACCACCGGGATCGACTGGGACGTCCGGTGCATCTCGCTCGCCCGGCCGACCAAGTCCCGCATGCTCTACGTTCAGATCATCGGGCGGGGACTGCGCAACGCTCCTGGCAAGGCTGACTGCCTCATCCTCGACCACTCGGACACGACGCTCCGGCTCGGGTTCGTGACCGATGTCCATCAGGAGCACCTGGACGACGGAAAGGGACGCGCCCCGGTCGAGCGGAAGACCGAGCAGCCGCTCCCGAAGGAGTGCCCGCAATGCCAGTACCTGAAGAAGCCGAAGGAGGTGCAGTGCCCTAGCTGCGGCTTCAAACCTGAGCGACAATCCAAGGTCAAATGCGAGGATGGCGAACTCGTCGAGCTGACCCGCGGCTCGAAGCGCGCTCAGCCGAGCCGGGCAGAGAAGCAGCGCTGGTTCTCGATGCTGAACAGCATCGCGGCGGAGCGCCGGTACTCGTCGGGCTGGGTCAGCCAGAAGTACCGGGAGAAGTTCGGCGTCTGGCCACGCGACCTGTCGCACCACCGCATCCCCGCCGAGGGGGATGTGCTGCGATGGGTTCGCTCCAGGAACATCGCCTGGGCCAAGGGAAGAGGGGCGGCCCATGCACGAGCCTCTTAGCGCGCGTGCGGCCGGCCGTTGGCCCGCCATCCTGCCTCAGCTCGGGATCGCTCCGAGCTACCTGACCGGCAAGCATACCGCCTGCCCGATCTGTCAGGACGGCAAGGACCGCTTCCGCTTCGACGACAAGGATGGCCGCGGAACGTTCATCTGCTCGGTCTGCGGGGCCGGCGACGGGATCAAGCTCGTGATGGCGGTCGGCCAGATCGAGTTCCGTGAGGCTGCCCGACGGATCGAGGAGGTGATTGGTTCGGGGTGCGCCCTGGCCACGGCTCGAAAGGCGGGACGGACGGACGACGAGAAGCGCGCGGCCATGAACCGGCTCTGGGCTTCGAGCCGCCCCGTTCAAGCCGGAGATCCAGTCGCCCTCTGGCTTGGCGCCCGGGTCGGCCTCACGGCCTTTCCGCCGTGTCTCCGGACCGCGCAGCGGGCGCGGTATCAGGATGACATCCCGACCTGGCACCCCGCCATGATCGCGATGCTCAGCGATCCTCAGGGCCGCCCCGCGATTCTGCATCGAACCTATCTCAACGGCATGGGCGAGAAGGCTGCTATCGAGAAGCCCCGCCGGATCATGGAAGGAACGATCCCGAAGGGGAGCGCGGTCAGGCTGTTCCCTCACGAGGATGTTCTCGGGATCGCCGAGGGCATCGAGACTGCGCTCGCCGCCGCCAGCATCTTCGGCGTGCCGTGCTGGGCGGCGACGAACACCACGATCCTCTCGCATTGGATCCCGCCGGAGGCCGTCCGGGAGGTGATCATCTTCGGGGACAACGACCCGAAGTTCGGCGGCCAGGCCGCCGCTCACGCGCTCGCCCATCGCCTGGCGGTCCGCGGGCGAACGGTGCGGGTCGAGATCCCAGATCGCGCCGGCTTCGACTGGAACGACGTCCTCCTCGAGAGGGCGTCTGAAGCTCGTCGCCGAACCCGGCTGATCGAGTGCTCCGCTGGCCTGCAGGAGCCCGAACCGCAGAAAAGAAGACGCTAGTGGTAGCAGTGGCGGTGAAGGCGCAGAGCGTCCAGAAGGCCAGGGATCGGCTCGCGGCAAAGCGCGTCATCCTCCTCGATCAGCCCACACTCCCGCCAGCGGTCGAGGCGATCTGGTCCCGATCGTGGTTCGCCCTCTTCGTCTACCCAGGACAGGAGTGGGAGATACGGCGGGAGCTGCAGAAGCTCGGCTTCGACGTGTTCCTCCCGGTGCAGACCTACTGGAACTCCAGCCGGTTCCGGGTGAAGCGCCAGCTCGAGCGTCCTTTGCTCCTCCGGTATGTGCTCGTGGGCATCGGCTCGGGCCCGCGCGGCTACATCAGCGATGATGATTGGGCGCGCCTCAAGTCGGTCGAGAGCGTCCACGCCATCCTTGGCGACCGTGGCGGAAGGCCCGTCCGGATGCCCATCGAGAACTTGGTGCAGCTCGCGGGCGAAGTCGCCTCTGGCCAGTACGACGAGACGAAGAACACCTACGAGGCCGGCCAGGCGCTCGTAATCACGAAGGGCATGTTCTCCGGCTGCAATGCCAGGACCAAAGACGCGGTGCCTCGCGAGGCAGCTCCCGATGACCCGATCCGCGTTATCGTCCGGATGTTCGGTCGTGACACCATTACGAAGATCCCCCTCGCAGACCTGAGATGCCAATGATAGGTTTATTATCTCAGCTCAATATTTGAGTTAGCGTCATGAGCGAGATAGACAGAGGCGAACAGGCCGGCACTCAAGCGCCCGCCTCTCAGGAAGCGGAGCGCCCGGCGTCGGATGCTACGGAGCGTCTCTCAGACTTTCTGCTTCTGGAACTCGGGGAAATGTATCCCCTCCAGGGGAGGGCGGCTCGGGCTTGGGCGGACGAACTGGCCACGCGTATTTTACGATCATTCGCTTGCCGAAGCGCATTATGTCGGATGCGAGCGCTTCAAGTGACTGCTGGTACTCGTTGATCTCTCGCTCCGTGTAGACGAGCGCCGACACTGCCTCTTCGTCGTCGTGGACGTGGAGCGATGAGATCCACCTAACTGCGCTGGCGCTGTCCACCAGGCAAATCTCGTGCTCCCGAAGATCGGGGGTGATGGCCCAAATGTCGTGAGCAAAGCTGTTCCTCCAAGCGGAAAGCGATTTCAGCTTGGCGCGTAGTCCACTTAGGTCTTTGTACTCGTCCGCATCGAGCCGGTTCCGGATGACGCTATCGAACGTGGCGTTCCTCGCGCTGTCTTTGAGACCTAGATAGATTTCGAGCGCGATCCGTTCGTCCACACGTAAGGCCACGGCAAAGAGCGAAGCCATAGCGAGTTCGGCACGCGAGAACGACGCGATCGACTGGGCGACGAGCCCGCTGATGAACGGGCGCTTTAGCAGCGCCTCCGGGTGCATTATGATCGGGGCCTTCCGACGATACGGCTGCGGCATGGCTGACGATCCGATCCCATCGAAAGAGCGGCCCCACGATCCTACGAACGACCCTGAGTTTCAGCGAGTCCTGGGCAACATGCTCATGAGCCCGCCGAAGCCGCAGTCTGAGATGAAGGTCGGTAAGCGTGCCGCAAAACCGAAAGACAGAGAGCCGCAACCTTAAGCCCGAGACCGCGATAGGGGGGATCACCCTTTATCCTCACTGGCCGACTTTGCTTGACGTGCGTATTGGATCAGAAGATCCGTCAGCTGTCCGAGAGCATCAGAAGTCTCTTGCGAAACAAGATCGATATGCACGGGATCAATGCCCGTAAGATCAATTGCCGGCGTGTCAACTCTTGACAGCCATATTCGCTTCATGTCCTCAGCAGTACCTACCGGGTCGGGGACTTTTTCGATAAGTTGCATCCAAGCATCGAGCAGAAGCGTCCTATAGGCGTTCGTCTCACCCAGCATCCTATAGCGAAACCGCTCCAAGTTTCTGACACGGTCCTCAAGGGAAGGAGCGTTCATCGGAACCTGATCCAGCGTCGAATCACCTTCGGCTTCGTGATCTTACGGCTCTTCTCGCGCCAGCGGACGAAGCGATCAGCCTTGTAGGTGAAGACCGGAGCCGTCAGGCCGTCGATAGGTGAGCCTCTTGCCCTCGATGCCTTTGAGCGCAGCGGCGGCGCGGTCCTTGTCGGTCCAGCCGAGCTTGGTCCGGTGATTGTAGCGGAAGTCGAACTCGGCAAGGTAGCGGTGCAGATGCTTCTCTGATCATTGCTGCTTGATACCCAGCCTGAACCTCGAAAAGGCGCAGTCGAGCGGTTCGCATAACCCGAGTCCGCGATTGAAGGTCTGTAATGAGCGAATGCTTTGGTCCGGATTGCACTTGCAGACTTGAGCGCTTTGCGTTAACTATGCCAAATCAGATTTGCGGGGCTGCCTCGAACAAGCGGGATCAACCCGAGCGAGCGGTTCGATCGAGAGGCGACAGCGCTCCGATCAGTGTCGGGCGGCGTGGCCCAGAGTAGCCCCGGCGATCAGGTCGCACGGGGCTTTTTCGTGTCCGTCCTACATCAGCTCGTCCGCGTCGATTTCCACATCGTCACGAACTCGCAGCCAAAGCTGTTCAGCCGCGTGGCGAACAAAGATGTGCGCCTGATCTATGGAAGAGAAGGGCAGCATGCCGGAGAGTTGCTCGGCCGAGCCATCGTCTTGCTCGAGGACCAGATCTAGCCAGACTTCTTCGTCGAGCCATCCAATCAGTTTTGCCTTCAGCGTAGGCATGCTGCTCTCCCGAATGCGGTGTCAGCAGTAAGCTTCGCCTCTAGACGATGCCCGGGGATCCAACGTCCGTGATTTCGAACAGGTTGTGATTCGGGAAAGGCCGCTCAAGAAGCCTTGCCGAGGCGCCTGTCCCGTGGACGGCGGAAGGAACAATCCGCGGCGGTCAAGCTTGCGTGGAGGCGGCCGGGTGTGGCCGCCTGGAACCGCCCGATGACTCTCATCCTGATCCTCGTGATCCTGATCCTGCTCTTTGGTGGAGGCGGGATGTTCTATGGCGGCGGTCGCTACCGCGGCGGCGGGTTGGGGATCGGAGGCGTCTTGCTCGTGATCCTGATCGTCCTTCTGCTGACCGGCAATCTGAGGGTCTGATTTCAGGCGGAGTGCCGCAACAGCGAGGTTGTGCCGAGGCCACAAGGCCTAGGCGCCCTGCAGACCACTGAGTTCTCTGGGCCGGGGCCTAAGTATGGTTCGTTGCCGTACCGGCCCCGGACCTGCAAACCTGCACGGACGTTTCCTAGGCGAGCCCTCCCGGAAGTGTGCCGCCATGTTCGACCGTAGCAAAATCCTGAACGAGGGAGCCGAGGCTGGGTTGGATGGCAGCCCCATCGAGAGCTGCCCCTACCCGATTACTTCCCTTCAGCACGACCTCTGGCTCGAGGGATGGCGGTGTGCCGATGATGGTACCTTCGCTGTGCACGCCGTGAGCATACCGCCGCCAGTCGACAAGGGGCTCGATGAGGCTGCCTGAAGAGGGAGCCCCGGCGATCGGGTCGCGCGGGGCTTTCTCGTGCCGCTACTTCGACTTCAGCTTCTCGGCCGCGGCATTCAGCTTGTCGCGATCATTCCCAATGCGGTCGATCAGCTTCTGGGCCTGATCCTTCGGGATCTTGTGCTTCTGCGCAAAGTAGCGGACCTCGTACCCTTGACCGCCAGCAACCTTGCTGCGGTCCGCCTTACCGGTCTTCGACTTGCTGTCTGGCATCTCAGCCCTCCGCCAGTGATCGGGCCGAAGAGCTTCTGAGAAGTCCCTTCTCCGGTCAACGAGCGCGCGCTGTTTGTCTTCACTGCTGTTCGGGACAGTCGCGGCGCTCATCGCGCCAATAAGTGAGGCGTCGTGAGGATCGAAGGCGCCGCGTGTTTCGAGGAATGTTTTGCTAGGCATAAAGACCTACGACCAAAGTCGCGGTCGGCACCTTGGTTGCGGAATTGCAACAGTGTGGTATCGGCGCAACTAGGACTTTCAGCCTACCTCCGGGGACCCTGGCGATCCGGACTTATACGGGGGTGCAAGGCGCTCGATTTCGCTACCGCCAGACCCTGAAAAGGTGTTCGCAGCATGAGCGGCAAGGGCATCAGCCGACGGGAGTTTGCCCGGCTCGACGGGTGCTCTGAGGCGCTCGTCCGGCGAGGTCTCACACAGGGGCGTCTGGTCGCTTTCAACGACGGTACGATCGATCCGGCTCTGGTCGGGACGCCGTGGCGGGATGGCAATAAGGGGCGCGTACAGGCTGCGAACAGCGGTGCGCACGATGCGCAGCCGCTTCAGGACGGTCCACAGCTCCTCTCCTTCGCCGAAGCGCAGACGAAGAAGGAGAACTACCTCGCGAAGCTCCGTGAGCTGGAATTCGAGATCAAGTCGGGCCGGCTTGTCGATGCCGAGCGGGTCCAGTCCTCCGTGTTCGACATTGCTCGCATCGAGCGAGACGCCTGGATCAACTGGCCGGCGCGGGTGGCGCCCCTGATCGCAGCGGAAATCGGCGTCGATCAGGTCAAACTGGCGGTTGCCCTTGAGCGGCATGTCCGAGAACACCTCGCCGAGCGGTCTGAGCCCCGATTACGTCTCGCTGGCTGAGACGGCTGTCGCCCGGGCCTGGTCCGACGGCTACCGGCCGGACCCGCTCCTCACGGTAAGCGAGTGGGCGGACCGCCACCGGATGCTGTCCCAGAAGGCGGCGAGCGAGCCTGGGCGCTGGCGAACGGAGCGCACGCCGTATCTGCGGGAGATCATGGACGCGCTGTCGACCTCCTCACCGGTCCAGCGCGTGGTGTTCATGAAGGGCGCTCAGATCGGGGGCACCGAGGCGGGCAACAACTGGATCGGCTACGTCATCCACCAAGCGCCCGGGCCAATGCTCGCCGTGCAGCCGACGGTCGAGACGGCAAAGCGGAACTCGAAGCAGCGTATCGCGCCGCTGATCGACGAGTGCGACGCCCTCCGGGACCTCGTGAAGGAGCCGCGGGCGCGCGACAGCGGGAATACGGTTCAGTCGAAGGAGTTTCCGGGCGGCGTCCTCATCATGACGGGCGCCAACTCGGCGGTCGGGCTCCGGTCCATGCCGGCCCGCTATCTCTTCCTCGATGAGGTGGACGGATATCCAGGCGACGTCGACGGGGAGGGCGATCCGATCGCACTTGCGGAGGCCCGGACGCGGACATTCCAGCGACGAAAGGTGCTGATGGTGTCCACGCCGACCATCGCAGGGCGGTCGCGCGTCGAACGGGAGTTCGCGAAATCGGACCAGCGGCGCTTCTTCGTGCCGTGCCCCGATTGCGGGCACTTCCAGACGCTCAAGTTCGCGCAGCTGAAGTGGCCGAAAGGCGAGCCCGCGAAAGCTGGCTACGCCTGCGAGGATTGCGGCGTCGTTCACGGTGAGCACGCCAAGACGGCGATGCTGAAAGCGGGCGAATGGCGCTCGACGGCGCCGGGAGACGGCAAGACGGCCGGCTTCCACCTGTCGAGCCTCTACAGCCCGGTCGGCTGGATGTCGTGGGTGGAGATCGCGCAGCGCTGGGAAGCAGCGCAGGGCGATCAGGAGCTCCTGAAGGAGTTCATCAACACGGTGCTGGGCGATACCTGGCAGGAGAAGGGCGACGCGCCCGAGTGGCAGGCGGTCTACAACCGCCGCGACCGCTACCGGTCGGGGATGGTGCCCGCCGGCGGCGTGGTCCTGTTCGCTGGGGTGGACGTCCAGAAGGACCGGCTCGAGGTCGGGATCTGGGCATTCGGCCGGAACCGGGAACGGTGGCTGATCGAGCACCGCGTGCTGCCCGGGGCGACGAACCGTCCGGAGGTCTGGGCCGATCTCGACGCGATGATCGGCGAGACCTGGACGCACGAATGCGGGGCCGAGATGTCGGTCCGAGACTGGGGGATCGACTCGGGCGCCTTCACGGCAGAGGTCACCGGGTTCCTGCGGACGCAACGAGGCCGGCCGAACGTGCATGCGGTCGACGGCCTGGACCGTAACGAGAGCCCCTATTTGGGGATCGGTGCCCGGGAAACGAACGCGAGAGGGCAAAAGGTCAAGCGCGGGCTCAAGGCGCTGAAGATCGGCGTCTCGTTCAGCAAGGCCGAGCTGATGGGCTCGCTCTCGCTCGAGCGGCCGGAGAGTGGGGATGCCTTCCCGCCGCGGTTTGTCCATATCCCGGACGACGTGACCGAGGACCAGATCAAGCAGCTCACCTCCGAGACGCTGATCACGGTGGTGAAGAAGGGCCGGACCAAACGGGAATGGTCGGTTCTGCCCGGCCGGCGCAACGAGGTCCTCGACTGCGCGAACTATGCCCGCGGCCTCGCCGCCATGCGCGGCTGGGATCGCTGGGCCGAGAAGCACTGGCGGGAGCTCGAGGCGGCTGCCGGGATCGATCGGGCCAAGGCGCCCGAGCCGGCGGCCGCGCCAGAGACTGTGATCGCCAACAAGGCGCTGAGCCAGAGGCCGCGTGCCCGCCCGGTGCGCTTCAGGATGAGGCTGTGAGCCGATGGCGTACACGACACAGGATCGAGATCGGCTCAAGGCGGCTATCGCCAGCGGCGTGCTGACCGTCGAGACGGAAGGCCGGGGGCGGGTGACGTATCGGTCCATGGCCGAACTCCGTTCGGCTCTGGGCGACGTCGAGCGCGAGCTCGCCGCAACGAGCGGTTCGGGCGTTCGGCGCACGCGCCAGGTCGTGCTGACGAGCCGGAGCGGCTTCTGACGTGTCCGGCTCCCCTGTCAGGTTCAGGCTCAAGGGCACGGACGAGTACATCGCGCCGCTCGCGTCCGCAGATCTCGCCGGCGCGCCCGCGGGCGGAACGGAGGTCCGGCCGTACGATGTCGCCGGCGGCACCGGCCGGCGCTCGCGCTCGTGGGTGGTTGGGGGGCACGGCCCGAACGCGGCGATCACCTACGCGCTCGACGAGCTGCGGCGGAAGTCGCGGGACCAGATCCGGAAGAACCCCTACGCGGCGGCCGCGTCCGACAAGCTGGTCTCGAACATCGTTGGGACCGGGATCGTCCCGAAGAGCACGGCGCCGGACCCGGCTTTCCGGCAGCAGGTCGCAGATCTCTGGCTCCGGTGGACAGACGAGGCTGACTCGACCGGGGCGCTCGACTTCTACGGCCTACAGGCGCTCGCCGTCCGGGGAATGATCGACGGGGGCGAGAGCTTCGTCAGGCTCCGGACGCGCCGGAGCACGGACCCTCTGCTGGTCCCGCTGCAGTTGCAGCTCATGGAAGGGGACCAGTGCCCGCACACGCGGAATGACCCCGGCCAGAACATCAAGTCGGGGATCCGCTACAACGGCATCGGCCAGCGTGTCGCCTACCTCATGCTCAAGGAGCACCCGGGGGAGGGCGTCTACATTGGCGCGGGGCTCGATGAAACCGAGGTCCCGGCCGAGGATATCGCGCATCTCTATCGCCCGCTGAGGCCGGGGCAGGACCGAGGCGAGCCCTGGCTCACTCGCGCGCTGAAGACCCTCTTCGATCTCGACGCCTATCTCGATGCCGAGCTCGTCCGCAAGAAGAACGCGGCCATGCTCGTTGGCTTCATCAAGACGGCGGCGGCCGACACGACGAGCGGGGTTGCGGGCTCGGACGAGCCTGACGAGGAAGGCGTTGCCCCGATCGATCTCGTCCCCGGCACCATGCAGGTGCTGCAAGAGGGTGAGGACGTCACCTGGTCGAACCCACCTGATGTCGGGCCGAACTTCGATGCCTTCGTGCGCCAGGCGCTCCGCGGCGTCGCGACGGCGGCGGGCGTCCTCTACGAGGAGCTGAGCGGCGACTACGGTCAGCTCAACGACCGGACGCTACGGGCCTCGCTCAATGCGTTCCGGCGCGCGGTCGAGATGTGGCAGCACCAGCTGGTCGTCTACCAGCTGTGCCGGAAGGTCTGGGTCCGCTGGATGGACCTCGCGCTGCTGTCGGGGGCGTTGAAGCTCCCTGCCGGCATGAAGCGGGAGGACGCCTATCGCGTCGACTGGATCCCGGCCCGGTGGCCCTACATCCACCCGGTCCAGGACATCGAAGCGCAAGAAGCGGAGGTCCGGGCAGGCTTCGCGACGCGCTCCCAGAAGGTCAGCGAGCGCGGCTACGACGCTGAAGCGATCGACGCCGAGAACGCGGCGGACAACACGAGGGCCGATCGTCTCGGCCTCTCCTACACGAGCGACGGGCGGCACGACGCCAAGTCGAAAGCGCCTGGCGAGCCCGACCCGCTGCAGGACCCGAACAACATCCAGGAGTGACCATGGCCGTTCTGGTCAGTGGGAACGAGATCGTGCTCTCGGGCACGGTCGGCGATCTCTATTGGGATGAGAGCTTCAGCGCTGCTGACGTGATCTCGGCGCTTGCTGAAGTCGGGCGCGACCGCGACGTGGTCGTGCGCATCAACTCGGGCGGTGGCATCGCGACTGAGGGTGCGGCGATCCACTCTGCGCTCGTCGCCCACAAGGGGCGCAAGACGATCATCGTCGAGGGCATCGCGGCTTCGGCGGCCTCGGTTATCGCCATGGCCGGCGACGAGATCGTGATGGCGCTTGGCGCGCTCATGATGGTGCACGACCCGAGCGGTTTCACGTTCGGGACCGTCGACGATCACGAGCAGCAGATCCGGGCGCTCACCGCGCTCGCGACCGCGATGGCGGGCATCTACGCCGACCAGACCGGACGCACGATCGACCAGTGCCGGGCGGACATGAAGGCCGAGCTCTGGATGACTCCGGAGCAGGCAGTCGAGGCAGGTTACGCCGACCGCGTCCAGGGCCGGGCGGCGAACGAGAACGAGCCAGAGCCGACGGCCTTCAACTTCCGTCTCTACGAACATCCGCCCGAGCGCCTCGTCGCCCTGGCTGATCAGCGCGCGTGGAGCAAACGCGCGCGTCCTCGGGCGGCCTTGCCCGCCGCCACCCACCGCCAACGGGAGACCACCATGGCGAATGAACCGGCGGGCGCGGGCCCGACCATCACTGTTGCCGAACACGAGACGAAGCTTGCCGCGGCGATCGCCGAAGCCAAGGCAGCGCCGCCGACCGCGATCCAGCGCTCGGAAGCGGCCGAGATCGCCAAGGCCTGCGTCGATGGCGGCGTGCCCGCCATGGCCGCGAGCCTCCTGGCTGAGGGCGTCACGCTCGCAGTCGCGAAGGAGCGGATCGGCTCCGCGAGCCAGATCAAGGAGCTCGTCGCGCTTGCCGGCAGGACCAGCACGGCCGTCACGGCCGCCATGGCCGATGAGTTCATCGCCGCGGGCAAGACCGTCGAGCAGGTCCGCGCCGATCTCTTCGACAAGCTCGTCGCCAAGCAGGAGCGAACGGACGTGCGCTCGCACGTGCAGCCCTCCGATGGTGACGCGAACCCCTCGTCGCGCATCGTGGCGAACTACCGCGCCGCCACCGGCGCCCCGCCGAAGACGGCCTGACGGCCGGATCCCGAAGTCCAGAAAAGGAGGCCTGTGATGGCCGTCACCAACATCCCGTATAGCGGCGTCGGTATCGCAGGTTTCGAGACCGGCAACGACTTCGCCCAGGTCGAGCTCTTCAACTCGGCCATCCCTCATCCCGTTACCGAAGACTACCCGGTCGGCGAGAGCACGACCCTCGCCGCCTTCGCGGTCGTGGGCGTAGATACCAACGGCAACCTCGTGATGGCGAAGACCTCGAGCACTGCCGTCGTCCCGATCGGGATCACGACCGTCGCTGTGGTCACCGGCGCGGGCCAGACGGACCGCATCGCGATCTACCGTCAGGGCAACTTCAACCCCGACGCTCTCACCTGGCACGCCGACTACAACACCGACGCCAAGAAGGCGGCGGCGTTCCGCGGCTCGCCGACCCCCACCAACATCGTCATCCGCAAGCGTCTCTGACGCCAAGACCAGGAAAGGAAACTCGTCATGGCGTTCGATCGCTACGAAATCTGGAACACGCACACCCTGCTCGGGGTGTACCGCGAGACGGACTCGCCGGTGAACTACTGGCTGGACCTGCTCTTCCCGAACGAGATCTCGTCCACCGACGAGTACATCGACTTCGAGAAGATCCCGCGTGTCGGGCGTAAGCTCGCGCCGTTCGTGGCCCCTCTCGCGCAGGGGCGCCCGATCTACGAGGAGGGCGGTCGCGTTGCTCGGTTCAAGCCCGCCTACGTGAAGCCGTCCGACCCGGTGACGCCGTCGCGCGCCCTCACGCGGCGCCCGGGCGCTCTGCTCGCGCCGGAGGCGATCAGCCCGCAGGCCCGGTATGACGCCATCAAGGCGGACATTCTCGCCTACCACCGCACGGCGATCGAGCGCCGGTGGGAGTGGCTCGCCGCCAAGGCCATCATTGATGGGGCTGTCACGATCGACGGCGACGACTACCCGTCCGTCGTGATCGATTTCGGTCGTGCGCCCGGCCACACCGTCGTTCTCGGTTCCGGCGCGCGCTGGGGCGAGACCGGCGTCTCGATCCTCGACAACGTCCAGAGCTGGATGGACACGATGCACTCGGCCGAGTTCGGCGGTGCTCCGACCCGCATCACCATGGGCACAGCCGCCTGGGGTGTGGCGCGGAAGGACGAGAAGCTCCTCAAGGAGATGGACACGACGCGGCGCGGCAACGACGTGAATATCCGCACCGGACTCTACGGTACGGGCGAGGTGCGGTACGTCGGAACGCTTGGGGCCGGGCTCGAGGTCTACGTCTACAACGACTATTACAGCGTCGGCGGGGCGGTCACGCCCTTCATGTCGCCCAAGGACGTCGTCCTGACCGGGCCGAACGTGCAGGGTATCGCTGCTTCGGCGCCATCGTGGACGTCAACGCGCAGTTCCAGGCGCTCCCGATCTTCCCGCGGAACTACATCATCCCGGGCGATGTCGCGATCGAGCAGATCGTGACCCAGTCGGCTCCGCTGATGGTGCCGATCAATCCGAACGCCACCCTCAAGGCGACCGTACTCGCCTGATCCCGCAACAGGTCTGGAAGGATGAAAGACGATGGCACAGGCCTTCGCGATCACGACCCTGCATGTCTGCCGCAAGCCGGCGGAAATGAAGGACGGCACGGTGGTGAAGCCCCCGGAGATCGAGGTCGTCCCAGCGGGAGCGATCACCGATCTGACCGATGAGGACTTCGAGGCGTTCTCGGCGGCTGGTGCTGCGCGCCGGCCGACGAAGGTAGATCGAGCCAAGGTCGAGGACGAGGCGGAGCCTGCTCGCGTCGAAGCCTCTCCTGCTCGAGCGCCGAAGCCGGCGCGATGAACGCCTTCTCGGGCGCTGTGGACGCGATCTTCGACGATCCGAACATGGCGTCCGATGTGACCTGGCGCTCTGCCTCGAGCGGCAATGAGCGCCCGGCCCGCATCATCCAGAAGCGGCATCAGCCCGATATTGTCGTCCGCCAGAACACGTTCGAGCTGGATGCCATCCTGGTCGACGTTCGCTTGTCTCAGATCCCGGATGGCGAAGTGGGTGACAGCCTCCTGTTCGAGGATGGGTCCGAGTTCGAGATCACTCGGGCGGTCGACACCGGCGACATAGGTCGCGTGCAGACGTTCGAGGCTCAGGTCTACGAGCCGTAGGGATGCGGTTCAGCGTCAAGACCGATGACATCCGCAAGGCGCTCTCGGGAGCCGAGACGCAGATCGCCAAGGCTGTCACGGCCGGCATGCGGGACGCCTCCGCCGGGCTGAAGGATGATCTCCGGGACGGTGTCAGGGGCGCCGGCCTCGGCCAGCGTCTCGCGAACACTTGGCGCGGGAAGAGCTACCCGGAATCCGGCGAGAGCGTCGAGGCTGCGGCCTTCGTCTGGTCGAAGGCGCCGAAGCTGATCGACGCCTACGATCGCGGGGTCACGATCTCTGCTCGCGGACGTCGGTTCCTGGCCATACCGACACCTGAGGCGGGCGTGCGGCATGCGACCTCGGCGAGGCGTCGGGGGACGACCGGGCACACGCTCACACCCGCCGTCTGGGAGCGGGAAACCGGCATCAAGCTTCGCTGGGTCCCAGGGCGGGGCGGCGGGGTACTTGTGGCTGACGCCTTCTACATGAGGCAGCCCGCGCGCTGGCGGCGAAGGAAGTCGTTTCAGCCGATCAAGACGAGTGGCCCACGCCCCGGGCGCAAGTTCATCGTCATCTTCGTGCTCGTCGCGCAGGTACGCGTGCAGAAGCGTCTCGACATCGACGGGATCGCGAAAGCCTGGGCCGACCGCGTGCCGGGCCTCATCGCGAGGCATTGGACCTGATCATGCCGAGCAAGCGGGAACAGGTGATCCAGGCCGTCGTCGCGCTCGTGCGGGCTGCGGTCCCGGAAGTCGACCTGGTCCGGAACAGCGGCAAGCCGGAGAAGATCGGCAAGGATCCCGTCGCGATCGTCAACGATGGTGATCCCGGCGAGCCGGAGGTCACCCTGAACCCGGTGACTTACCTCTACGAGCATCGCATCCCTGTCGCGTTCGGTGCCAACAGGACCAGGACCGAGACGGCAGACGCGGTCATGGACAGCATCCTGGTCCGTCTGGGGCAGGCGATCGAGGCGAACCGGTCGCTCGGCGGCTTGTGCGACTACCTCGACGTCGAAGCCCCCGTCGCGGACGTCATTGAAGCGGAAGGCGCACAGACGGCCCGCTTCGCCGAAGTGACCCTCGTGGCCGCCTACGGCGTCACGAACCCTCTCACCTAAGTTTCACGGAGAAGCAGCATGGCTCGCGCGAGAGGGGCGAACGCCCTGATGGCTGGCGCTTTCGAGAGCGTCTACGGCACTCCCCCGGTCAGCGGCTACAAGCGGCTGCCTTTCGTCTCGTCGAACCTCGGCGAGGAGCAGGGGCTCATCGCGGACGACCTGCTCGGCTTCGGTCGCGAGGCGCTCGCGCCATCGTTCGATGTGATCAACAACGTCGGCGACGTCGTCGTGCCGGTGGATGTCCGCAACTTCGGGAACTGGCTCAAGCTGTATTTCGGCAATCCGGCCACGTCGGGCGGGGTCGCGGCGAAAGGCTCGATCCTATTCTCGGCCCAGCCGGCGAATAGCTCCACGATCGCGATCGCCGGGACGGCGTTCACCTTCGTGTCGAGTGCGCCGAGTGGCAACCAGATCCAGATCGGGGCGAACCTGGCCGCGACTCTGACGAATGCGGTCACCGTGCTGAACGCCAGCGTCGTCCCGGCGGTCGCGGCGGCGACATACGCCCAGACGGGCGGCAACACCCTGACGATTACGCACGACACGCTCGGTCAGGCCGGCAACAGCTTCGCCCTTGCGGCGACCGCTCCATCCAACGGCGCCATCTCAGGTGCGACCCTCTCCGGAGGAGCCACCCAGCACGTCTTCACGTCGGGCGCTTCGACCCTCCCATCGATGTCGATCGAGGTCGGGCTGCCGGATGTGCCGACCTACGGCATGAACTTCGGCGTCCGCGGCAACACGATGCGAATCGGGATGCAGCGCTCCGGTCTGCTCTCGGCCACGCTCGGCCTGATCGCCAAGGGCGAGACGAAGGCCGGCGCCACTGCGGCGGGGACCCCATCCGTTGCAGAGGTGAAGCGCTTTTCGCAGTTCACCGGCAGCGTGAAGCGTGAGGGCGCGCAGCTCGCGAGCGTCGTCTCTGCCGAGTTCACCTTCACGAACAATCTCGAGCCGGTCGAGACCATCCGGTCGGATGGCCGGATCGAGGACGCTGACCCTGGCATGGTCGGCATGTCGGGCAGCATCGTCACGCGGTTCGCCGACACGGTCCTGCTCGACCAGGCCCAGTCAGGAGCGCCGTGCGAGATCTCGTTCGGCTGGGCAATCGACGCGAGCACGTCGCTCCTCTTCCTGGTCCCGGCCGTATACCTGCCGCGCGCCAAGCAGCCCGTGTCGGGGCCGGGCGGCGTCCAGGCGACCTTCAACTGGCAGGCAGCCCGCGGCGCGGCGGGCGCTACCTGCATCGCCACCCTCGTCAACGATGTCGCGAGCTACTGACCCATGCTGAGGCTGTCCCCGAAGGGTTCCGAGCCGTTCTGGATCGACCTCCTGCCCGGCGTCCGGGTTCAGGTGAGGCCCATCTCTGCCGCGATGATGCTGGTTGCGCGAGCCGCGGCGGGCGACGCCTTTCGCTCGGCCGATCGCGACTCGGTCCACTACGCGAACGCTGCCATGACCGTGTCGCTCGCTCACCAGGGCATCGTCGCATGGGAGGGCATCGGCGACGCTGAAGGCGCTCCGCTCCAGGTTACCCCGGAGAACATCGATCTCCTGCTTGACGAGTGGCCGGCGTTCCAGGCCCTCGACGACGGCTATACCCGGCCCGCTCTGGTGGCGGCCGACGAAAAAAACGGCTCAAGGCCCTCGCCGAATGGCATTTCGGCGGCGGGTCCGAATACTGCAATGCCTGTGACCCCGACGACGAGCGGTGCTCCGGATGCGCCTACCGTGTCCACACCCCGCAAACGCCGGACGGCATCGTCACCTGGGAAGTGATCCAGCGTTCGGCCGGTCAGGTCCGGGTCTGCTCCATGGGGGCGAACGGCTTTATCACGGCAGTTCCGGTCGGGCTCGATTTCGGGGCGATCATCGCTCTGGCTGAGGCCATGGGAGCGATGTCTCCGCTCCTGGCGGAAGTCCTGCCCCATGTTGAGCCGCTGATCCTAAAATCCTTCCGCGACAGCGGGGAGGGCGCAGATGCCTCCTAGTATCGGAATTCGGCTCGGCGTCGAGGGCAAGGCTGACATTCAGCGCGCCTTCAACGAGGTCGAGCAGGCCGGCAGGGCTGCCTTCGGCGGCGTCGCGGACGCGGCCGAGAAGGCTGGCGCGGCATCTGAGCGCCAGATCGAGAAGTGGAAGCGCCTCGCCCAAGCGGCACGGGAGGCGCAGGCCACCGACCGAGCCCAGGCGAACATTAACTCACTGCTCGGCGTGAACCCGGCCGCGGACGGGACCGCGCGGGCCTCTGCCGCTGTGTTCGAGGCGGCCTTCGCCAGCGCGGATCGCTTGCCGGCGAAGCTGAAGGATGTCGCGGTCGCGAATGACAACGCGATGCGCGCCATCGGTCTGCAGGGCCATGCCTGGAAGAACCTGGGCATGCAGGTCAACGACGCTGCGACGATGATGCTCTCAGGCTCGTCGGCATTTCAGGTCGCTGCAACGCAGGGCGGCCAGGTTCTCCAGATCCTGCAAGGTGCCGACGGCGGCATCTCTGGTGCGCTGCGACATCGGCAGCCGGGCGGGCGCGATGGTCAATCCCGTTACGGTCGCTGTCGCGGCACTGGTTACGATGGGCACCACGGCTGCTCTCGCGTTCAAGAGCTATTCGGACGGACAGCAGGCGGTCGAGCAGTCGCTCGTCGGCGTCGGCCGGGCGAGCGGTGCCACCGTAGGGCAGATCAACGACGTCGCGAGCGCAGCCGCTGCGGCCGGGAAGGCTTCCGCGTCCTCCGCGCGGGAGATGGCCTCGTCCTTCGCCTCGACCGGCAGGATCAACGTCAGCCTGTTCGGCGACATGATCTCTACGTCGCGCGATCTCGCGAAGACGCTCGGGATCGACGCGACCGAAGCTTCAGCCATGCTGGCCAAGGCCTTCAGCGGCGATCTCGCGAAGGGCGCCGAGCTGCTGAACGAGCGGCTCGGGTTCCTGGACGCGAAGACGCTCACGCTGGTTCGCACGCTCGAAGCGCAGGGCGACCGGACGGGGGCGACGCGCGCCGTCATGGACGCCATGAGGCCGACCCTCGTGGATGCGGAGGCAAAGACCTCCGCGCTCGGAAAGGCTTGGGACTACGTCAAGACCGCTGCCTCTGGCGCCTATGACGCGCTCGGCCGGGCCGTTTCGCGGGCCGTCAACGGTCCCGAGATCTCACAAGCCACGCTCGACGCGCTGAACCGGCAGATCGAGCAGGCGCGCAACTCCCCCCTGTTCCGCGGCCTCGATCCTCAATCGCAGGCGATGTCGCTGCAGGCGCTCGAGACCCAGCGCGACGCCGTAATGATCGCGCTCGACACGGCTCGCCGTACGGCCGACGCTGATGCGCGCGAGATGGAGCAGCGGGCAACGTCGCTCGCGGCCCAGAACATCATCCGGCAGTTCATCCCGGATCAGGCGGATCTTGAGCAGCTGGAGAAGTTCAAGACGACGCTCGAGCAGGCGCTCGCGGCGCCGAACGCGCCCGGTGGGCTTGATGTCGTGCTGCAGCGCATCCGCGAGCGGCTCCAGGCCGGCGGGACGCAGGCTGAGCAGTTCGGCCGAGCCTCGCGGGACGCCTTCGCTCTCTCCGGCCTGACTGGCTATGCTCGCGAGCTGGAGACCATCCGGCAGAAATATGCGGAGCTGATCGAGACTGCCTCCCGCTCCGGCAATCTCGCGGCCGTCGGCACGCTCGTCATGGCGCAGGGCACCGACATCCAGGCGGTCAACGACAATCTGCTGCGCACGCCGAGTAGCTATCGAAAGGGCGTTGCCGACGTTCCGGAGCAGTACCGGGCGGCGCTTCTCGCCGCGGCGGCCCGCTACAACGTCGATCCGAATCTAGGTGCCTCGGTCCTCTGGCAGGAGAGCCGCTTCAACCCGGACATCATCAACGGGCGTATTCGAAGCAGGGCGGGCGCAGCGGGCATTGCGCAGTTCATGCCGGACACTGCTGCCCAATACGGCATCGACCCTCTCGACCCGCAGCAGGCCATCCCGGCCATGATGCGGATGCTGAGCGAGCGCCTTCAGGCCCGCAACGGCAACGTCCCGCTCGCGCTCGCCGATTACAACTTCGGGGCCGGCAACGTGAACCGGGTCGGTGGTGACGTCTCCCGCTTCCCGGCCGAGACCCGGAACTACATCGCCGAGATCACGCGCCAAACCCCGGCCACGCAGGCACAGGTTGAGATGGTCCGCTCCTGGGAGCAGGCCACGAAGAACTCGACCCAGTCGCTGGAGCTGCACCGCGGCGCCCTCTCAATGACGACGTTCGAGATCGAGAAGTCAAAGCAGGCTCGCCAGCTTGAGAACGAGGCGATCCAGCGCGGCGAGGAGCTTACGGACGGGCTGCGGGCCAAGATCGATGCCGAGGCCACAGCTCGGGCTCGAAACGCTGCGGCGATCCAGCAGACCAACGCGGAGCGCTTCATCGAACAGCAACGACGCGAGCTCGGGATGACGTCGACCGATCTCATGGTCGAGCGACAGATGCGCTCGCTTGGCGTGGGCAAGAACGATCCGCAGCGCGAATTCGTCGAGAGCAACCTCCGGATGAATGCCGCCCTAGCGGAGACGCGTAGTCTCGCCAGTGAAAGCTTGAGGGGCTTCCTGTCCGATCTGCGGTCAGGCGCGTCGTTGATGGACGCTCTCGGCAACATGGCCAACCGTCTTGCGGATCGCCTGATCTCCATGGCCGCCGATCGAGCAATCGCGGCTTTGTTCAACGGTTTCGGCGGCGGGGGCACGGGTACCGGGGGCGGCCTCATGGGCTTCTTCTCGAGCCTCTTCGGGGGCTCGGCTGTCCCGGCCCGGGCGAACGGCGGCTGGATCTCGGGGCCGGGCAGCGGCACGTCCGACAGCATCCTGGCGCGCCTCAGCAATGGCGAGTTCGTCGTGAATGCGAACTCTGCTGCTCGGCACCGTCAGGTTCTGGAGGCGATTAACGGAGACCGCCTCCCTCGCTTCGCCGCCGGCGGCTTCGCGCTGACGGGCTCGGGCGTGCCGGCGATCGGCCCGGCCGGGGCGCCGCAGCAGCCGGTCGTCTACGTCGAGAACTACAGCGGGGCCGGGGTGCGGTCCGAAGCGGTTTCTGACGGTCCGAAGGGACCCGGCCTCAAGATCATCGTGGGCGAGATGATCCAGGGCATGATCTCGGAGGGCCAGTTGGATCGACCCTTCCGCGCCCGGTACGGCATGAACTCGATGCGGGGCGCCTGATGGCTGCTCCGGTTTGGCCGTCCGCTGTGCCTTACGAGACGAAACGATCGAGCTTTGCCATCGAGAAGCTCGGTGGCGGGAACATCAAGACTCCGATGCAATCGGGGCGGACCCGCATGCGCCGCGCCAGCACGCTCCGGATCACCCTGATGCGCTGGGGGCGGGAGCTGAAGACGGCCGAGATGGCCGCCTTCCGCACGTTCGTCCTGACCACTCTCGGCGACGGCACGGCGTCCTTCACGATGCCGGTCTGGCAGGCAGGCTCGAACAGCTACGTCACCCGGACCGTGCGCATCAAGGACGGCGCGGAGGGCATTTCTGAGCGAGAGACCCGCCCCGGTCGCACCGAGGTCTCGATGGTGCTCGAGGTCGAGAATCTCTGATGCCGATCACGGTCTCCGATGCCTGGGCCGAGGCGGCCGTCACGGCGCCGCGCCAGGAGGTGATGCTCCTCACCCTGGAGTTCCATCACCCGGCCTTTGTCGAGAATGGCCTGCCCACGGCAATCCGGGCGGTGCGCAACACGGAAGACCTGATGCTGCGCCTCGACGCCGGCGCGCCGCTGAACGCCGGCCAAGTGGTGCTCTTCAAGGCGATCCCTTTTGAGGTCGACTATCCCCGGATCGGGCAACTCGGGGCAGAGGCAACCATCCGGCTCGACAACGTGAACCGGGAGGTCTCCCGCTATCTCGCTTCGGCGGTGACGATGAACCAGACCGTGAAGGTGATCTTCAGGGGCTATCTCGCGTCAGATCCGGACACGGTAGGGCATGGGCCCTACACGCTGGAGCTCCGGAACGTCACTCGGAAGTCGACCACGCTCGAAGGCAAGATCGTGGTGGCCAGCCCGGGTCAGCTCAAGTTCCTGCGTCAGGTCTACGACCAGCAGTCCTTCCCCTCGCTCATGGCGGTGTCATGATCAAGTTCCGACCACAACGCGGCGGCTTGGCCGAAGCTATGGCGGAGGCCGTCGAGCTTCCTGATCGCAGTGCCCTGGTCGCCCACATCAACAAGCAGCTCGAGGGAGCGCGAGGCAGCACAGGGGCCCCGCTCGCCAACAACGCCAATCTCGTTATCGAGCCGTATGGAGGCGCGGACCCGCGCATCGGTTGGAGCAGGACATTCGTCGTCACGCTGCGAGATTGGGGGATCGTAGGCTTCACGGACAGCAGCGAATGACGATGGACCGCAACGCCTTCCTCTCCGACCTGATCGGCCGCCCCTACGCCATCGGCGCGCGCGGGCCCGAGGCGTTCGACTGCTACGGGCTCACTCGGCACCTGCAGCGCGAGCTCGCCCGGATCGAAATGCCGGATGTGCCATTCGCCAATCCGACCACGCGGGCCGCAGCCGAGGCCATGCTGAGCCATCCCGAACGGCAGGCCTGGGAAGAGGTCGAGCACCCCGAGGATCTCGACATCGTCTTGATGGGGAACGTCGCGAAGCGCGACTTCCACCTCGGGACATTCGTGATCCCGGCGATCTCGGGCGTGGTCGTACACACCGACCAGGCGAACGGGGTCGTGGCCGACGACATCCCGTCGCTCAAGGCGGTGGGCTTCAACTACCTGCGGTTCTTCCGTCGCAAGACCTGACCATGCGCCTTGCCGTCGCCCACAAGCTCGAGGTCTACGATCCCGAGTTGGCGGAGCCGTGCCCGGACGAGCGGCTCGTGCTGCCCGTCCGCACGGCCGAGGCCGTCATGGGCGAGAGCGTCACCAGCTTCCTGGAGCGCTCGGGCTGGCGTTTCGATCTCCCGACCGTCCTCGTCATCAATGGCGAGTTCTACGGCCGGGCCGAGTGGGACAGCTACAAGCTCGCCCTGAACGACAACGTCGCTTTCCTGTCGCGACCCGGGATCGGCGGTTCGTCGTCAGGCGGGAGCAGCAGTGGCGGCAAGAGCATCATGGCCCTGGTGGGCCTGATCGCTCTCTCGGCCCTGGCCCCGTGGGCGGGGGCGGCGGTCTTCGGTGCTGGTACAGTGGGGGCGAGCATCTTCTCGGCGGTGCTGATCGCCGGGGGCTCGATGCTCCTGTCGTTCCTGCTCAAGCCGAAGCCGGCCGGGAAGACGCAACAAAACGCCGACGATCTCTACTCCTTCGCCTTCTCGGCGAACGCGGCGCGCCCGCTCCAAGCCATTCCGGTCGGATATGGCCGCCGCATCCAGGCGCCAGACCTCGCCGCACCCTCCTACACGGAGTATTCTGGCGACAGCATGGTCGAGTACGCGCTGTTCTCGATCGGGGGCGGTCGCTACGACCACGAAGAGATCCGGATCGGGGACACGACGATCTGGACGAAGGCCGGCGGCACGAACCCGGACTTCCCCGGGCTCTCGTTCCAGATGCTGAACCCCGGCGAGCAGGTCACGCTCTTTCCGGTCAACGTCGTGACGGCGAGCGAGGTCAGCGGGATCGAGCTGACACAGGACTGGTCGGCGCCGTTCACGGCGAACGCGGCGGAGACGACTGCCCGCAAGATCCTGGTGGACTTCGTGTGGCCGTCGGGCTGCTTCCAGACCGACAAGAAGAGCGGGAAGCTCAAGCCGACGAGCGTCTTCATCGTGGTCGAGGCCCGGTTCGTGAACGCCGCGGGCGCCCCGACGAGCGGCTGGTTCCCGATCTTCACGAACCCCTACACCTTCGCCAAGCAGTCCCAAATTCGGGTGACGGAGCACATCACCGTCCAGCCCGGCCGCTACGAGGTGCGGGTCCGGCGCGAGAACCCGAGCCTGAACGACAGCGACGAGGTGAACGGCCAGGACTCGGTGCAGTGGACCGCGCTGCGCGCCCATATCGACGGGCCGCAGAGTTTTCCGGTGTCGACGATCGCCATTCGGGCCGAGGCGAACAAGTCGCTGTCCGGCGTCACCAACGGCAAGGTCAACGTCATCTCCACCCGCATCCTGCCGGTGTGGGACATGGCTTCCGGCCAGTTCGTGGAGCAGCCGACGCGGTCGCCGGCCTGGGCCGCGCTCGATGCCTGGCGCAACGATGACTACTCGGCCGGCCTGCCGATCAGCCACGTCGACTTCCAGAGCTTCGTGAACTACGCGGCCTTCTGGGAAACGCAGGGGCACTGCTTCGACCACTTCTTCACCGAGCCGGTCTCGCTCGACGAGGCGCTCGAGACGATCCTGAAAGCGGGGCGGGCGCGGCCGGCCTTCGTGGGCGACCGCCTGACGATCGTGCGCGACGAGCCGCGCGGCATCCCGCGCATGCTCTTCAACGACTTCAACATCGTCCGGGACAGCCTCACGATCGACTATGTGCTCGCGAACGACCAGTTCGCGGACGGGGTGGTTGGGCAGTATCTCGACGAGACCTCATGGAAGCTGGCCACCGTCTCGTCGGCCCCTGACGGGGTCATGCTCGCCAAGCCAGCGCAGATCGAGGTGACGGGCGTCACGCGGCGTGCGCAGGCGGCTGGCCTCGTCCGCTTCCATGCCGCTGAGAGCCAGTATCGGCGCGTGACAGTCTCGTGGCAGACCGGGGCCGAAGGCAAGCTCCTGAAGTTCGGCGACCTCGTCGTCCTGTCGAGCGAGCAGCCGGAGGATTGGGGGCGGTCGGTCGAGGTCACGGCCTTCGACCAGGGAACGCGCAGGCTCACCCTCAACCCGGCCCCATCCTGGGATGCGGGCGCCCTGAACCACTACATCGAGGTGCAGCGCGCGAACGGGCAGTCATGGGGGCCGGTGCGCGTCCTGCGCGGGCCTTCGGACGCCATCGCAACGGTCAACGCGAGCGACCATGACGCCGAGGCCGCCCGGCAGGGCATGACGCTCTGGCAGGCCCTCGCCCGCAAGGACACCGCGGAGCAGCCGCTCGCCAACTTCTCGCCGGCCCAGCCGCGCTCGTTCCGCGTCCTGATCACGGAAGGCACACCGGACCAGGACGGCGAGCACATGACGCTGAAGGGCGTCGTGGATGCGCCCGAGGTCTACGATGTGACGGAGTCGGGCGTTCCGCCACTCCCGTCGATCCCGGACATCTATTCGCAGTCGATCCCGACGATCACGACGCTCGGCGCACAAGTCTACCAGCGCGGCGTCGACCTCATCCTGTCCGCAGGCTGGCAGCCTGCCCGCGGCGCGGTGAGCTATGTCGGCGAGGTCAGCTACGACGGCGAGAGCTGGGTCCGCGCCTACGCGGACGACCGGACCACTTTCGAGGCTGTCGTGGGTGGCGCGCCCACCATCCGGGTCCGCGTTGCCGGTGTGACCGTTGGCGGCGTCCAGGGGCCATCGTCGGTGGTCGAGGTCGTGCCGCCGAATCTCGTGGTCTCGCCGGAATTCGTGTTCATGCGGCTGCGGCCGGAGGATTTCGAACAGCAGATCGCGCGCCGCTTCGAGGTTCTCGACCAGCTTCAGATCACCGCGGACCTCGCGACCGAGAGCCTCGTGATCGGCGATGAGGCGACAGACCTCGGCAAGGCTGCGATCCGGCAGATCCAGGCGGTCGAGGTGGATGTCGACCGTGCCTACGCCATCTTCGGGACGGAGGTCCTTGCCAAGTTCCAGCAGAGCGGGGCCACCGTCTCCCAGACCTTCACGGCTCTGGCGGAAGCGGATCAGGCTCAGGCTCAGGCGACGCAGGAGGTTTCCAGCGAGCTGGAGCAGTTCTCAGCCACCGTTACCGAGAACCTCGCCACTCTAGCGGACGCCGATGAAGCGCAGGCGCAGGCGACGCAGGAAGTGGTCGCCTCCGTCGGGGATCTTTCGGCCAGCGTCACGCAGCAGGCCAACGCTCTGGCTCTGATCAACGGCCAGCTCACCGCGAGCTACATCGTCAAGGTCGCGGCCGGTGGGTACTGGAGCGGGTTCCAGCTCATCACGCAGGATGGCAGCCCGGGCCCGGTGAACTCGGAATTCCGCGTCGCCGTGGACAAGTTCCTCATCGGGGCACCGGGGGTCGGAATCGCGCCCGACTACTTCTTCTCGATCGCAACAGTCGGTGGCCAGGCGCGCGTGGCCGTCCGCGGGGACCTGATCGCCGACGGGACGGTTTCGGCCGGCGCGATGCAGGCGCAGAGCCTCTCGGCGATCTCCGCGAACCTCGGCACTGTGACAGCCGGGATCATCTCGATCTCCGGCGGCAACGGTCGGATCGAGTTCTGGGACTGATGCCCCGCCGGATCCTCATCGGCGAGATCGCCGGCCAGGTGGACTGCCGCATCTCGCGGCCCGGCTACGACGCTGCCCTGGACGATGTGAACGACCGCAAGAAGATCTCGTTTGCGGCGAGCCGGCCGAGCTACGGGCAGGTTGCGGCCGCGGGCTTCATCACGGGCGTGAACACCTGGCACGTCTTCGAGCAGGCCTTCGGCAACATCCCCGTCGTGATGTTCACGATCAAGCGCGGCGGCAGCCAACTCACGGGTGAGGTCAGCCGCTACACGCGGCCCTATGCGGGCCCGGCCATGTACCGGGACGGCACGCCCTACGTCGTCGTGGTCGAGCAGGGCCGGATGATGATCACGATGCCGAACGATTGGCAGCTGGCCGAGCATCCGCTGCCGGCCGGCGATGCGTTCAACTTCTTCTGCGTGACCTCCTGATGGCGCGCCGGATCGTCCTCTTCGCAGAGGGGATGCGGATCTCAAAGCCCGGGTTCGATGCACTGACGACGGGCGAGGAGAACCTCCTGTTCTCGACGAGCCGCGGGCACCTGATGCAGCTCGGGGCGGGCATCTTCGTGGTGCCGGGCGGTACGAGCGGGATCCGGATCGAGTTCGGGCGGGATGTCGGGCAGGCCCCGATGGTCAAATGCGGGCGCCTCGACGCCGGGGAGATCCTCTTCCCGGTCCACGTCTACGTCGATCAGACCGGGTTCTGGGCAGTTGCCGGCTATGCCCCGAACGGCACGCAGCCGGCCGCAGGCATCACGGTGCGTTGGGTCGCCTTTATGAGGCAGCAGGGATGAGCCGGCGCCTGATCATCGGGAACGCGGGGGGCGGCTTCAAGATCAGGCTGTCGAAGCCTGGCTACGACGCGCTCACGGCACCGCTGGAAGGGCTCCTCTTCGATGCGGACAACTACCCGGGCCGGATCTACGCCTCGGGGGTGAACGACGTTGCGAAGAACCCCCAGAGCGGGCTTCCGAACAGGCCGGCGAACGTCGTGAGCATACCGCACGGGCTCGGCCATCAGCCGGACGTCATCGTGGCCCTGGCTCGGGCGATCAACAATCCCTTCGCCGGGACCATCCAGGAGGCCGCCGGTGTCCAGTACATCGGGCACTGGATGTACCTGGGTAAGGCCAACACCCAGACGTTCTACAACGCCTTCCCGCTGAACCCCGCCATGGCGCAGCGGTGGTGCAGCCCCTTCAGGTTCGAGGGCGTCTATGCCGGCAGCGGGGGTGGTGCCACGGGCGGCACCGAAAACGGCGGCTGGTGGATCGATTACGACGCGGCCAGCATCCACGTGACGAACTGGCTCGCCAACGACCTGCAGGTCCGCTGGACCGCGCTCGAGGTGTTCTGATGCCCTTGTGGTTCCTGGACGAGGCCGGCAGCTATGTCGGCGAGAACTCGACCGCCTATCCGGCTCCGGCCGAGATGGTGGAGCGAATCCGAGCGAACCTGCCCGACGGCGTGGCTCGGGTGGAGGACGTCCCGCCGCTCACGGGCGAGTTCTGGCACTGGCCGTCCGGCGCCGATGGGCCCCAGCTTAAGCCCGCGATCGGCGCGAAGCTCGACAAGGTGGAGGTCGCGGCCGACGAAGTCGATCACGTCGTTCTGACCGGCGTGCCCGCCGGCGCGGAGGTGCTGATCACCGGACCCTTCCAAGGCAGGTTCGTGTCGGATGGCAGCGACATCGCGCTCTCCTTCACCGATCCCGGGCCGCACGAGGTGCGGATCTCCGCCCCAGGCTGCCGGCCGGAGCGGTTCTCGCTGATGGCCAAGCCAGAGGGAGAGGCCAGCCCGAAGAGGCGCCGCCGTAAGGTCAAGGCCGGGCAAGAGGTCGTGGTCGGCCGGACGCCCGAGGCCTATGCCGATGAGGTGGCGGCCGACGTGGATGCGCATTTCGAGGGCGTCGCAACCCGCTATCAGGCTGCGGTCGCGATGGCGCCGGAGGCCGAGGCGCACCTCGCCGGACAACCCTCGCAGCGGATCGAACGGCTCGCCGCGGCCCAGGACACGACGGCGGACGCGCTCGCCACCATCATCAAGGCCGATGCGGACCGCTTCTGGTCGCTGCAGGAAGAGCAGGCCCAGACCAAGCGGCAGATCCGCGAGCTCGGGCAGCGCCGCGAGAAGCGCGCCGGCTTCCAGGCACTCCTGAAGGCCAAGGGGATCGAGGCACGCCGGGCCGCGATCGACAACCCGGTTTCCGTCACCCGCGCCTGACGCACCTCGCCTTTCCCGTCTGAACCGGGCGCGCCTGCGCGTCGGAGCGATATCGAATGGCCGATCCACCGATCGACTTCATCTATGCCGAGGGCACGATCACGCTGACCAATGGCTCGGATATCGCCGTCGGCCAGGACGTCGCCTGGGACCTCGCCGTCCTGCCCTACGACATCGTCTTCCTGCAGAGCGGCCAGGGCGTCACGGCCGTTCGGGAGGTGCTCGCGCCCGGGCAGATGCGGATAGCACGTGCCTGGGCCGGCGAGACCCTCGTAAACGCGCCGTACTTCGTGCTGCGCTGGATCAAGCACACCGATCCAAGGGTCTACGGCGCGCGGGTCTCGTCCTACCTGACCCGGCTGAAGAACATCCCGGAAGATGGAGCCATCCTCCAGGCGATCGACGAGCGGGTCACGCAGATTGGCGCTCAGGTCGCCGCGGCGACGGCTGAATCGGCCGCCGCCGCCCATCTCTCGGCACAAGCTGCAGCCGAGATCGCGTTGGGCAATCTTGGGGCCGCGGCGCTCATCGCCCTGCTCGAGGCGGTGGCGCCACTCCTACCGACCTCCCTACCGGCACAGTCCGGCAAGCTCTGGAACGCCGGCGGCGTCCTCGCAATCTCCTGATCGGATAATCACATGCTGAACCGTCTCGCCGCGGCAACCCTCACCCTGCTGCCGCCCTCGCTCGCGTTCGCTCAGGCCAGCCTTCCTTCGCCGCCGGTGAAGGACACGCCGACGGACGCGACACGCGCCGTGAACCGCAACTTCGTCGATGGCGAGTTCGCGAAGCGCGGGCGCTACAGCGTCAAGTCGTTCGGGGCGAGGGGCGATGGTGTCCGGCGCGAAGGCTGCGCCACCACGGCGGGGTCTGCGGTCCTGACCTGCCCGGGGGCGGCGTTCACGGCCGGCGACGTCGGCAAAACCGTCATCCTGAAGCGTGCCGGGGCAAGTGGCGGCCAGATGATCTCCACGATCACTTCCCGGACCTCCGCGACCACCGTCACGATGGCGGCCAATGCAAGCACGACGGTCGCGAACACCAACAATACGAGCACGTCGACAAGCTCGGTTGCCATCGGGACTGGAACGAAGACGTTCACGGCATCGACCGGTCGGGCATGGGTCGCGAATAACATCGTTCAGGTAGCGCCTACGTCGAACACTGGCGCATGGATGTGGGGTCGGGTCACGAGCTACAATGCCGGCAACGGCTCGCTCTCGATCTCGGTGCTCGGCATCAGCGGCTCGGGAACCTTCGCCAGCTGGAATATCTCGAGCCTTCCGGTCCAGGCGCTCTACGGCACCGATGACGGGGCTGCGATCAAGGAAGCCGCCGCTCAGGTCACGTCGACCGGCGGGGAGCTTCATTTCCCCTCGGGCATCTATCTGACCTCGCAGCGGGCTGATTTCGCCGCCACGCGGTTCGGGGTGGATGACCAATCCGCCTTTCTCTTCGCGTCTCAGCTGGATCATCCGCCGGGGCTCAAGACCGTTCGC
This sequence comes from Enterovirga sp. CN4-39, assembly GCF_049446235.1. Classification (NCBI taxonomy): domain Bacteria; kingdom Pseudomonadati; phylum Pseudomonadota; class Alphaproteobacteria; order Hyphomicrobiales; family Methylobacteriaceae; genus Enterovirga; species Enterovirga sp. CN4-39. Next base: position 30 of record NZ_JBMSEF010000005.1, on the reverse strand, counting down.
ATCACTGGCGCGAGCCGTCCGCAGATTGTC